>CAZWJA010000006.1:0-62728 GCA_964634445.1 uncultured Candidatus Saccharibacteria bacterium | reverse complement strand
TCTTCCGATGGTTATAGCGATACACAAACTCATTCAGATACAGCTGAAGATACTTCGCACTAACACAATGGTAGGTTCCGTCTACTGAGCGCTTAAGCTGTGACCAAAAGCCCTCAATAGTGTTAGTGTGTACAATACCACGACCATATTCACCAACACTGTGGTTAACACTATCGTGGTAGTAGCCAATACGATGAAGCGTGCGGTAGACACGAGCCTGATCGCTATACACTATCGTGCCAGGTGTAATTGCCGCTTGCAGTATTGGTAGTAGGACACGTGCGCCTGCTGTCGGAACATGTTCAGCCTTTACGTTGCCGTCTCGTTCAACCATGCCAAATACCACTGCTTTGTTTTGGGTAGTAATATTCTTGCCTCGTTCATGGCCGCCAATGTAGGTTTCATCTGTTTCGACTACGCCAGACAGCGGGCTATCGCCTTGTAGCATGAGTGTCCGGACTTGTTTAGCGATCCGCCACGCAGTCTTGTAGGTACAGCCTAAGTGTCGTTCCACTTCTTTGGCTGATACACCATTCTTTGAAACAGAAAACAAATAGATGACATAGAACCAATCACGAAGCGACGTAGAAGATTTATGAAAGATGGTATTACCGAGTGGGTGTACTTGGTAGCCGCAGTCTTTGCATTCGTAACACTTACGGCCACGAACGCGGTAGTAGCTGGGGTTGGCCACTCCACACTTGTTACACGCTGGCAGGTTACGGTAGGCACGCGCGAACATATAGTCCAGACAGGTATCGTCATCTGGAAAACGTTCATTGAAGTGCTTTACGGTGAACTTCATACCACCAGTGTAGTACAGGGGTTACATGTTGTCAAGGGATAATCGGCTAGTTTTATTATTGACTTATGTAAATTAATTAGCTTAAACTTAGATTTAAGTACATTAAACAAAAATAATAAAAACAGGCAAATATACGCTTGACACACCCATCAAAGAAGTGTAAACTTAGAGCATGGAAGATATGAATCTCATTGAGCTACTAGATAAATACCCTGATGAGCAAGCGTGCCGCAACCAGCTAGAAAAGAAGCGTTGGCCGGACGGCGATATCACTTGCCCACAGTGCGGCATTATCGGTAAGGCATATAAGTACATGAGCGGTAAGAACGCTGGCAAGTTATTCAAATGTGCTGCTTGCCGTCAACAGTTTACGGTTCGGGTTGGTACGATCTTTGAGGACAGTAAAATACCGCTGCGCAAATGGTTTCTGGCAATCTATCTAACTACCAGTATCAAGAAAGGTATCAGCTCAATCCAGCTTGCTAAGTTTATCAAGGTACGCCAGGCAACGGCTTGGTATATGCTCCAGCGCATTCGCGAGGTTGTAAAGACAGGTAACTTTGAACTACAGCTTATTGGCGAAGTTGAAATGGACGAAGCCTACATTGGCGGCAAAGACAGCAACAAGCACGCTCATAAACGCCTAAGGGCCCTGACGGGTAAAGGAGCTCAAGGCTTTGGCAGTAAAAACAGCAAAGCACCTGTCGTTGGCATGGTAGAACGTGGCGGAAAACTACGTGCTATTGCCACAAAAGACACTGGCAGTAAAACGCTCATGACCTTAGCTCGTAAACACATCGACATTAACGCAACCGTCTATACTGACGAACACATGCCCTACCGTACTTTACCTAAGATTGGGTTCAAACACGAAAGCGTTAATCACGGTGTCAAAGAATTTGTGAACGGCATGGCCAGCACTAATACCGCCGAATCATTTTGGTCGCACTTGAAGCGCGGAATAAACGGTATCTACCATCACGTCAGCGCCAAACACTTGCAGTTCTATTGTGATGAGTATACCTATCGTTGGAATACCCGCGAGATGACCGATACTGAACGTTTTGAAGAATGGTTTAACCGCATCGAGGGCAAGAGGTTAACCTACAAGTCGCTTGTGAGCAAACAGCGATAATATTCTTACCGGCTAGAATACTATCCAATTACCCATAGTCTGTAAGAGGTCTTGTTTTTAGTTGTTTTACTATATATTATCCCTACAGGAGTCTTTCTATGCCTACCTACCGCAGACCACTTAATCAACAACAACGGGACATACTCGCGCTTCTTGCTCGCTTTCGGTTTGGAACCTGCACTCTTTTCTCACAATCTCTCAGTACATCCTTACGCTATACCCATGAACGATTACGCATATTAGTAGAACAGGAATACATAGGTAAACGATACGATAATAGTTATAAGTTAGCCGGTAGATCTGCTGAATATTATTTATTACCTAAAGGTATTGCAATGCTTGCCGAGAATGATATTGCCAGCCCCAAGTTAGTAAAGCTGCTCGCAAAAGACGAGCGTGCTAGTGATCGGTTTGTGCGGCACTGCTTGAGTATTTTGGGCGCTGCCGCACAACTTAAAAGCCTGTACGGTAAAAACCTTCAGTTTAGAACGCGCAGTGATTATGCAGGCAACACATTATTTCCTCAACCACTACCAGACGGATATGCGTTTATTGAAAGTCCAGGCACAGAAGAGCGTACCCACTACTTTATTGAATGTTTTGATGGCACTATGCCAGAGTCTGTTATGCGGGCTACAATCACTAAGCATATTGAGTTTTATGATAATGACAACTGGGAGTCAGATACTCGATACCCGTCTATTGTACTGATTTGTCGTGACGAACGATTAAAAACTAAAGTTGAGAAGTGGGTGCAAAAAGCAGTGGCTGAGGGATGGAGTGATAACCTACATTTTGAGCTTTTAATAGTAACTCCGTAAACGGCTTTGGCCGTCTTACGGAGTTGGCACTGTTTGGGCAGCAAACAGTGCTTGGCAGCTCTTAGAACAAACTCGTGTCTGCTAAGGATTTCTGGTATAATAAGGGTATGAATAAGGTCACTGAAAATCGCCGCAAATTAGTCAAACAAGCAGTCGCTAATGAGAAGCTTGAGGGCTTAAAAGTATCGACCGAATCCCGTAAAATTGCCGATAACTATGTAGCCGGCAAAGCTTCTGCCAAGCAGGCTGCCACTAAGATACGAGCACGTTACGGGGTGCTGTAGTGTCCAACTTCGTCGATCCGTATATTGACGAGGAAATCGGCGATCTCAGGAACCTACTCGGCGCTCGCTCATCAGACGAACTCAAGAAACTTGAACCGCAAATTGTCTTTGCCAATGAGCTAGAGATAGAATCACTCAATATACCTAGAACGAACGATCTTTCAGAGCTACTGAACATACACATACAATTGTTTCATAACGTCTACGAGTGGGCTGGCCAGATTCGCACGGTTGATATTAAGAAGAATATCGACGGTGCTGAATACTTTTTGATTGTTGGTAAAATTCAGGATGCTGCCACATTTGTATTCTCGGAACTGGCAAAAGAAAAGCACCTAAAGGGCTTATCGCAAGAACAATTTATCAAGCGGCTGGCATATTTCTACGACCAGCTCAACTATATCCACCCGTTCCGTGAAGGCAATGGCAGGACGCAACGTATCTTCTGGACGCGCGTTGCTTATGACGCAGGCTATGAGATCAATTGGGACAAGATTGTCGGTGATGAAAATGATGAAGCTTCACGACTCGGAGCTGAAGAGATGGACTTGTCCGGGTTGGTTTCTATGTTCAGCAAAATTGTGAACCCACTGGATTAGGTCTTGCGTCATATGTGACCATTAAAGATCATTAGTTCAAAATACCTACTTACGACAGTATTCATCGCTTGGCGCTTGGCAACCGTATACAAGCCTTGCTTCCAGCTTAGCTGTTTCATCCCCTGGGTACAGTTCGTATTTTAGATACAGTTCGTACGGCTTGTTAGTAAGATAGAAGCTTACATCCAATGGTTTGTCGTTAAGTTCTGCGAGTTGCTCACTTTTATCCTCTAGGCAATACTTCTTATCACCACACTCAAGCGCAGCCGTTTGCAGTCTGGCAACATCTCGTTCTCTGTCATTCGTGGCTTTGGCAACAAACGACTGTATATCTTCCTCTCTTTGGATTGCCCAACCAAGATTCTCTAGATTTACTTCGATGGTGTCACTATGTTTACTTGGGTTTGTGGCGGCTGTAAAACTATCTTGAATAAAACCAGGCTTATATTGCCATACGAATCCTTCTTTTGTGCCTGACGACAGAAGGTTAATGTTAAATGTAAAATAATAGTGGGGTTTTCCTGTAGTATAATCGGAACCCATGCCAGCACCTAATGCTTGTTTGACATCCTCATATGCAGATTCTGCTACTTTTTGATCAACAAACTTTGCGTGTGAATTACCAGATATAATACGGTTGCCAGCGCGTTGACTAATTATTCCCAGTATTGGTATGGGCGGTATGATCAATACCATACAAATTATAAGCAGCTTTTTTCTTGTCATATAACCACTTACTGCCTACTCCGGATAACCTGTCCAACGAGTGCTAGTCTGTTCCTGAAGTCTGTTGTATCGAGACCCTGGCCTGTACGTTCTTGAATAGTTTGTTTTAATCGGTTGACAGTCGTGGCGAGTTCTTCATTTTTCATAGACGCGTATGGATTGTTAGTACTTTCTGCTAAATCAGATCCTGTTGTACTGCGTATCTCACGAGATATATTAGCTAATAGGCTACTCATCTCCGCTGCTTGTAGTATAGCCTCTGGGTCTGATTCATCCTGCTGAGGTGTTTCAAGACCACCATACATAGCTCGAGCAATGTTTGATGCGCCATCAATCTTTTGCAACTCTCCAACAATTCTCTGAATAACAGCTTTATCTGGTTCAGTTATATACGTTACAGCTCCGTCAACTTCTCCGCGCTGATGGGCTGGCCGTGTTTCTGGTGATCGAGCTTCTATTTCTCGCTGGATTGCCGCTAGATTTGCACTAGCACGAGTAACTTCAGCTAAATCATACTTGCGTATGCCCTGCACGATGGAGTCTGCAATATTATCGCGTACTTTAGCAAGTTGCTCAGGAGCTAAGCTCTCATAGGGATTGGTAGATTCAACTTTATCGGATGGCGACTCTGTCATTACACTTTCGACCTCATCCACGGCTACTTTATCAGCTGAGTGATTACGGGCGGCTCGCATTGCTTCTCCGAATTCACCAACGGTATCGCGGCGTAGTTCCGGCTTGGATAGACGAGGGTGACTTGGATCTACAGGATCTTTTCGCATATCAAGCGTCGTGATCTTAGTGATAGGACTTCTTGTTTTGATGTGCTTACCTGTCTGCGGATCAATGCCCAGCACAAGCGGTTCGCCCACAACAGCAACGACATCCTTGAGCGTACTGGAGTCAAGTGAACGACGCTCACCATCTGTACCAGCTCTACCTGTCGAAGCAACGTCAAACAGTTGGTCATTTGCAGAATTTGTCTCGTTAGTTCGGCGGATCATCAATTGCTGTCCATCTTCAGTTTCTACAATCACATGTGTTACATTGCCACGAAGTGCCCCGCTGGCAAGGTGGATATCTAATCTCTGTGCCCTGAGTTCTTCCGGATCTTCTGGAGCAGAGTCATAATTACCTCTAATATTTCCGTTGAACGCAAATACCTGTCCAGGTTCAGATAATTCTTCTCCCCATCTTGGGTTCCCCTCGTTATCCTGTAGAATAATCCGTTCACCGCCAGAGATACGACCTGCTTTATCTAGAGCCTCCCGTTTTGCTACAGGGTCTGTTATGGAGTCGGGATTTGTAGCCAGTGCCAGAACTTTTGGATCAACAGAATCTCGCCAATTTTCCTGATTTTTTGCTTCAGTTGGTACCTGTACCTCTACGGTTTCACTTTGGCCAAGTGACTTTTGGCGCGTTTCTTTTAGATAATCAGCCTCCTCGGTTGGCAATCCTTTGATATGTTCGGTCAGAGCTGACGGATCAAGTCCTGTATGCTCCAAGATGTCTTCCTTTGAACCGCCATTCACATAATATTGAATTGCCGTGTCTAACTGGTCGCTAATATCCGCTCTGGATTCACTGCTGCCAATGGCAATCTGCTCATCACTACGGTCGGTTAGCACCGTAAGTACAGCTTGCTCACCGCTATTGTCCAGTACTGCAACACATTTGCCGTAGTCCTGGCCTTTTTCATTTGGGTCACGACTATCATATTCTGCTGAATGGAACGTGGCCTCGGGGAATTCGGTAGCTAACATTTCTGTTTCTTTCGGGAACCGAGTTTTATCGACAAAAGTAAAAACGGTATCAAGCGCAACACCTTGCTGTTCAAAGGTGTCTTTATGTTCATGAACGGCTTGAGCATAGCGCTGTGAACCAAGCTCGGGTGGAAAATGTGTCATAGCTACCACACTTTCGCCCCGTTCATTTTTACCAGCCAAAATGGTTGTATGACAGCCGTTTAATCCTTCTGTAGCAATAACGCCAACCTCACCTGCGTTCACTGGCACAGATTCAGCTCCCCAGACGGGTATCTCAGCTACTTTTGCACCGGATTGACGAGCATGTTCGACAACTTCGCCGATACTTTCTGTACGGTCTTTAAGCGACTCGGTATTGAATGGTGCTGCTGATTGTTCCTGATGTGCTTCTTGTGCTTCAATGGTGGCAACAACAACTTCAGCGGCAGATTCGCCACCAGGGAGGGTTGCACCCTCTTCGTGCAACTTTTTTACCCCCTCAGTCACTTGCTGATCGTAGCCGTCTTTTTCGAGTGTTATGATAGGAATTTCAGTTGCCGCTGGCCGTTCACCCGTAGCTTCAAGCGCGCCTTCAACAAGTGCAGTTTCCATGATATCTGCTCTATCTGACACGTCACTACCAACAGCATGTTCGGCATGATCTACTAAAAACTTATCGGTGCTATCTGTAAGCTCTAAACCGGTTGCTCCTGTGTGTTCAGCAATGGAGGCCTCTGTTGCCTCAATCTCCGCAATGGCATTCTGAACTTCCGGCGTTGCCTTGGTCTCTGGTGCCTTAATGTTTTCAGATGGACTTGCGAGCGTTTCTTCCATAGTTTTTGTTTTCTTATTAGGCTCAAATAAATTGTACCATATTATGGTAGAATTATGTTGAAAGATGTAAAAATAAACAGGAAATATGATATGGAACCAAACGCAGCGACACATGAAGATGACAAGAAACCCTTCAAGGATTTTATGATTACCATGAATGACACGCAGACTATTGCGATCCCGACCCTAAGATTCGGTCGACCAGCAACCGTTACAATATATCGGGCATCATCCGTCCCTCCTGGGGTATTCCAGCGGGTTGATTTGAGCTCAGCTACAACCAAAGCACCAAGTAAATATATAATCGCTGATGCAAAGACAAAAGAAAGCCTAGCGCTTGCTTATACAGATGTAATATCTCCCGTGTCGGATTTTACGCCAACGCCTATTAACATTGAACAGACTCCTCCGGCTACACCAAAAATGCATCCCAAAGATGCTCACGAAATTTGGCATAGCCTAGTTCAAGTAGCTAGCGAGGCTTTCTACGCAGGCCAGCCCGTACCTAGTGAGGCAAAAGAAAAGTTGCCTGATGCGATCAGGATTGCGGTCGGCTCTGCCTACTTACCATGGCTACAAACGTGTTGTGCTGATTTCTTTGAATGGCTGAACTCTTAAGACCACCAGAAACTATTTAAGCAGTATCCTGGCTTATATTGACTGTGTGTTCTGTGTGATGAGCGTAGATATCATCGACGGTTGCACCAAGTTCTGAGCCGTGTCGCAGTATCACCCAGAATGGCAGAAGATATGGTGCTCTCTCATTCTCCGGATCCTTTGATTTAGTGCGGACAACAATGTATTGATTGGGTTTCGGGTTAGATTGGCTTGCCCCAATAATAGGGTGTCTATAAGGAGATTCACCTGCTTCAAAAACATAGTATGCCAGACCACCGGTAACCTCATTCGCCGGAGACTGAGCTTCATCAATAACGTATTTCGAAGACAGCTGGTACTTCCCATACTGATCAGTCTTACCTCTATTACTAATAAGGGTATTGGCATCTTTGATAGCGTTTACATAGTCAAGAAAATCAGCCACCTCACTGGCTATTTGTTGGGGATCTGCTGTTCGTTCCATCTTTTACGTGGTCCTTTCCTGGCTTTTTGTAAATGCTTTTTCAGGCGTGTTATTATCGTCGCTGATTCCGGTACGGACGACGTCTTTGGTATCAATGAGCCACCACTGTCCGCCATCTAGAGCTTGAGGCATCCCTGCTATTGAGAATCTCCATGCCTTGTGACCAGAGAACTCAGCTTCCTCATGAATCTGTGCTTCTCTAAAGTCGCCATTAAAACTCGGGATTTGCTTGGCTTTATCTTGTTCTTTTTGGCGCACTACAGTATCAATGTAGTGTAGTGCTTCCTCTTGGTTTTTTATGGTATCCATAGTACCAATATTATCACTGATTTGGCGTTTATTGAAAATATAGTCGTACACATCAACCATATCCTCAAAGTACTTGAACTCCATATCGCCAACAACGTCAGGTGGTAGTTCGTCAACATCCTTTCTATTAGATAGGGGTAATACGATTGTCTTCATTCTATGCCGTTGTGCAGCAAGTACCTTCGCTTTAACACCGCCGATGCGCAAGATCTTACCCTTTAGCGTGACTGCTCCGGTAAAGGCAATGGTGTGAGGGACGGGGATATTCTTTATCGCGGATAGAATACAAATGACATCAGCAACCCCGCCCGAAGAACCGTCGTGCTGCTTCTCTTCTACAGGGGAGTGAATGTAGATATCGTAGTCCGAGAATATTTCTTTTGGTACTTGCCATTCGTCGGCGCGATAGCGCAAAAGTCCCGCAACTGTCTTGAGCGTGCTGAGTGCTGTGCCAACAATATTATCTGAAACAATCTGCTCACCTTTACCGCTCTCAGTAATAACCACCTCAAGGCGACCTACTGATCCTATGTTCCCGTTCATAACGCTCATCTTATTCACGACACCGATTTCATCTTCACTTGCGAGATTCGGCTCTTCCTCGTATGCATCCTCTATCATTTTATTGATGTCTTCGATGGTCAACTCAATCGGATCGAGTGGAGTGTTCGACGATGCTTTGTAGGCAATATGTTTACGAACAATCTCCCTGATAGTGTTTTCAAGCTGCCGGACACCGCTTTCGAAGGTGTATTGCTCGATGATCTTGCCAATAGTTTCTGGCGACAATGAAATGACATTCTGTTCTAGTCCGAATTCGGCTGCAACTTTCTTAATAAGGTGGCTGTTAGTGATATGGACTTTCTCATTCAGTGAGTACCCATCAAGCGTCAAGACTTCCAGACGGTTCAGTAGTGGCGTTGGCATGGTGGAGAGATCATTGGCTGTTGTTATGAAAAAGACGTTGGATAAGTCCATTGGGACGTCAAAGTAGCCGTCCTTGAAAGCATTGTTTTGATTTCTATCTAATATACCGAGTAGAACTGCCGATGCATCACCTTTGTACTGATTGCGACCAATCTTATCGATTTCATCGAGCAGTAACACGCAGTTTTTACTACCTGCCTGGGTGATACCATCAACAATGTTGCCTGGCTTCGCACCAATAAAGAACCGCTTCATGCCCGCAATTTCTTCAGGATTGTTTGTTCCCCCAAGCGAGACGGCGTAAAAATTCCTGTCTAGCGCCTCGGCAATAGATTTTGCGATAGTACTTTTACCTACCCCAGGTGGACCGTATAAACAAAGGATTTGTGGTGGCTGCTTTTTGGTATATTTTTGAATTGCAACGATATCAAGAATACGCTGTTTTAATTTCTCCAAACCAAAATGGCTGTTGTTCAATATGTCGCTCGCTGCCTTAATATCCTTGTTATCTTCGGTTTCAACGTTCCACGGGAAGGCTAGGATTCTATCGAGCCAGTCGATTACGTTTCCGTATTCCGACGATTCTGTTTTCAGGTTTTTTAAGCGGCTCATTTCTAGGTAGATACGTTTTTTTACCTCCGCATCAACCACCAGACCTGATAGCTTATGTTTGTAGAAAGCGACTAGATCTCGGCCTTTTTCAGCTTCTTGTTCAAAAATCCTTGTTTCTAAACCGGAGCTCAATATCTGGAGCCTTTTTAATGGGTCGCGCTCATTCACCAGGCTCCGCATAGCATCATTATCAAACTTCGCACCCAATACCACATCACTTATTAGGCGATCAATTGACGTAGGGTTCTTGATGCCTTCTATTATACGTTCTCCGACATTTGGACTAACCTTTAGGTATTCTTTGAACTCTCCTTGGATTGTCTCGATTATTTTCCTGACGCTATGGTTTAGCCGATCGATGGGTTGCTCTGGTAGTAGTTCTACGTTCGCAAAGTACATTGAAGACGATTCATCATATCTTAGTTCCTTTACAAGACATAAGCTAATACCTACGAACCTGACTGCGAAAGTACCGTCTTCAGTTTTCTCTACCTTGTCATATTTACAGAGAGAGGCAATCTTGATCTCACGTTCTCGATATTCCTCAATACCGTACTCGGTTGGCATGAGAATCACTTGTTGGTGAGCGTCGACTTTTTCCTGAAAATTGCGATCGGACTTAGAGATAACACGCTTGCTTAAGCCAGGTAAAACAAAAGCATTTCTATCAGCCTGAGCTTCTATTCCTGTTAAATAATTATCTATCATATAAATCCTTACGCTTATATTAACATTTTTTCAGAAAGTTGCTCTAGGCAGCCACGGCAAACAGACAGCTATTCAGCACGTTGAAACAATGCCGCATCATTAGTATCTTTGTAGATAAGCGTAAAACCGCACTTTTTAGCAATCGTAAAATCGCCTTCACGAAGCCCTTCAATAAGCAGTAGGCCACTTGGTTTAAGTGCTTTTGCCGACTCTCGAAATAGTGAGATATGAAGATTAACGTTCGACTTCGTGTAGCCAAGTTTATAGTGTAGGCCAGCGATCGTCCGTCTCCACAAAGGTGCTTTATTATAGCCTCGTTCATTGAACCAGGTTAGGTATGAACAGAGGAACATATCGACATCTTTATAAGTAAGGCGCCGGACATCGGCTGTCTCATCAACGGGAAGCTGCTTAGGACACGGCGGTAGTCCGTAGAACAACGCGGGATTTTCTATGTTAGTGATAAGAGGCTTGGCAGCAAGGTGAATATTGTTCTCTTGTAAGAACTCATTACCAAGCGGCGTTGGACCTGCCAGCTCGATGACTCGAGCGTCCTTTGGCAATGCTTCGATAAGTTGTTTTGCTTTTTTTATTGAACCCATGTTCTGATTATAGCCTTCCGCTATGTCTAATTGGGTAATCCATTTATGTTTTTTGTCTTTGCCCCCTGCACCGTAATAGCTTTATCTTTAGCACGCTTTGATTTATCTTGTGGTGTTGGTTCTTTCTCTAGCTTTTCTTCGAGCTCATTCTCTTGCCACTCTCGCCCCCATTGTTTATGTGAAGCTGCGATTACTTTCTTTGCCACTGCTTCATTGCCGTTCGTATCCGGCAATAAAGTTTCTCCAGTAAGCGGTTCCTGTGGCTCCACGGCCGCAACCTTCATGTAAAAGTGGTAGGCTGGCAGATTTGCTATCTGCCCTGGTTCAACGTAGGGCTTTAGCTGGTGCAGTACCAAGCGTTCAGTGTCAGGACTTTTAGATCGGAAGACTATGAGCGTACCCACGTTGTCTAAAATGTTTGTAACCATACTTTGCTCTTTGAGTTGGGCAACAGATTGCTGTGCCATAGTTAAAAACAGCTTGTACTTTCTGGCTTCGGAAAATAGAGCCATAAAATGCTCGCTGGCAAAGTTTTGGAACTCATCGACGTACAGGTAGAACGGTCTGCGCTTGGCTTCAGGTATGTTATCACGGCGATAGGCTGCCAGTTGAAGTTTGGCAAGTACAGTCGTACCAAACAAGGTCGAAGTATCTTCGCCTAGTCGTCCCTTACTAAAGTTACAAATCAGGATCTTGCCAGAGTTGACAATATCGTCAAATTTAATCGTGGACTTGGTTTGGCCGAGCATCCGGCGGGCGGACTCACTGCGTTCAAAGCGTTCAATGCGGGAGATCGGGCCACCACTCATTTTCACCCGTTGGAACTCACCGGCCTTGCCAAGTTCTTCTTTCCAGAAGCGCTTGAGACTCTCATCTTTCAGGGCACGAGTTATTTGCTTGCGATAAGCGTTATCTGCCAGCAAGCGCAAGATGGTAAATAAGGTAGCGTCAGGTACGGTAAAAGCGGTGTAAATGGCATTACGGAGCACCCGTTCAATACGGTAGGCATTAGCGCTATTGCCATCATCAAAGATTTTTCGTAGTACTGAAATAACAGCTTCGGCTATCAGGTCTTTTTCGTGTTTGAGGTCAGTGCCGGTTAAACCCTCCGGTATTTCCAGCAGGTTGAGGCCTATCGGATAGTCCAGATCGCGGGGATTGAGGTAGATAACGTCTTTAACCCTATTTTTAGGAATATAGCGCAGTAACTTTTGGGCGGAATCACCGTGCGGATCAATCAGAGCGACGCCCTTACCGGCTTGTATGTCCTGGATAAGTCCGTATTCAAGCAAAGTGGTCTTGCCATTACCAGTGCCGCCAATCAGGTAGACGTGGCGCTGTCGCTCGGATTCGGTCAGACCAATAAGGGTATCGTGGCCGTGGTGTTTGTTGACCCCAAGCACTACGTCAAAATCTTGTTTATCAGCGTGTTGTTTGAGGACCAGCGGTGCCGGTAGGGTTGAACTCAGGGACTGGGCCACGCCCTCGGTGCGATTGGTTTGGCCGTATGGAAAGTGGTACAAGCTGGCTACTTCAGACACCGACAGAACGGAGTCAAAATAACTAAATGGTGCATGCAGACGATTAGCAAAGCAAAACAGACGAAACTTGGCATGCAGTACAGGAAGTGTCCGCTTGCCAGTTAATGATTGGTATCCAGGTACATGATAGGAGGCCATTGCTGAGCTAATGCCAACCATAGTTTGTTTGGCGGTATAGTCATCATTACTGGCAACGACGGCACGTATACTAGCTCTGAACAGTGGTTGTGCGAGCTTATCGCTAAACTTGCTAAACAGCTCCTTGGTGACCGGAGTTTGTAGATACGCTGGTTGCTGATTTAGACGAGCTTGACGCGCGGCAGCATACTTGGGCATATCGTAGCTAGGTGCGAGCATTTCGCCGATCATGCCAAAGGCAAATGTAAAAATTCTGAACGGCAGTTTTACTAACCAAAGAAGAATACGTACCGGTACCGGTATAGCGGAGCCGTACAGGTTCGGGTCTTGCCCGAGTGCCAGTTTGTTGCGTATGCGCGTGACAGAGCGTGGATACGCTGCCGAGAGCACTATTTGATATATAACATGCTCGTCAGGTTGAGGTCTTGTCATTGCACTGGTAATGTAAGCAATCGGGTCATGTTGCGCGAGCGTATCGTTTGAGGCTAGTGGATAGGCAAAATGTCGGACTTGCCTAAACTCTTTGAAATATTGCCGTCCGGTTTGTAGGCCAGTCAGCGGGTCAGACACTTCTTTTACTGTTACATCTGGTAGATATGCCGTCAGTTGTTGCGTGAATACGGGTGCGTCCTCTTTGGGGAGCCTAAAGATAAAACGAATACCATCCTTGCGCGTAGATACAAGCTCAAGTGAAGCAATACAGTAGCGGAGCATTAAGCGGTCTTTTAATGTACGGCCAGCTATAAGGCTTTGGAGCATACGAGTCAGTTGTTCGGTAGCCAGCGGGGTTTTATGACTGAATGATGGCGGGGTGACAGCTAGAAATACGGTGTCCTGTGAGCGTGCGCGCAGGAATGAAATTATAGATAATAAGGGGTAAATAATGCAGAGTGCAGCAATAACACCCATAAGAGCATACAGCGCAGTGACGTAAACATGCGGTAAGGCATGTAATGCATTGATAAGTGTTTGGTCTGTCTGTGTCTGTGACTGCATAGGGCAGTACATCCTCCTCCTCCATCTGTCCCACCTCTGTTACTATAAAAACACTTTAAGAGGATTAACACAAGCAGTAGCGTAATGAATGTTAGAGGTGTTGTATACTGGGACGTATGGCAGACAAGAAAATGACAAAACAGGAAGTTGAGCAGCTTCAGGCTGAAATTAAGGAATATGAGAAAAAATCTGTGCGCGCTAACGAGAGGCGGTTAAAGCTCAACATGTCATTTGATGAAGCGGTTGGTAGGATAGTTAGGACAGTGAAGCCACCTAAAAAGCCGAAGAAAAAGTAGAGTTAAATCGCGGCAACGTTGGTTATCTTCATAAAGTTGGGTGTGTTAAGCGCATAATTGCCTAAAAACATGAACAAACATATAAAACTATATATATTAATTTTAGTCTTTGGAGCTACCTTCATTCTTACTGGCAGTAAAGCTAGCGCCGCTACGATTACAGTCACAGCCAATGCTGTTGATACGGCGGTTAATGGAAATTGTTCGCTCCTAGAAGCTCTAGCTTCTGCTAATAACGACAGTGCAGTAGATAATTGCGTAGGTGGTGCTGTTGGTCTAGACACGGTAAACATTCCAAATGGCACCTATCTACTCGAAGCAGATTTAGATCTCGGAAATACTGAACTAGTGATCTCTGGAGCTTCTAGATCAGGCGTTATTATAGACGGCAATGTCAATTACGGTCTAATATATGGCGAGGGCACCGCCGGACACAATCTGACAATTCAGCATTTGACAGTCACCAATAGCATAGGCCTTAATGATGATGCTAGTGGTGCAGAAGTTAACGTAACTATTGAAGATACGGTTTGGAACAATAATATATCTGGTCTTAATCAAGCACCTATTCAACTAAACGGTGACAATAGTATAAACGGTACTGATTTTACTCTCACTAATTCCATTATTAGCAATAATTCAGGAGAGAGAACTTGTGGTGTAGCAGTCGACAATAAAGATACAGCGTTTATTAACAATGTGGTTGTATCTGGTAATAATTGTGCCACAGCGAGTGGAGACTCAAGATATGCCTTTATGGTAAATGCAACTAGTAGCTTAGTAGCTACTAATGTTGATATTTATGATAATACAATTGACGCAAATCAGAACTTAAATGGCGCTTTATTGACTGCAGCAAATATCGATGCGAGTTATATTGACGTTTATAATAATACAAATTTTGACTTCTTCTATTACCCGCTCGACATTGAAGGTAATCCTGGTACAGTAACATTACACCACGCTTCTATTGTAAATAATATTTCAAAAGCAGGATTATACACGGGCAACGACGCAAACGGCTTTGAAGTTGATTTTTACAATATCACAATTGCTGAGAATCAAATTTTTTATCCAGCTCTATTTTTCTTCAGTGACGAAAACAATCCAGTTAGCGGGACGATCAATAATTTAACAATTGCAAATAATATTCGTGCTGGAGATGGTGGCTTTGCTATCCCTGCTTCATTAGTATTTATGTCACAAAGCGAGATCGCTCCAACCGCTACTATCTCTAATTCGTTGCTAGTTAATAATTTAAGTGACGGTCAGCCAGTAAATTGTGCCCCAATCGCTATGCCAGTAATGTTTTATCCAATCTCAAATGGCAATAACTTATCAGACGATGACACCTGTAACAGCGTTCTTGATCACGCCTCTGACTTGAATGATGTGAATGCTTTAATGGAACCGCTTGAAGAAGACAATGGGACCTGGGTTGTACCTTTCCAGGCTAATTCACCGGCAAATGATGGCGGGGCAACTATTGCCGGAATAAGCACCGACCAACGAGGTATGTCCCGACCCCAGAATGATGCCTTCGATATCGGTGCCTGGGAATCCGTATTAGGTACATCCACGGATGACAACAATGAAGCTCCTGATCCAGGAAATGATGACAACGGTAATGACTTGCAAGGTAGTGGTACAGGCAACACCACCGACACTAGCGGAGGTGGTAATCTGTCGAGTACTGGTCAGCGGGTGCTATCAGTGCCTATAGTGATCGTTCTACTTAGTACTCTTTATATGTTGCGTAGAAATCTTAAGCCTAAGTTCGTTAAGTATGTAGTACGCAATTAACTTGCATATATATATTTTTCTAATCTGGACTTTAGAGTTTGCAATTTCACGTAACTGGTTTGAAACTTAAATTAATATTTTAATGCAATTTTTTATATAACAGTTTTAATATAACAGTATATGTTTCAGACTAATTACCTTTGTTGGTACCCCAGTGGTTGATTGATCGGCGCTTACCGGGCAATCATAGACTTTGCGCTCGTGAAAAGAACCGGGGTAGAAGACAATCATATTTTTTGCACGCGCAATTATGATCCGACCCCCATTAGCATTCTGAAATTAGTTCCAGCTATAACGGGAGTATCCCCAAATACAGCCAATATTGCAACTGCAGCTCGGGTCGTGGTCCAAGTAAATGTGGTTGAGTTTGCTGCTGAAGCAGTCAGTGGTTTGGCCGCGATATGGAGGGCGTTACTGGTAATTGCAGTGATATCTTCTACGTAACTATCTGTCCAGCTCGATGGATCGTTTGCGCCATTATGCCCGATCCCTACAATTGCAAAGGCTGGCGTAACGGTGTTTGTTGGGCCAGTTGATGACGTGGTCGAAACTGATGAGCTACCGTTCGCTGCAGTATTGCTGCTCGATACATTGAGCGATGGAGTCGTTGTAAAGCCAGCGATTTCTACCAGACTCAAGTACAAGTTAATAGTATTTACCGTACTAATAGTGAGGGCGGTTTCACCTCCCGACGCAACTTTGTAATACATATAGGTTGTTGCAGACGATGAAGTTGCCGATGTTACAAGCGTCCAACCTGAAAATCCGGTTATCGTTCCAGGCGTCGTACTGGTAACAAATGTGGCCACTAATAAATTCCCAGCTGTTGCTGACCCAATAGGAAAGGTAGCAGTGATGGTATTTACACTGACTCCAGATAAACGATGGCTTCTATTCCAATAAGGCGCGATGATCGGTGCTGTAAACACTAATGCCGTGTTGCCAGATACGTTGTTTGATTTGGTACCCATAAACATGGTGTAGGGCAATATCGAAGTAATATCCTGAACCATAACCTGACTATTACTAGCCGGCCCTCCCTGCTTAGAAATCATGGCTGCAGTTCCGGGAGTTGTAGCATTGAGCATCAATCGCCCGTCTCCCCCTTGTAGTGTGCTTCCGATGAGAGTAACTGTGCCACTGTTACCAGAATTCTCGGTAAATGAATTTGTGCCAGCTGGCAAGTTAGTAAAGTCGGCATCAAATACTATTCCGGTACCATCATCATTTACATTGTTTCTCATCTGTACATAGTAGTATTTGCAGGCTTCATATTCTGAACTCCCTGCACCCGATGCTCCAAGTTCAGTAGGTGCCGTAGAGTTATAAATGTTAACAGTCGGACCCAAAATCACATCTGTGCCCACCTGAGTCCAACTACTTGGCATAGAAACACTGTCTGGTGCTTGGAAAAACTGCACCCTACCATCGCTAGCTCGTCTCGTCATTCTAAACCAATAAGTTGTGTTAGCCGTTAGGGTGGCATACGCACTTGCATTAATCTGAGATATCGCATTACCGTTGGCACTAGCAAACAAACCCATTAATTTTGCGTTTATTACAAATCTCCACGATCTTTGTAATGATCCAGACCACTTAGATGCAAAGGCAAAATATGCCGTAGTCCAATCTGCCTGAACTCGTACCCTGACGTCTATTGCCGATGTAAAGTTAATGGCAGTGTACTGGGTAACCGAAATATAGTTTCCAGACGTTCCAGGAAGCGGCAAGTAGTCATAACCATCGCCTGAAACGTTCCAAGTGGCTACAATTTGGGTTGTGCCCGATGTTAGAGTTAAAGTTCTACCGGAAGTAACGGTTACAGAATTGATAATATTAGATCCACTAATAGTTAGCTGCCCTGTAGACGATGCTACTGAATACGTCAAAGAGCCGTAGCTTAGACCTGCCCCTGCAAAAACTCGTGTATTTGTTGTTGCAGTAGCAATCACAATATTTGCTCCTGTAGTAGTAACGGTCAAGCCCGTAACAGTTGCGGCGTCCCAAATAGTGCCCGCAGCATCCGATAGAAGATTAACAGTGCTATTTGAAACATTTAAAGTACGGGTCAAACCACTCGTGCCAGTACTAATCGAACCAATGGTGGCTGAGTTGGCGTTGAGATTCCAAGTTCCAGCGAAAATTAAAATACTAGATGATGTGCCCGTCAATGCGAAACTATCTGCCAGTGAATAAGTACCGCCATAGCAGGCATAGATTACAAGAATAGTGCCGAAAGATTTGCCATTAGAAGTTATAGAAGAACTACTTCTACCTCTAAATACCACAGTCTGGGTACTCCCAAAGGTCATACCACTTGCTAGTGTCAGCGACCCGTATATATTTACTTGGTTTGAACTAAAGTTAAGAGTCCTAGTAAAACCAGTGCAATCTATATTTTTTGCTAGCCTCGGCATGTCAGCATCATATGTACCAGCACCGGAACTTCCGTTGAAATACACCGTATCTTGAGGCAACGGTACGGAAGCTGGCGAGCCACCTCCGCTTGAAGAACCCCAGGTACTTGTACTTGACCAGTTGCCAGCATTAACTGCGTATCGGGTAACTGGTGTTGTGAAAGTAATACCACTGTTGCCCTGACCGTCTCCGACTGAGGTACCTGACCAGCTAGCTGCTCCAGCGCCTGTTATATCCATAAAATCAACATTGGTAAGTGAAGAAGATGTAGCTGTAATCGTTCGAGATGTACCTAGAACATATGAGTACACATGCACTCTGTTAATCGCGCTATCCCCCGTAACCGTAAAACTGCCCACAGTAATTGGGTTTCCAATATTGAGCGCATCATTCTTAACTGCCGTACCTATTCTCTGATACGAACCCAATGTTATTGATGATGCTGATCCAAGATTATAGCCAAGAAATGCAATACTCGAGTTGCTCTGTATAAGGGTCAAACCATTGTAGTTAACACCACCAGATGCTGCATTATCATCAAAAGAAGCTCCACTTCCAGATTGCGTAACCGTGGCATCATTTGCAGTTACGGTTAGCCCACTTGACGCTGTTGCCCAGCTTGAACAGCTAATTGCAGAAGCATTCGGGGTAGTACCCATGGTCAATACTCTTGTAGACGCGCCAGTACTTAAAAATGTTGGCCAAGTGCAGGCTTTACCATTTGTGTTTAGTGTACCGGTAGTCAGCGTAACTGTACTGTTGGAAACCATGGCATCTTGTAATTTCCAGCTTCCGCCTGATCCGTTAAAGATTACATTCGGTAAAGTTTTGCCTCCAGTCGTTATATCCCAGCCAGCACTTGAGTTATTTGAAGTTGAAACAAAATTTATCGTGCCATTACCTGTAAGGGTAACTGTCATACCTGCGGCTAGTGTCATAGACCCCCCTGAACCATCGCCAATTGTCAGTTGCGAAGTTGTAGCTGCAAAAGTTAATGTACCCGTAAATCCAGTACAAGTAATTGAACGGCAAGTCGCGATCGTGGATGCTGGTATGGTAATATTCCCGCTGCCTGAGTTTGAATCAAAAAAAACATTATCTGCACTCGTAGGTACTGCTGCGCCCCCCGCCGAACCGGAAATAAGCGACCATTTTGTTCCAGCCGTTCCATCCCAGTTAGCGGTACCACCTACCCAGTATCTACTATCGGTCGCAATGTAGTTAATCGCAATACCACCATGCAAACCGCCTGATGCGGCAGGCGTACCTGCAGATGTAGATTTGATTGTCCAACCATTGCCTCTACTAATTGCCACGTCTGCAGTTGCACTACCTGAGTTACTCGGCCCAGCTATCGTAGCGGCAAGTCCAGTATCAGCTCCAGCTTGCCTCAAGGTATAAGTGTAAGACCTCCCTGACACTGGGGCCGTCGGTTGCCATACATAAAGCGCTTTAGCCAAAAATTGTGGTGACAATCCTCTGGAGTTTGACTCCGTTGTGTTCCATACGGCACGCATCTGAGAATAAGGTATGTTATAGATTGTTGACGTACCTGGGTTCTGGTTAGTTGTAAAGCCCATCATCGAATAGCCATCAACATCTGCAGTTAATAAAAGACCGCTGTAAAAACGGGCCGCAGCTGGCGAACCAGACACAGTGCTTCGAATTGAAATCAGATCGCCTGCAGCAACTGTAAAGCTATTGCTAGAGTCGTTGTTCGTCGTAATGCCTGCCCCGGAACCGGTACCAGTCAAAGAAAAAGCCAGAGATTGCGCTACGCCATTTTTCATAACAGTAAATGTTCTGGTTCGCCCTGCGCCCGGGGCGACATCCGTTGCCCCATAGAATTTACTTATTGTCCCAGAATAAGGAATAACTATAGTTACTGCAGATTCAGTAGTAGAGGTAGCTAAAGAACTACCACCACCTTGAGCTTTTACATATGTCGTAACGGTAGCCGATATTTGACTCGGCGTATTGGAGAGCAAAGGAAATTCTTTGGCATTAGCGGAGTCAAATTCCATATCCCAGTATGCAGTGGTAGCTGCAGGTGTTCCTGACGGGTTGCTGGAAAATGTGATAGCATCACCAGCACTTACACTAACGGTGTTTACGGTATCGTTGTTACTGACTGACGCGTCACTAATAGTAGTAGTCAATGCGCTGGCTGAACCGTTTATGTATGGTCCAAAAGCATATGATTTGCCGGAACCGGGAGCTTTAGTTACTTGAACATACATTTTAGACAGTGTTCCAGCACACGGGAATATTGAACCTACCAACGGTTCGGTAGCAGCAGGGGTGGGAACCGAGTTTGAAGCAGTAGTATGGAGCGCATACCAGTTCTGTAGTGTATTAGATGCCCCTGTGCCTGAACCGAAGAGATAAGACTTCACGGGCTAGACTTCTATATATGTTAAATGTCCACCGACTGCCACGGCGGCAGATAAATTGATATTTAGTGCTTCACCACTTGCTGTTTCAAAATGGCCTGTTGGGGCGTAAGCACCAGAGACTCCTCCGTTAGCGGAAAGATACAGCAGGCCAGTCTTATCTGTCGAATTACTCTGAAATTTTACATTCACGGCAGCATTAGCAACAACAACGTAACTAATTACCCTGATTTTTTTGGCCGCCACTAATGCTACCACTGAAGTTGCACCAGATGCTGAAGCCGTTATAGCTGCGAACTTAGGTGTCAAAGATGTTGTACCGTTATATAAGACAGATGTATCCGTACCCTGAGTCGTCGGAACAGCCGATTGATTGGAGGCAATAACAACCGGCTCGGAATTAGCCATTGTTGCCTGACCATTAGGGTTTTGCGGATTGTAACTCATATATTACATCCAATTATATTCTATGAGCTTATGCATTGCTATGCTTGACATGTTTATGCGTGCGCTGGAGCAAAGACATCCATGATTGGCCTGGGCCGAACTGAATGGCGAGATGCCGCTCTAACGGGTTGCAATATCGGCTGAATATCACGAAAGACTGGAGCTGGAGAAGGAGTTGTAACTGGGCGGTTAACTGGTATGACTTCAGCGACAGGTTCGTCCATAGGGACAGTTATTGGTATAAACTGGGCAGGCATCTTGATCTCAAATTTAGGAACTGGCTTGTGCTTGCGGTTTGAGATAAATACCGCTATTGAACCTAGTTCGAACAGGGAAATAATAGGTACTGCTACCATCATCTGGTTCATAGGATCTACAGTTGGTGTAATTACGCCAGAAAATATAATTGCCCCGATAATAGCCGGCCTTTGTAGTTTCAATAAAGAACCAGGAGGAAACCGCTTTATCTTATTCATAAAGAACAGGATTAACGGAATTTGGAATGCGGCAACAGTGCCAAGTATATAAGCGAACAAGAATCGAACGTAGTCGCTGACACTTATCAAAGCTTTGACGTTTTCACTGTTAAAGTTGGTCAAGAAGTGTAGTGCTGCCGGCATACTGATCGTGTAGGCGTAAACTACAGCCAAGACTATAAGTAACAATGAACATGATATGCAAGCCAGAATCATCCTAGTTTTCAAAGGTTTCATAGCCGGTCGAAGGAATTGCACCAACTGGAACATTAGCATCGGCATTGCCAGCATAGCTCCTACCATCAGGGCAATCTGCATAACAAAACTTAATCCTCCGGCTGGATCGCTATAGTAAAGTGTTTGGTTTAGCGGTTTCTGAAGGAACAGTTCAATTTTTTTGTGAGTAAGAAAACCTATCAGACTGCCAATTCCCATGAAGGCAAGACAGATAAAGAACCGGTTTTTTAATTCATGTAGGTGTTCAGCAAACGTTTTCACTTTTTTTCTCTGTTTTGGTTTTTTGTTTTGCTTTTTTTATTTTAGGAAAGCTAATACTAATAATACATAGTGCTTATTCTTAAGTCAACAGTATAAAAACTGTGAATTGACTTTTAGGAAACTACTTAAGAATTTTCTTTTTTAGCAGGTTTTTCGTCGTCGTCTTTTAGACCTTTTTTAACTTCTTTTCCGAATCCACCGATACTTCGTCCAAGTTCTGGTAGTTTTGCTGCTCCGAAAAATAGTACTAAGACTAATGCGATTAATAGTAGTTCTGGTAAGCCTAGGCCAAATATTTCCATTTTATTGTTCCCTCAATTAAGTAGTGTTTTTACTTGTATATAATAACACGTTCTGAACAGTCTTAGACTAAAGTGTTGTAACCTTTAGCATGATATAATTCATAGCACATAAAGGATTCCATGATTGGCGAAAAACAAATAAACAAATTACTAAAAACCCAGATGAGCCGAAAGCAATTTCTGCGTCATACTGGTCTAGCAGTTCTTTCAATAATTGGTGTAAAAAACATGGTAGATTCAATCACCCAGCCAGACCATCATTCAGCTCAAGCACCATCCCAAACAAATGGAACCCGCAAATTCGGCAACGGCAAATACGGCAGATAACTTTATTTCTTAAGTCGCTTCAGTCAAACCTGGCATAACGGTTATACTTGGAATTGCCATTGTCCCAATCGGAATAAAAACCTGTTTTATCCATATTCGCTAGTTGTTCAAAATAAGCTTGGTATAGATATTTAATCCTGTCGACGCTAAAGTTCTTGACGGCATAATTTCTAATTTTTCTCGGGCTCAAATCACCAACATGCTCAGCTGCCCAAACAGCTTCACCGAAAGTCCTAAATCTAAAGCCCTCTTTGCCATGACGGATATTCTCAGGAAAGGCGCCGAAATCAGTTGCAATTACGGGTGTGCCGCTTAAAAGTGCTTCTATTGATACGCCGCCGAAAGGTTCTAGGTAGGTTGTCGGCATGAACACACCTTTAGCCCTACTCAATAACTCTTGCCTCATTTCCAGATCAGCATGCCCTAGATGAAGCAGATGATCACCCTGAATTGTCAGTTCATCACCTATTATCTTGTTGCCCTTTATCTCTTTTACTCCCTGCCCGGCCATAACTAGCTTGGCACCAAGTTTTCTGGTTACCTCAACTGCCGTTTCGATACCTTTGCGCTGGACAAACCGGCCCATAAAGAGGTAGAAGTCATCTTTCTTTGTCCGTAGCTTAAACCTTTCCGGTTCGAAGTAATTTGGTATAACGACGTCTTGGTAACTTCCATTGTCATTGTAATGCGTACCATAGACATAATGCATCCATGCATATGATTCAAAAACTTTGTAATTAGAAAACACGCCTTTATACCCGATGCCTGTTTCGACAGTCTTATTATTGGGAAAAGCTTTAGATATCTGTTGTTGGCAGACTCCACCGACAATACATATGAAATCGCCGGGTTTGATACGCCTATTAATTTCTTTGATTGCCTTGGCGTTAGTCTCTATCCAGTGCACGTCATTAGGATCCCAAGTAATATTAAAGAATTCTTTCTTAAAATCTTTACCACCAAACCATTTTCGTTGCTGGTCTTTGGTAGCAATTGTTATCAGCTCTTTACTTTTTGCTTCGTTATCTTCACTGGCATACAAATAAACAGTATGTCCAAGGCTGCTAAGCATATTGGTAAGTTTTCTTTGCTTAGCTGTATATGCACAAGCTTCGAATTCATATGTCGTCTGGGTATGAGGAAGTGAAATTATATGGAATCGCATAACTTCTATTCATGCTACCACAGGCAGAAAAGTTATGTAGAGTCAGTAAATAGATTGAAAAATCTTGCGGTTGCTTCGTAGCTCCAATCAGTCAAAGTTTGGAGAATATTTGAATTAAGTCGTGCTCTGGCGATTAAAGCTTCACAATACATTTCTGCGGCAGCTTCAGTCAAGTGAATTCCGTCTAGAAAAGCCCAAGTCCCGGCAGAGGCAGTCACACCACTGCCGACATCAGCTCCAAGGCAATTGAATAGATTTACATATTGACATTGCATGCTATCGCTTATGGCTAACTCATCCATTGCTTCTTGTCCACCTTCACCGGTAACATACTGTATTACTTCGTTGACAGTTTGGTTTGTGATGTATCGAGTACAATAAGAAACTGCTATCTTAGTATTAATAATGTAAACATTACTGTCGGTAGGTAGTGCACTCAGAGACGCTGAATATGGATACGTGTTATACAGTCCCACAAAGAAGCCTTTACCATTAGTCCATTTGTCGGCATTAGTAAGACCAGCAAAGCTGGCTCCGTAATGGTCAGCACCCCAGTGAGAATACCATTCTCCGTACACGCTTGCCGTGTAGTCAGTGTTAAATGTCTTGGCAAAACAGTTGAAAGCTTTTACTTGTAAGAACATCCCTAAGTCACCTTTAAACATTCGCCTTGGCAACGCACCGTAAGCCGTAAGGTTAACACCGGGAATATTGGTTTGAACTGCGGATGCAGCCTGGCTGTATGCCAGAAACCACGGAATATGCGGTATGACATTAACACTGCCTGATCCGTATGGTGCCATATACGGGCCCGATCCTCCACCCGGACCATCCGTTCCAGAAGCCCCACCGTATTGGGTATCCGGACTGCTGGCTGCAGGGAATGAACCTCTGTGAAAAGCACCTCCAACGGGAGTTGTTACTACACGCGGTGCAATACGCGGATCATCTGTACTAAAATTTGGATAGCCGGCCAAAATAAACTCAGGATCACTTCCCCCTTCAGCTAATCTAACAGCTCGGCAAAACCTGAATAAATCCTTATAGGCGGCTTTTACTTTAGCCTTTGCCGTAGCCCAAGAAGCTGAATCCCTCGACATCGGTATTAAAGCTGTACCATATCCGTGATTAAATGTATCATTTCCGCCACCAATAAATATAATTAGCAGCCTCTCAATGGAAGTATCTCTGAGCAGTTCTAAAAGCGTATGCCCGGTTTCATCTACATAGTTCCACAAGGGGTTAGTTAGCGTAGCACTTAAATCTGCGCTGGGGTCAGGTATGTCAGCCAGACTTTCATATGCTACAGTATGGTCTTTTTGGCTTGACCAGATTCCTTGAGATCTTGGGAATTCTGCAACTGTCGTACCTCCCAACCCATAACTGTGCATTATTATGTCAGTATCTGCGACACCAAAAGTTTCCATTAACTTGTCTTTTAATACGCCGCGAGTAGTAAATCCCTCGCGGCCTTGAAGCGTTATAGAACCAGCGCCGCCGCCTCCGTACGGATCATCTATTGTATAAGCCTGGCCATTATAAACTACGGACACCATCCCACCCGGGACTCCTTCAAGTTCTATTAAACCGTTGGTGTAAATCGAACCATTGGCAACAAAACTCATTCTAGACGTTGGGTAGGATTGGCCTGGCTGAAGTGCCCATCCGATCGAATCGGAAAGTATTGCAATATGAGTTCTGCGGTCTGACGGAATTAATATAGATTCTTCTGGAACTATATTAATTTTTAAAGTAGGAATTTTATATTGGGAAAGTACGTTGGTAACGGAATCAAATGATCTTAATCTAATTTCATTAATTGCAACATCGGTACCTTCAAAAATAATAACTGGATTTACAATATCGCTTGAAGTAGCTGTTGTGGCTATGTAAGGACGGTTGACATCAGCAAAGACAGCTCCAGCGAATTCTAGAAGCTCCTTAAAGATATCTTGCAGATCTGGAGTTGTAAAATCATCCCCATTAGCATACGCTTGCACCCAATCCACGCTTGCCGTAGTTTTAGTACGGCTAATTACGTCGTTTACTCCGGCACTTGTACCTGTTCTAAATGAATTTGAGGACAGCGTTTTTTGCAAATAAATTTTGCAGTTTACCCCAGTTAATGTGCCCGTTGCAATAAAACCGGAAATTGAAACATTTTGCACCGCAATTGTGCCGGCTGGTATGGTACCGTTAAACCTAATGCCTACATGGCGGCGACTAGAGTTAGTGGTGTGTGCCACTAGTCTAAGTTCGGTACCCGTAATACTATAGCTCCCCCCACCAATTTGCTGACCGGCATCATCGGCACTAGCTGCAGCCCGCCAGTTATAACTAGGCACTAGTTATAACCTTTCGATTGGGCAATGACATGCCATTTGTTTAAGCTTGCGTTGTAGACACAGCCTAAATAGTCATGCTTACCAGGATCTACAGACAATGTTGGAGTCCCAATTGCTCCAAAGTCATATACAGTACTGTAATATAACTGCCTTCCTCCAGTGCCATCTTGTATTATTTCAATTATCATTTTTTGTCCGTCAGTAGCTCCAGTCGGTGCTCCTATAGTGTGAATGGTCGGACTGGTCAGCGTTACACGGAAATGATTGCCCAGGGTTGCATCTATTGCGATTGTTGTTGCATCTGTCAGTACAACTGGTGTTAGCGAAAGTGCACCAGTCATTATGCCGCCAGTCTTTTGCAGTGCACCAGTTAGCAGATAATTGTCCGCGGCAGCCACATCGCCCGCATTTGTACCTACGTTCTTATAGGCCGACGTACCAAGTGGTGACCATGCTGCAACTCCACTCTGAATTAAAAGTACATCGTTTTCAGAATGAGTAGCTGTACTTGGTACGCCGGGGCCGGTGGCACCCTGTGGTCCAGTGGCTCCTAAACCGCCAGTAGGGCCTGTGGCACCTATTGGACCAGTGGCTCCATCCGGGCCGGTGGCTCCTGTAGAACCAGTTAAACCGGTTGGGCCGGTAGCACCCGTGAGTCCGGTTGGGCCGGCGGGACCAGTAGCTCCTTGTGGTCCGGATGCACCAGCGGGGCCAATTGGGCCAGTAGGTCCAGGTGATCCAGTATCACCCTTCGGCCCGGTTGCACCGTCATCTCCTTTAGGTCCAACAGGACCTGGAGGACCGGTAGCTCCTTGCGGGCCTGGTGGTACAGCATCGGCTTTTATCTCGCCATTGTCTTCTAGAGATACGAGTAGGAACTCGTTTAAAATACTGCCCCATTGGCCCTTGTCTTTACCGGGTTCCGGCAATCTAGCCATTAGTAACTTCCTCGGTTCTTGATATTGATGACCTTATATCCATTTAATAGCTTTTCAACTTAAATACTTGTTGAATTTTTACCCTTCTAATCTGTAAGAAGTATAACATACAAGAATAAGAGGTTTGCATATTTTTAGCTTAGGAATATATAAAAGTTAAATCTTTTTGGTTGAGTTTTGAGGCGGGGAATCGGAGTATGTTCCGTAACCGTAGCCGCCTTGGTCGCTGACAGCTTTGTGGTCCTTGGTTTCTAGCGACTTGTTGAGGTTCTTCAGCATGCCGGAAATTCCTAACAGCGAAATAACGGCTAATCCTATATGGGTAAGGAATTCGCGTCTGGTCACCTGCTTTTTGAGCAGATCGTTTAGATTGTCCAGTGGCTTCAAAGCTTTTGCTTTCCTGTTTTTTATGTATGTACAGTTATAATTATTGAAAAATGCCTATGCTTTGTCAAACTTCGGTCAAACTAACGTTAGCGCAATATCGCTGTTACGGTATAATGCTAGGTATAAAAAGCATTTAAATGAACCTGAAGAAAATAAATAAAAACCTAATCCGCATCTTACTACTTAGCCTCGTAATCGGCTTAGCGGGAATTATTTTCCATGCTTCAGTTGTTCGAGCAGAATATACTGATAACAATTATGGTGAATGTGACTACGGTCGTGAATGCGATACTACGACTCCGCCAGCACCAATTACCGGTAATACAGAGCAAGGTTCCGGCGGTGGAACGGGACCCTCGCCTACTTTTGCCCCGACTGAAAAACCCAATGGTGTAGTCGAAGCTGTTTCCCTGCCGTTTAGATTTGTTGTCAACAAAGCCGAAAATTTCGTCAGTCAACTATCTGCCAGCGTCCAGTTGTCGTTACCATATTATTCCTGGGTTATATTATTAATTCTGGCCATTATTATGGTTACGCAGGCATTAATCGACCGAAGAAAATCATTGTCCTTGGTCAAAGCTGCTAAAAAACTTAAAGCCACCTTAGACGAACAGAGTAATTTTCTACATTTAATTGTCCATAATTTAAATACGCCGTTGACTGTTGCCAAAACCAGTATCGAGCTTCTAGAAAGCGAAAAAGAGTCCGAAACCCCAGCCTTAAAAATATTGAAGCCGGCTGCCTTACAACTTGAAACCACCATTAGTGATGCTTTGGCAGCGGTTGATAACGACCAAACTGGTATTGAACACTCTATGTCTATGTCATATGGAAATGTTTCTTTTATGAACTCACTCAGCCAAAAGTACTTTCTAATTCCGGTTGGTGTAGCTGTTTTCCTAACTATTTTTATCAATGCAATTCAGTTAAAGATCGGGGTTCAGAGACCTCAGTTTTATCTGATCTACCAACTAGTAATCGCTCTAGTTGCCGCTGGAATTCTAGCCAATGCGGTCAGATTGCTTAAGATTACAAGGGAACAATCAGCGGTTGTCAAAGAATCACGAATAGCTGGTGAAAAAGTTGCCGACATTCGTAAGAAGTTAATTAGCCAGCTGTCTAATACTCTGAGTGATAATCTTAAGAAACTGCACGCCGGAATCAAGATGATCCACGACAAGAAAGTCGCCTTAATGCTGTCCAGCGGCGAAATGGCACTAGAAACTATTGCCGAGAAGGTCGACTTTGCTAGTCGGCCGCAATCGACGGTACCGGAGCAGATTCTTATGTCTGCCGTCGTAAAAGATATAATCGACAAGCTTAAAGTAGAAATATCTTCCCGCGATATCCAGCTTAAATTTGACTATAACGGTGATGAACCAGTCAAGACTTTCGGCGGGGAACTGGCAATCGCGTTGGATGCAGCAATTGACAATGCCATTAGATATAACCGTACTGGCGGTGAAGTAGAGATAAGTAGCAAGTTCGACGGCAAGAAACTTATTGTCAACGTTAAAGACGAAGGCCAAGGTCTGACCGAAACTGAACGCGAAAACTTATTTAAGCCGTTCTCAAAGTCAGCCGATGCACTGACTGACAACCAAACTACAGTTGGACTAAGCTTGTTCGTAGCTAAATCAGCCCTCTCTAGAGTTGGGGGTAAAATTGAGCTTAGCTCACGAACCAAGCATGGAACCAAAGTTCGTATCACTTTGCCAGCTGAGCCACTTAACTAAACTTCAATTTAAGACGTAAGCAAGATGGTATAATTTAGGTATTAAATGTATTTCTTAAACTAATTTTCAAGGAATATTGAGTGATGAAACTATATAATTTACGACAGAAGAATAAATTGCCAGCAAAGTTTGGTAGCTGTTAATGCCAATTCCGCAAAGATTACCAGCTGTAGATGGTGACGATGGTGAATGGGGAGATATCCTTAACCAGTTCTTAGAAAAAGAACACTACAATACTGGTGCCGACAACGCTGCCAATGGCGGACATAAAACAATTACAGTTCGGGCTGGAACCGCTACAGCCGGAACAGCCCCAATAAAATTAACCTCTGGAACAGTATTAGGCACACCTGAAGCTGGAGCGATAGAATTCAATAGTAACCGCCTATATTTTACCCAGACAACCGGACCGACTAGAAAAGTTCTAGCCGCTTTTGACGACAGCTCTGGCGCCGAAGGTGATCTATATTACCGAGACAGTTCCGGTCATTTTGTCCGTTTAGGAATTGGCAGCCAGGGCCAGTCGCTTTTATCGCTGGGGGGTACACCCAACTGGGGTACTCCGAAGCTGGCCATTGCTACTAAAACTTCAAATTACCCAGCAGTAGTAGGAGATTTAGTAATTCTTGCTAATGCAACTTCTGGTAATGTCACAATTACTATTCCTGACGCAACACTTGTTAGTAGCAGCCAATATATTGTCAAGCGGATCGATGGTTCAGCTAACACACTGACAGTAGATACTGGAGGTGGAACAATTGACGGATCAAGTTCAATTACGATCCCACGACAGTACGTGTCCGTACATTTAGTTTCTGACGGCACTAACTGGTTTGTTATTTGAATATGCGAAAGTTAATCAGCTTCGTCTTAATAATTATTTCATTTTTCTGCTTAGTTAATATTAATCCTAGCACTGTTTTGGCAGCTGAAACTAAAGGCTTGCAAGTTAAACCGCTTAGGTCAAGGCCGGTCCAAAATCCTGGCGATACTACAAGCGGAGAAATTACGGTCACTAACCAAACTGACAAGACAATGGATGTAAGTCTTAGCGTCGAACGATTTAAAGTCACAGACGAAGAATATAACTATAATTTTCAGCCGGGTGAGCATACATATTGGGTTAGACTAGCTGATTCAAAAGTAAGTCTGACGTCGAATCAGTCTAAAAAAATAGCTTATAGTCTTGCCGTTCCAAATAATGCGTCTCCTGGTGGCTATTACTTTGCTATTATTGCCAGCACTGAAAATAACACGGAAAGTGTAAGCTTCAAGGAAGTTAAACGTGTAGCGTCCTTGATATACTTGGAAGTAAGCGGTTTGACTGAAAAGAAAGTTAATTTATTAGGAATAGATGCGCCATGGTTTTTAACTAAAAGAAGCATTAGTATTGACGCCAGACTGAATAATCAAGGCAATACTCATGTCCAATCTCGAATTTTATATTTTATTAAGCCAATAGTAGGAAAAGGTCCTGATCGCGTGCAAGCTGAAGGTCTGATACTACCGAGCACCATCAGGAAACTTCACACTAAAATAAGTGTTCCCTTTTGGCCTGGGATATATAAACTAAAAGCTGATTTTTCCCCACCTCAAGGTGGAAACCAGAATATAACGCAAACAGTAATTTACATGCCAATCTGGTCATGGCTGTTACTTATATTAATTGCTAGCCTTCTTTTTAGGATTATTCGCAGTAGAAAGAAATTCAAAAACCGCTAATCGGTCTGAGGAGCTGCCGTATAGACAATGCTAGCTACATAATTGCCGGCCGGTTTGGCATTGTCTATTTTTACTCCGTATTTTACTGCTGTCGCATCACCGGCAGTAAATGGGCCTACTGCAGTTTTAATAAGATCATCGGTTAAAGAAATGCCTTGGAAATTTGTAGGTGAACCGTTTACATTGAAACCCCAAGTGTTAACCGACAATGCTGCTGGAGAAACGTTTGCACTTGCCGGCAAGACGGCTGGACCATTCGCCATATCCGTACTAGCCAGCGCTCTAATGTAAAGTTTGTATCCGACTACGTCAGTTGAAGTTACCGTAACCGTATTATCTCCTGTTCCTAATACCCCGCTTGAGTCTGGGGTAATCTGAATCGAAACGTTTCCGGAAGTAGCGATAGACAGGCTGGTTTCAGATCCATATGGCACATCAGCTCCATATACTCCTTGACCATACGGCTGGGCGTAAGCTTTGCCAGACATAAGAACAGCCAGAGAAATTATTAACAGTCTCAACTTTTTAAATTTATGCATTGCTGATATATTATAAGCATGAATAGTTTAAGGTTGAAAGCTAAGCAGCTTTCGTTATGGGTAAGTTCTTTTGTTATATTTGGATTTACATTCTTTTCTCTAGTCGGTACTGCAAATGCAGCTCAGATTACTACCCGTAAACTTACACTCGGTAGCTCTGTTGCATCAGCCAGCACGACATACTCTTTTAGCTTTGTACTCCCGTCTTCGACTGTACTTCAATCTGCTGAGGCAGTCATTTGTACAACTGCTAGTGGTGCTTGTACTACTCCTGGTGGCTTCGGCAACGGATCTTCGACTTTGGCAGCCCAACCGACAAATCTAGGCGATGCATCCGGTTGGACAGTAAACACTTCGACTTCAGGCAAGCTCAGACTTAAGAAAACTGGAAACGTAGCCGCCCCGACAGGTACCACACTCATGTCTTTTGGTGTAGTTACCAACCCAAGTGCTACCAACGCAACTTTTTATGCTCGGATAGTCACTTATTCAGATGACGCATGGACTACACCAGTTGATTCAGGAACTGTTGCGGCTTCTACCGCCGAGCAAATTACTGTAACTGCCAGTGTCGATGAAACACTTACCTTTACACTTACTGCCGCTACTGTAGCTCTAGGTACGATAACGCCAAGCTCAACTGGATCGGGAACATCTACTATGAGTGCATCGACAAATGCAACTGGTGGCTATGCAATCAGCGTAAATGGTGTAACTCTTACTTCAGGCTTGAATACCATCGCTGCACTTGCAGCCAATGCCGCATCTTCTCAGGGCACCAGCCAATTCGGGATAAACCTCAAAGCTAATGCTACCCCTTCGGTCGGTTCTGAAGTCAGCGGATCAGGTTCTGGAACAGCCGCTGCCAACTACAACACTGCAGACTCGTATCGATTTGTAACTGGCGAGACTGTAGCTTCTGCTAGTGGTCCGTCCAACTCAAATACTTTTACTACAAGCTATATTGCAAATGTCGGCGGCGCTCAAGCTGCCGGCTCATATTCAACAACTTTGACATACATCGCTACAGCTACATTTTAAGAATTAGTATAAATCTAAAAAATACAACTTCCAGATGTTACAATACATTTAATGAACTATTGGAGGAAAAGCTTAATTAGGCGCAGCATATGCTGGCTATTTGCCTGCCTCCTAATATCGATATTAGCTGCAACTGGATTTACAAAAGCAAAAGCAGTAACTGGCGATTCACCCGCCCAAGGAATCCAAGTTTCACCAGTAATTGTCGAACTTAATGCAGATAAGAAAAATAGTTACAATCTAAAGATTACTGTAACTAATGTAACAGCCGGAGAACTTGTATTAAGCGGTGAGGTAAATGATTTTAGGGCCAAGGATGAAACTGGTAATCCGCAGGTAATTCTAGATGACGAAGAAATAAGCAGTGGAATGTCATTTAAAAAATGGGTCACCCTGCCGGCCAGATTACCTTTGAAATCAAAGGAAAGCAAAGTCGTAAGTATTAATGTAAATGTACCGGCTGATGCTGAAGCTGGCGGCCACTATGGAGTAATTCGTTTCAGCGGAAATCCTCCTGGACAGGAAACTAGCAACGTATCAATTGCAGCTAGTGTCGGTGTCCTGGTACTTACCAGAGTTAATGGTCAGATAAACGAGAGTTTGAAGCTTAAAGAGCTTTTTGTTGAAAAGAATTCAAAGCGGTCAGGTCTAATACAAAACGGCCCATTTACATTAGTCCAAAGAATTGAGAACAACGGCAATGTCCATGTCAAACCTAATGGCAATATAACTGTAAAAAACATGTTCGGGAGTACTGTTGCGACTCTACCGTTAAACGATCCGGCAAAAAATGTACTACCTAATAGTACTAGGCGTTTCAGCCAAGTGGTAAAGAAGAAGTGGCTGTTTGGCCGCTTTACTTCCAGATTAGAAGCAACTTACGGTTACACCAATAAAAACTTAACCAGCAGTTATAGTTTTTGGATTATACCTTACAAGCTTATCTTAATAGTACTGTTGGCAATTATCCTCTTAGTACTATTGATTCGACTTAGCTTAAAACGCTACAAGGCTAAGATATTAAACGGTTCCTCCTCACGGCGTAGGTAAATCAGTGATCAAATTTATTAAGTGGCGGGCTAGATTCAGAGTAAATGGATCAATTATTCTATTGCTTGTATCAGTTTTTTTTCTAATATCTGGCACAGCGTATGCAGTTACTCAAACTAATTCTCAGTCTTTAGATGTTACAGCTACAGTTCCTGGCCCACCGCCAACGTCACGAGCAGTAATTACTTCGCCTACAAACAACTCTACATATTCCGTTACGCCGATTGTCATTAGCGGATCGTGTGGTCCCGGCTTGATAGTTAAGGTGTTTATCAATTCCCAACTTGCCGGAAGTACAAGCTGCAGTATTGATGGATTTTTTAGTATCAACACAACTCTTAATGTCGGACGCAATGAGCTGACGGCTCTAAACTACGATACGCTAGACCAAGCTGGGCCAACTTCAGACACAGTAGTAGTGTTTGTAAGTTCCATTAACGGGTCTACACCTGTATCCTCATCAGGTAAGCCGAAAACCAAGACACCGAATCAAAACACCACAAATAACGAAGGTACTCCGGATCAGATAAATGAAGGTGGCGGAAATGTACCAATTAGAGAGCCTCAGGAATCTAAAGAAATTGAGCAGACATATATAAAAATATCTGCCCTGCTGTTTGATCTAATACTGCTGATTTACTTGATGCTAGCGCTATTAATCAGAAGGCACCGCCACAAAAAGAAATCTAAACAATAAGCATACTGTCGCCGTAACTGAGGAACCGGTAGTTTTCTTCTAGGGCATGCCGGTATGCGGTCTGCAAGTTATCCCAACCGGCAAATGCAGCCGCCATCATTAGGACTGTTGATTTAGGAGCATGAAAGTTGGTTACTAATCCGTCCACAATCTGAAAATCATACCCAGGATAAATAAATATATCGGCTTCCTCGTTAATATCCTTTGTTGTTTCAGTACTTAATATTTTTTCAGCCGCGTATTCCAAAGTTCTTGTCACAGTCGTGCCTACGGCAATTACTCTTCCACCTGCAAGTTTAGTCTGCCTAATAGCATTAACAGTATTGAATGGAATTTCGAAGTATTCCTGATGCATCTTATGAGAAGATATTTCATCTGTCCTAATCGGCATAAACGTACCCAGTCCAACATGTAGGGTAAGTTCAGCTACTTTGATTCCTTTTGCTTTTATCTTATCCAGCAAATGACTTGTCATATTGAGACTGGCTGTCGGTGCGGCGACTGAGCCTTTAATTTTGGCAAATTCAGTCTGGTACCTTTCCCGATCGCCTTTTTCTTCGTTCCGGTGCATGTAAGGTGGCAAGGGGACAGTCCCTTTGTCATCCGCCAGATCCCACAAGTCTTTATTACAAGTTATTTTTGCAGTCCCGTTTTCATATACTTCATCCACTTTTATCTTAGTTTCGCCAACAAATAGAAATTGGTTGGCGTTAATCTTACGCCGGTACATTACCAGCGAAGTATGATGGTCATTTGTCTGGCCATGCTTTTCCAACAGTAGCAGCTCTCGTTGGCTGCCATTTTCTGTTAGCGCTATTAGCCTGGCCGGTATTACTTTGGTGTTGTTTATCACTAGCAGGTCACCAGGGTTCAGGAACTGGACTAAATCAGTATATTTGCGGTCCTCCATTTCCCCGCTGTTTCGGTCAAGTACTAACAAACGGCTATCACCGCGCTTTATTGGCGGGTGCAGGGCAATTGCCGATTCCGGTAGATCGTAGCTATAATCTGTAACTTTCATAAGCTAACAGTATATATAACTAGTAGTGCAAAACTAAAATTGCTTTTTGATTACTTAGAAGCCCTAGCAGTGTTTAGACTCAACACATATCTTCGGCAATTTTTGCCTAACATAATAAGTAGCCTTACTTATCCTAAGTTAACCATATAATAGTTAAACTTGTAAGAAAATTCATAGTCATAAGGGTTAACAAAAGCCTACTATATAGATGCTAAGTAATGATCAAGGTTACTAGCAATATTCACCTACTTTGAGGAAATAGTTCCCCGCTTTGGCACTGCGATTTTTGTATCTAAATCCAGTCAATGAAAGTCCAAAGATGGGGGCTATTTTATTTAGAACTATTTTGAATTCACTTTGTTAATCCGCAGATAAAAAGCAGACACGTGACCTTGGTAATTGCCGGGGCAGAACCAGCAGATTGATTGCCGGCTGCATCGACCGCCTTAACTATGTAGTTGTATCTAGTATTAGGTGCGATCTTAGCGTCATAGTATTTAGTAGCGGTCGTCGTACCAATTTCTATATTGTTTCGGCTGACACTGTATTTGGTTACGCCGGTATTATCTGTAGCAGCCGGCCAGGAAAGGCTTATTCCGTACCCGCCCCGGGTTAGATCAAAATTTAGATTATAGTTTATTTTATCCGGACCGACCGGCGCAATTGTATCGGAAGTTGAAGTAGTATTTACTGTAATCGTTACGATGTTGCTGCTGGCTTGCACGTTCTTACTGTCATATACTACCGCTTTGAGCGACACGGTCGGTCCTTTTACAGCCGTAAGCGTGGCAGCATATGGCGCTGTGTTGTCTTCCGACACAATCGAACTCCCGTTATAGAAAACGACTTTAGCAATTCCACTGCTAGAAGCAGCCGATGCGCTAATATTTAGATTGCCGCCAGGACTAACTACCGCGCCAGTAACCGGTGAAACAATTGACACCGTCGGCGGAACTTCCGGCTGGGGCGGGGCTGCATTGCCGGCGGAAAGGAACCCAGATTTGGCTGTATTGTAATGAGCTGCTCCGGATCCGCCCTGCCACCAAGGCAATGGATTAAATACCTTGTCCGCGTCGGCTTTGACGCTGAAGTAATCGTCAGCGTTGCAATCCATTACAAAATTCTTCAGATAAGTTTCGGTTAGCGGGCAGATGTTTTTCATCGGTGTTACTCCGCCATTGTCGTCGTAGCACATCATATCTTCCTCGTCATAACAGTGCGAAAAAAGAGTCGAGTGCGGGGAAGTAAAGTCGACGGCTCCCAGGGCATGCATGGTTTCATGCATTGCAACTGAACTGTTCCAGCAAGCATCGCCCAAACTTTTGTCATACTGGGTTTTGCCGTACATGTACGAGAAAGCCTGCTGGTTGTCTAAACCCCCGTTCAGGGCAAAGTCTCGCTGACCGCAGCCATGGGCGCCACTTCTAGAAAATACTAAGAAGTGGGGGATCAGGTTTTGGCCGGTTGCCTTTTGTTTGACCAGATTAACTGCCGCCGCTATGCCTGCATCCTTGTGCAGAGAACCATAAGTTGCGACTGAAAGTTCGTTGAAGTAATCCGACGATTGGGTAGCAGTAATAATATCCGGCTGGCAGTCGGCGTTTTGGAAGAACCGGATGTGCTTTACATTATTAGGATTCTGCCTATAAGAATTCCAGATCAAAGTTGACTCCATTTCTGCAGCCACCTGCTTAATGTTTTCCAGGTCGGATGTTGTGATCGGCTGTTCTTTGGTTCCGGCAGCTACAAGTACAATTCGCCGTCCGTCTTTACCTGTCCCGAAGCAGGTCGGCTTGGTACCGATAAAAGGTGTAACTCCGGACTGATCTACGTCAGCTTGGGCAATGCCTGAATTCAAAGCCAAATTAATTACCGACGAATTCAACGGCGGTTTGCCGGTAGCCTTCAGTTCTTTGACTGTGTCTTCCGTAGTTTTCGGCGTTTCTTTTGTAATCTTGCTCCTAAGCTTAGTAGCAACTTCAGTTTTCGACTGATTAATAACCTCGCTGTCATTAGCAGTCGTACATAGGCTATTGCCGCTTAGGTCCTTTTTATTCTCGACTTCGAATACCCCGGCGCACGGGTGTTTGACGTCTTTTTTTACCTTGCGGAGTCCTTTGAATTTAGCTTCCTGCCCTTTTGCTGCCTTTATTGGTTCGTAGATATTGACGGCTGAATCAGGCGTCTCTGCCCGGCTGATGCCTAAGATTACTATCCCGACAACTAAGAAAGCTACGCCTAATACAAAGGTTCTTTTACTTAGTAATGTCTGATTAGATCTAAGACTTTTACTCATGCGAGATTGTTGCTTGTTTTCATTTATACTATAAAACTACCCTTGCTATAGTCTAATTAAACCCTGTTATGCTTACGCGTACAAGCTTATTAACCAAATGATTTGATTCCGAGTAGTAGCCTTAGTTTTACGAATATGTTCCAGCCAATGTCGAGTATTAAGCAGATTAATGCGTCTCAAAACTGGCATAACAGGGAAGAATATGGTATATTCAACCCTGTTATCTTTGCATGGCGGCGTAGCTCAGCTGGTTAGAGCACAGGACTCATAAGCCTGGGGTCACAAGTTCAAGTCTTGTCGCCGCTACCAAACAGTAAATCCAACATTTTGAAACCGGTTGCTGCGACCGGTTTTTTACTTTTAGTTAATGAACGTAAGATTTAGATACCAGTGCAGGAACAAACTGCATTTAGTACGATTAAATATACATTCTTAAAAATAGTGTAATACGTTTAATTAAAAGTATCCCATATGCTATAATGTAATACATGACATACGATACAACCGTTACCAGTAAGGGTACTGTAACAATAGCCGCGCCACTGCGTAGAGCACTAGGCCTTAAAACAGGGCAAAAACTTACTGTAGCACTAAACAAAGATAATCAGATCGTACTGGATGCTGGCACTGATATGAAGGCTTTTGAAGCCACTAGAGCAAAAATTACCAAGAGTATTCCCGATCACTTAAAAGGCTTGACTGGTGATTCCCTGCGTCAAGCGGCTGCTAAAGCTTGGGTAGCGGATAACGATGATTAGTTTAGATACGAATGTCGTATTACGTTTTTTGCTTGATGATGTACCAGAACAAACCCAAAAAGCTAAGAATGCTATTAGCAAAAATAAAGTTTATGTTACCGACGTCGTCGTAGTTGAAATAATCTATGTATTGGAAAGGGTGATGTTACTTCCGCGTAAAGATATTGCTAAGTTAGTGACAGCTTTCTTAGGTTTTTCAAATGTCGTGCACAACCCTCATTTTTTGGTTGAATCAATTGAGCTGTATGAGCGCTACCCGTCACTTTCTATTGTCGATTGCTACGCGGCAGAAGAAGCAAAAGCCTACAAGAATAAACTAGTAACATTCGACAAGCGCCTATCTACTCAAGGTGGAAAGCATGTCACAACCCTGTAAATTATATTGAAACTGTAAGCCTCCTTTGGAAATGGCTAATTATAAGTAGTTCGTAAATAATAATTTTTGAAAAATTTATTTATCTAATCTAGATAATCGTAGTTACTTTACTTCGCTATTTACATATTTTAGTCAAAGGTGTATACTTTTGGTATGAGTAAATATGCAGTGATTAATCTTAAAACGGATCCTGAACTTAAAAAGCTGGCGGCTAAAACAGCCGATAAGCTCGGAATAAGCGTAAGTGCGGTACTAAATAATGAGCTTAGGCGCTTTGCTGCTGAACAAAGCGTTACTTTCGATGTACCTGAAGTTCCTAATGCCAAGACTGCAAAAGAACTAACTGCGGCCCGTAATCAGCTGGATGCTGGCGACTACCACAAGTTTGAAAATAACGATGAGGCAATCGACTTTCTAGCTGGCAAGCTTGAAATCAAATGAAAATAACATTTTCTAACGATTTTATTAAGCAAACTGAAAAACTAGCACCTAAACTAAAGGTACGTCTATACGATCAAATCACTTTATTTAATAATAATCCGCTCAACCCTAAACTTCGAAACCATGCACTTAAAGGCAAATATTCAGATTTTAGAAGTATAAATATTACCGGCGATTATCGAGCTTTATACTTACAGAGAGAAGACGAAGTAGTATTTGTCAAAATCGGTACGCACTCTCAATTATACGGATGAAAAACATTTGCTACTCCCATTCGGTAGTGCCAGGTGGCTTGGAAGATAGGTCATAAACAACTCTAGATACCTTTTCTAATTGAAGTATTTCTTCCACCATTTGCTCAATTACGTTTTCTGGAATATCTTCATTTGGTACTGCAATTTCACCAGTCTTAAAGTTATTGGTGATAAACGTCCTAATTGCAATTGATACTTTGCCAGGCTCACCAAAGTTAACCGGGAAGGCAATTATTGGTACCTGGCTTAAGCTTTCATCAAGACCGCTTTCTGTCAGGATTCTACGAGCAACTGCATCTGCTTCGCTTAGAATACCAAGTGTCTCCTCCGTAACATGCGTGGGAGTAATTTCTCGATATTCTGTAACTGGTTCGCCGAATACATAACAAACTCTGTTGACGCCGTGTACTTTACGAGGAATGTTATCTGCGATTGAGATAAGCTCTTTCCAATTTCTATCTTCTGGCTTGCCACTTAAAGATACTAAATGTCCGTAAGTTCTATGGTCGCCCTGTAGACCTACAGTTCTAATTGGCAGTACGTTTGCCTGTACTCTTTCGTTTCCATATTTGGCAACTTCGTCGTTCATAGCATCTGATTCATCCGGCCACCAAGGACCTTCTGCGCAAATTATTCTAATTCCAAAGCCCGGGCCTGGGAACGGTTGTCGGTTAAATACTTCCTCAGGCAATCCTAACTTTTTTGCCACAGCCCGTACATCATCCTTCTGCAAGTAACGCCATGGCTCTAGAACTCTGCCCATAGCCCTCAAGGCTCTAACTGCTTCTGTGTCGTTATGATGACTCTTAATCTTGTTAGCAAGTGCGCTAGCAATTTCTGATCCGCTTTCCATTAAGTCTGTATGTAGGGTACCCATACCTAGCATGTAATTGTCCAAATCTAGTCCAAGCTCAACTGCAATTTCTTTGTCCTGTAGAGTAATGAACTTGTCGCCAATTATCTTTCGTTTTATTTCAGGATCAACAGCATCTTTTAGTGGAACTGTTTCAAATCCGTCTATTTCTGTTGTGGCATCTAAGAACATTTTACTTGCATCGAAAATCCTGAGCGGTATTCCAGCAGCTTCGGCAGTTGCCTTCACCTGCTCTGTTTCACCTTTTCGCATCATACCGTGATCTACATAAACCAGGAACAATTGTTCTGCGGGCAGTGCTTCGGCAAGCAGTTTTGCCAATGCCATTGAGTCTACGCCGCCACTCACATATGCTAGTACCTGCTTGTCACCCACCGTTTCTCTTACTTCAGCGATTGCGTCTTCAATGATCTGGTCGTAGCCATACTCGTAATCTGCTTCTATTCCGCATACCTTGCCCATGAAATTCTTAAACATCTCTGCGCCGTTCGCAGTCAATACCTCGGGGTGAAACTGGACTCCATGTACAGTTCCATCTTCGTTACTAATGCCTGCAATTAAATCACCAGACCGGGCCGTTACGCGGTAACCTTCTGCTACTTCTACGATCGTGTCACCATGACTCATTAAAACTCTTTGTTCTGGTGTCAGCCCGTGAAACAGAGGTGATTCAGGATCAACATCTATTAAGGTAGGTCCATCTTCCCTATCTTCGAGTCCTTCTACTGACCCACCTTCTAGATAGTTAATGAGCTGGGCACCATAGCATATTCCAAGTATTGGTGGCATATCTGGATCCTCTAATATTCTCGGGTCAATTAATGGTACATTGTCTTCGTATACGCTGTGTGGACCACCGGAAATAATGAGACTTCCGACTTCTCCTAGCTCTTCAATTGGAGTATCGATCGGCATACGCTCAGCAAAGTATCCTTGTCGTTTTAGGTTTTGTTCGATATCCATCCGGTATTGAGCTCCGGCATCTAGTATTACCGTTCTATTTGGAACTCCGTCAGGTTTTGCTTGAGCGTTCAAATCGTCTACCCTTCTCCACCCTTAAACTTACATATATATTAAGCTAAATGTAAATATTACAGAAAATTAAAAAACTCCCTGTTTCCAGAGAGTCTTTTAATAGTTATTAGCTTTACTGTTAGTTAAGTAGATCATCGAATTCTACTATTGAAGTGTCCTTGCTTGGTAGAAGTTCGTATGCTAACATTTTTGAGATTTTCATTTTAACTGGTGCCCTTTCGTTAAAATATTATTTATATTGGTTTTTGTTTTATTGATTATTCATCATTAAAACTAATTATTATTATACATATGTTTGCGTATTTGTCAACTATAATTTATATAACTATACCATTTTTATCTGTTTTGATGTTTAATATTGATTAATAATTAGGGAGCTGTATGTATACTCAAGAAAAGTTATTTGATGTAGATATGGTTGAGACTAACCCAATTGGGGCAATTTATAGATCCACGGGTTTGAGTGAAGTTAATATGCAAATATTAGATCTAGCTCCATTTGTTGAACTAGAGATTAAGCCAGGTAGCAGTATTTTACAAAGCAGACTAAGATCTGAAGTTGGCTTTATTAGTACATACATAAACTCCCCTTACATGGATGATTACTATGCCTGGAGCGATTGGCAAAGGACTGAACAGCGATTTTTTAAGGGATTTATATATGGCCTTATGACTTTAGACGACAATAATCAAACTCCATTTTTGCATCTAGCAACGGATATAACTGATATGCAAGTATGCTGCCTTGGATTTAATCTCAACTCAATAATTCAGATAACAGAGTACGAGAAAAACTACCGTGATGTTATGGTTGCTTATCAAAATGCTAAAGTTGATGGTAGTGCAATGGATCCAAATATGCCACGTACTTTAGAAAATTATAATAATCATGACAATTGGATTAGTCGTGATAAGCTATCCCCATTCGTAAAGCTACCTTGGGTAAAGAAATCTGTTATATATGAAGTCTGATTAGTATTCTATTGTAAATACTGATAAAACGTGATTAAATTGCCGTGCAGGTTCTTATCTGTGCTTAGCGTTAAGGTTCGAAAGATATTTCTTGGTTATTAGCCAGTAGTTCAATCGACAGCAAAGTTCACATATAGGTAAAGGTCGTACCTAGCGGTTAAAAACAAGGAAATATACACAATATGTACAAGTTATTCGTAGGTGGTTTGCCATTCGCAACTACTGATGAGGAACTAGCTAACATCTTTGGCGAACACGGTAAGGTAGCATCCGCCGTAGTCGTTAAGGATCGCGACACTGGACGCAGCAAGGGCTTCGGCTTTGTTGAGTTCGAAAATGATGACGAAGGTAAAGCTGCTGAAAAAGCTTTGCATAACTCTGAAATGAGTGGTCGTACTATTACTGTCAATGAAGCCCGACCAAAAGAAGATCGACCTCGTCGAGACTTCGGTGGTGGTGGCAACGGCGGCGGCAATGGTGGTGGCTACAACCAACGCAGCTGGTAGTAAAATACCGCTAACATAAAAACACTCCTTTAAACGGGAGTGTTTTTATTTACCGTTGGACTAAGTTGGTAACAAATTTAGATTATATAGTTCGGTGGGTGGTGGCTTTGTAGATAGCTAGCAGTACAACTGCGCCGAGGATTGCAACGATTAGGGAACCAAGATTGAAACCTGTCACACCATTTCCGCCCAATGCCTGCATAATGAAACCGCCTACGATTGCACCGGCAATTCCGACGACAATGTTCATGAGTCCGCCCTGCTCAGCATCCGTACGCATTACTAGTGATGCGATCCAACCGGCTAATGCTCCGAATACGATCCATACTATAATATTCATTTTACAAACTCCTCTTTAATATATTAATTTTTAATAACCTTATTCATGCGCCGTAAAACTCCTTAAACAGCGTAGTGCAAGCCGCTCATGCGGCTCTTGAAGCTTCGACCCCTGCGGCCTTCAAGCTTCGGGTTGTCGTCGCTTTTCAGCTGGCTGCTAAAGTGCGGCGAGATGAGCTCTTGGAATAACTGGTCTACAGATCCCCGCAGCTCTGGGTGCTCGCGTTCCTTACGTGCTCGAAACTGTTTGATTCGTGCATCTAGTTGATTCTCGTAGCTCATTTGTTTCCCTCCCAGGAACTTATTATTTTGCTCCTGCCACTATACTACGTGAGGAAGATACTAATATCTGTAAGCTTCCTTATGTCAGTTTTGTAATATATCTTACTATTTCACTATCTACTCAAAGGTTATACTTTATCTGTTTAAAATAGGTGTCTATGTTTAAGAAAATCAAAAAACTCGGTGTAATTGTTGCTCCGTCAATTCATACTTATATACTCACTTCCATATTGGTATTGCTGGCCTTCTTGGGCGTTACATTGTGGTCTTGGAATAACGCCAAGAATACTACCACCAAGCAGCTGCAGGCAACTCTGGACAACGGCACGGCCAGTGCCGCAGATCTTATCAACAGTACGGTCAGTACATACGGCGAAATACTCAGAGCCACAGCTGGTATATTTTACTTGGACCAGCCGGTTACAGAAGATAACTGGACCAGGTACGTCAATAACCTGCAATTCAAAAACCGCTACCCCGGCCTGCAAGGCATAACATTCAGCCAAGTAGTACCAGCTGCCCAATTAGAAGAATTCCTGGCTAACAACAAGCAAGCTAACGGCCAGCCATATGAACTAAGGCCTAGTACTCCGCGGGATACATATGTCATCAGCCGGTTTGTAGTTACAGAAGAATCAGATTCTAGCCAATATATAGGATTAGACCTGTTCGCAGAACCATCTAGACGGCCGACTATGGAGGCGGCTAGAGACACCGGCCAACTGGCAGTTACTGGCAACATACAGCGAATAGCAGACAAGAGACCGGGCTTGAATTTATTCGTCCCTATATATAAGCAGGATATGCCTTTAAATACTGTTGAGGAACGTAGAGCCGCTCATTTAGGATATCTGACATCAGGGATAAGACTGCAGGACCTGTTGGACGGTTTATTCGGAAAATCTATTACTAAAGACAGTGCGATTCAGTTGTTTGACGGTGAAACCGATAATCCTGAACACAAAGTATACCAGTCTCCAACCTATGACAATCTAGTAAAAGACAAAGGTTTGTTTAAAAGCGTTAAGACTTTTGATTTGCACGGCCACAAATGGACGCTTGCGGCAGTAGTAAACGACAGTTTCGGAGACCAAACCCGCAACCGACTGCCGGAAACTATCCTTTACGGAGGAATTACTTTAAGCCTGATGATCTCCGCCCTACTGTTCTTCATCATGGTTAGTCGGGCCCGAGCCATATCATCTGAAAAGAACAAGGAAGTTCAGGAAGTAAAAGACAACCTGATTTCCCTAGCTTCGCACCAGCTCAGAACTCCAGCTACAGGTGTAAAGCAGTTCATCTCAATGGTCATAGAAGGTTATGCTGGTGAGATAAACGATGAACAAAGAGTCATGTTAGAGAAAGCTTATATATCCAATGAGAGGCAGCTCGATATAATCAACCAAATCCTGCATGTCACCCGCGCAGATTCCGGCCGATTGGTGCTAAGCAAGAAAAAGACTGATATTAATCAGCTGATCAAAAATATCCTGGATGAACAAAAGCGGAGTTTCGAAGCAAGAAAACAGAGGATCTACTTTAAGTCTTCCGCTAAGAAAATATACTTGAATGTCGATCCACAGTATATGTCCATGGCTATCGACAACCTGCTGAGTAACGCCAACAAATATACCTACCAAAACAAACGGATTAACATAGATGTCCGACGAACTCGAGATAGCGTCGTTATTTCCGTAGCCGACAGAGGTGTAGGAATCGAACCGGAGGATATGCACCTGCTATTCCAGAAGTTCTCTCGGATTCAGAATGAACTGTCGGTCGAAGCCGGCGGCAACGGAATCGGCCTTTACTTGTGCAAAGAGATCATCGAGCTGCACGGAGGCAATATTACAGCCGAAAGCGAACCAAAGAAAGGAACCGTATTCACAGTAACTTTGCCCAGGATGTAATTTATCTTACATAAAATAATGGTAGAATATTAGAAAATGTTCGCTGTAAGCTCTAATAAACAAATGGGCGAAGTGAACCGTAAAGAAGGAATTGAGTGTCTATGGCAAGTATTCTCATAGTTGAAGATGAAGCGACTTTAAATGATGCTTACAGCATCATTTTAAAACGTCAGAAGCATAAAGTTACCAATACCTTCAACGGCCAGGAAGCGCTTGATGCTATTGATAAAGGCGTGCCTGACTTAGTTCTGCTGGATCTTAGAATGCCGAAAATGGACGGCGTCGAATTCTTGAAGAAACTAAATCCATCCAAAAACTACCCGAAAATGAAAATCATTGTCTTCTCTAACTACGACGTCCAAAAAGACATTGACGAAGCTTTCAAGTTCGGTGCTACCCGCTACATGCTAAAAGCCTGGGCCTCCCCTAAGGAACTTATCCGGGTAGTAAACGACACGCTTAATAACCGCAAAGAAAAATAAGCGGCTAAATAGTCAGGGCTTTGAATTCGTCTTCGCCAAGAATTTGCTGCAGTTTGGACATATTGAGCAGGTATCTTTGGTTGGAGTAGCTAATAGCCTTAGATTTTCTTAACTTGCCTAGTTCTACTGCAGTAGTTTCACGGGTCATACCGATCATATGTGCCAGGTCCTGGTGAGTTAGGCGCATGTCTATCCTGAAAATACCCGGCTTAACCTCTTTTCCAAAACGCATTGCCAAGTATTGTAGAATCCTGAGCAGCTTGTCGCTGGCTTTAGTCTGCTCGAGCGCATAGACGTGCATTGCAGTCCCGACATATAGTGAGACGTAAATATCCAAAGAATACTTAAGTAGCTCTTCAGACGACATTAGCTTGTCTCTTAGCAGGTTTCTAGGGACTGTGTAGATCTCACAGTCGGTAAAGGCGTCGTAGTAATAAAGCGAGACTGGAGATTTGTCGAATATCCAAGGTGTTGGAACTAGTCCGCCTTCTGCCCCGAAAGATACAACTTTTTCTTCCCCGTTGGCAGAAATATCGTAGACTTTGACCATACCTTTTTTAATCACAAAAGCAGATCTTGGTACTTCTCCCTGGTATAAAATTGGCCAGCCTTTTTTTAGCTTCCGGATCGGATATTTCTCTAAAAATGTCGTAAGTGATTTAGGTATGTCTGACATATATCTATTATATTCCTCTCTTACTACTTATGACGCTTTATAACCCCTAAAAGTGACATTAATAACATTAGACGCACATAATATTAACAATCAGTAAAACCTTTAATAAAGTTTTTTCGTTTGAATATAGTAACACTTACTTGAAAAGTAATCTACTCTTTATTGACATATCCATCCCTGTTATGTAAGATATAGCTTGCTCTCATCACAATAACGCGGGGTAGAGCAGTGGCAGCTCGTGTGGCTCATAACCACAAGGTCGGAGGTTCGAGTCCTCCCCCCGCTACCAAGAAAAGAGTCCTAGCTTGTCTAGGGCTTTTTTTGGTTAGAGAGATTATTTAAAAACAGCTCTCGAAAATATATTTATGCAACTTTAGCATTTGTAACTGCCTCATCACTGGTCTGCCTTTGGGACTATTACCAGTTTACCCGGTTATAAATTGTATTAATTTGTAATCTGATTGAATACTAAACAATAAGGGGTTATATTAATAATATAAACATTAGCTTGTTAAAGGAAAAACAATGGCACAATCTAAACTAAAAACCAGCGGCGACAAAAGCCCTTATTTCTGGGCAGTTGCCCGAATACTACTCGGCTTAACATTTTTATGGGCATTTTTCGACAAATTATTCGGACTCGGCTTTGCAACCTGCCGGGACGCTAAAACAGAAGCTGTAGCGACGCTATGTGAGAAAGCCTGGATCAACGGCGGCTCGCCGACAACCGGATTCTTAAAGTTCGCAGCCAAAGGACCGCTGGCTTCTTTTTACCAGAGCCTGGCTGGCAATACCTTAATCGACATTTTGTTCATGGCAGGACTGCTGCTGATTGGTTTTGCATTAGTAGCTGGAATCGGCATGAGGCTAGCAACTTTTTCAGGCGTACTTTTAATGCTCATGATGTGGTCAGCGCTGCTGCTGCCTGAGAACAACCCGATAATTGACGAACATATCATTTACGCTGTTGTCTTGTTTGGACTTCTGGCCGTAAACAACCGTCAGGTTTGGGGACTACGTTCTTGGTGGATTAAGCAGCCGATCGTCAAACGACTGCCAATTCTCGAATAAACAACCATTAATATGGATAAAACTGTCAGCCTGATTGAAGATATTAAAAAGTTGATTCAAGGCGACGTCTTAGAAGATCCTAAAACCCGTGACTTCTACAGCCACGATGCCAGCTTATTTGAACTTGTCCCGAGAGCCGTAGTCTATCCCAAGAATGCGGCCGATATCTGCAACCTGGTGGATTACGTCAGTAAGAACAAACAAAACAATCCCGGGTTGTCCTTGACGGGGCGCAGTGGCGGAACCGATATGGGTGGAGGCGCTATCAACGAATCAGTTATTGTTGCTTTTGAAAAATACTTCAAAAACATTGGATCGGTAAACGGTGATACAATATCGGTTCAACCGGGAGTCTACTACCGGGATTTTGAACCGAAAACGCTTGAGCACCAACTTCTACTTCCATCTTATCCGGCATCTCGCGACCTGTGCATGATCGGGGGGATGGTTGCCAATAATGCCGGCGGTGAGAAGTCGCTGGTCTATGGCAAAACCGATCGCTATGTGACAAGCCTAAAAATAGTAATGCGAGATGGCAAAGAGCACCTGATTAAACCGCTGTCCAAATCAGAACTTGACGTCAAACTTAAGGAAAAAAGCTTTGAGGGCGATTTATACCGGTCAGTCTACAAACTAATAACCGAGAATAGTCAGCTAATTAAAGATTCTAAACCCCAGGTCAGTAAAAACTCGACCGGCTACAATGTCTGGGACGTATGGGATGGCAAGACTTTTGATATCACCAAGCTAATAGTCGGTTCCCAGGGTACGCTAGGACTAGTAACGGAAGCCGGTTTCAAACTGGTACCGGCCAAACCGCTGTCTGGAATGGTCGTAGTATTCCTCAAGAATCTTGACTCTCTCGGCCAAATTATCAACGATATATTGCCCTTAAAACCAACTAGCTTGGAGTCTTTTGACGACCACACCCTAAAATTCGCCTTCCGGTTCTTTTTCAGCTTCCGAAAAACTCTGGGCTGGAAACGATTTATTATACTAGGACTCAGCTTTATTCCAGTCCTGAAACACCTGCTTATTTTCCTGCCTAGTTTTCCAAAAATAATCATGCTCTGCGAATTCGAAGGCGACGACCAGGCTGTAATCGACCAAAAGATTCAGCATTTGCAGGAGACAATGGAGAAACGCGGTATTGAAACCCAGCTGGCTGAGAACAAGCACCAGGAAGAAAAGTTCTGGGTTATGCGGCGCGAAAGCTTCAATCTGCTGCGCAAAAACGTCAAGCGCAAGCATACCGCTCCGTTTATCGACGACCTTATCGTTCCACCCCAAACTTTGCCTGAGTTTCTGCCCCGACTGACGGAAATAATGGAACGCTACAAATTCATGTACACGGTAGCCGGCCATATGGGCGACGGCAACTTCCATATTATTCCTTTAATGGATTTACAGGATACGCGTGAGCGGCAGAAGATATACCCGGCACTAAAAGAAGTGACTGACTTAGTCCTGGAATATCACGGCTCATTGTCAGGCGAACACAATGACGGCCTTATCCGCGGACCGATGCTTGAGCGAATGTATTCTCCTAAGATGATGGAGGTATTCAGACAAATCAAGCATATATTCGACCCTGATAATATATTCAACCCACATAAGAAAACCGATGCCAAGATTGAATTTTCGCAGGATCATATGAGAAAGAGCTTTTAAATATGAAAGTTGTAATTGCTGGTGGTGGGTTTGGCGGAGTTAAAGCGGCTTTATCACTGGCTAATAACCCCAGCTTCGATGTCAAGCTGATCTCTAACCAGTCTTTTTTCGAGTACCATGCTGCCCTTTACCGTTCTGCTACCGGACGGTCGCCGCTTGAAGTTGCGCTGCCGTTAAGGGACTTTTTCGAATATGCTAAGAATGTAGTAGTAATTGAAGACACGGTTACGGAGATAGATGACAAGGCTAAAATTATTATTGGCGAAAGTGGATCGCAGTACGAATACGACAGCCTGATCCTAGCACTAGGCAACGTCACCGACTACTACGGCGTCAAAGGACTTAAACAGTATTCTTACGGAGTAAAAACTATCCATCAGGCTCTGAAACTTAAACGCCATTTGCACGAACAGCTGCTTACAGCCGAATCGGACCGCAATTACGTAGTTGTCGGAGCTGGCGCATCTGGAGTTGAACTTAGCGCCGAACTAACAGCATACCTGAAAAAGATTAGGAAAAAGCACAAGATAAACACCAGATTTACTGTCGATCTGGTAGAAGCCGGACCTAGAGCAATGCCGGCAATGCCGGAAGATTTTTCAAAAGCAATTGAGAAACGCTTGAAAAAACTAGGTGTTAAAACAATCTTTAATACGCCGGTAAAAACCGAAACTATTGACAGTATCCAGCTGCCAAGAGGTCCAATCAAATCGCACACCGTAGTCTGGACTGCCGGTGTAACCAACAATCCATTTTTTAAAAAGTATCCCAACATTTTCAAATTAGGCAAAGCCAACCGGGTCGAAGTAGACCAGTATCTTCAAGCCGCTCCTGACATATACGTAATAGGCGACAGTGCCGTGACTCAGTACAGCGGCATGGCTCAGACAGCCCTGTACGATGCCGACTTTTTAACTAGCAATCTGATTAGGCACGCAAATGAGCTGCCACTGAAAGCTTACTCGCCAAAAAAACCGGTCTATGCAGTACCAGTTGGTACTCGGTGGGCAGCCGTACTTTGGGGAAATACTCGGATATACAGCCGGTTCGGCTGGATGTTAAGGCGCATGGCGGATCTGCGCCTTTATTTGAAGTTCCTGCCCATGCAAAAAGCTATATCTGTTTGGCGTTACGGTTATACAGATGAAGAAGTCTGTACAATCTGCAAACAATAATTGATTAGCACACATGAGTTAATTTAAACCAGTTTATTTCTTTTTAAGTACTGTAAGCTATCCCACAGATAACAATCGTATTTAGCGTATTGTATAGCAGTGGATAAGAAAATATTAGGAATCGTAATAATAATCTTAGTTGCCGTCGGTGCTGGCTACGCATTTATAAATTCGATGAATAAGAACGATAGTCCAAGTTCTTCAAACTCTAACCCGTCCTCTACTAATGCAGAATCAAGTTCTACAGGAACCAGCCTAGATTTAAGTGGCAAGCAGCTGACTACTATCTCAAATGACGTATTAAGTCGAAAAGATATAACTAGTTTAAATCTTTCCAACAACCAGCTTGTAAGCCTACCGTCAGAAATATCTCAGCTAACAAACTTAAAAGTATTAAACGTAGAAAACAACCGTTTGGAGTCTTTTCCGGATGAGATCAGCCAACTAACTAGCCTGCGTGAAATACTTGCCAACAACAACCGGATGAAAAGCGTGAACAGCAGAGTTAGTAAAATGACATGGCTTTCTACTCTGGATATTTCCGGAAACGACATTCCTAGTTCTGATATCTCCCAGTTAAAAGCCGACCTTCCTAAAACTAATATAAAAAATTAGGAATTAAGAATTAATAATCATGAACAATGAAAATAGTAACAGATATATAAAAATTCATAAGATTCTATACGGCTTTATACTTCTAGCAATATTGTTAGCTGGATTTGTTGGCTGGCGTTTGGCAGACAAAAAGCCAAAGTATGTAAATAACGGTGGTAACACGCAGACTACTATTAATAGTTCTGAAAGTACGAATAATACTGGTACCGACGTAGCTGCTTTGGTAAGTTTCACCCTGCCAGATAATTGGAAGCAAGGTCAATGTGAAGGCGTAACTGGCATACTAGTTTTACCGATTGGTACCAGTGCAGATTGCAGTGGCAATCCCGCCGCACCAATAAAGCTGGCTGTAGATCCTGGCAACAATACTGACTGCAACCAGCTGCAGAATATTACCGGCGTAAAGAAACATACTTGTATATCTTTATATATTAACGGCCACAAAACTTTGAAATCACTCACAGAATATCCGGCTAACTCATCGTACAAGCAAGATACAAGCATTAATACCTACTACCTTGATACTGGCAAGGGCGTAGTCAAAGCTGAATATACCTATAACTCTGACAATAAATATCAGGCTGGGTTTGACGAACTAGCGAACAGCTTGAAAGTTAAATAATTTACTAATATAGGTGTGGATGCTCATGATGCCGACCACAGAAATCTCCGGCACAATGGGTGCAAGTAAACAATGATAAGCTGCCACATCTATCGCAGATAAGCTTTTCGGACGTCTTAAACAGTTTCATGCTTTATTTATACTAAATGTAAAGCTATATATCTGTTAGATATGGTACTGTGTCGTAACAACTGAATTTGTTTTATTCATGTTTTATGGTAATGTATTATTTATTAATGGAGTCAAAATGACTGATCTTTCAACGAATCATGAAGCAATTGAAACTCTGCGTAGCTTAAAGGGAGAAAACTGTATACCCTCACCGGATAGTATCGACGCACTTTGGCAATCCGATACAGTTTTAATCTCCGGACAATTTGTAGGTGCCGGCAAGTCGACGTATATTAGCGGACTTGAACAAGATGGCAAAATAAACATTGCATCTTATACTAATCGTGATCTGCGGCCGGGTGAAGTTCAGGGTATAGATAAGGTGCAGTGCACTGTTGATGAAATGGCTGACTTGGCGCTTGCCGGATTTTTCTTGGAGCTGGAAGAAGTCAGACCAGGACAGTTTTATGCGACTCCCGCCAAATTCGACATTAGCCGTGGTTATGTCAAAGACCTTGAACTTAGCGGTGCGTTAAGGCTGAGGAATTTCGCTCCGGAAATACCAATAATTGTACCTGTGCCTCCGCTTAACTTTGTACCAAGCAAGCGTGTAACAGAATGGGAACGCAGACTAGTAATCAGGGACGGATTTGACCGATCGATTTCAGATAAAGAATTAGTAGATTTAAGCAGCCGCATGCAAGGTGCTGCTAATGAAGTGCTTAGGATTGTCAGTCATGATTTAGTCGACGATCCAAATACTTTTGTAGTTGTTAATGACGACCTAGAAAGGTCGCTTCATGCAACCCGAATGTTTTTAAGATTCAGAGAAAAAAATACGGTTCCTCTAATTAAGAACCACCTTCTTGAATTGTACGAGATGGCTCAGGCAGCACTGGCAGCTGACTGCTAATTTAAAACTTGTTAAATAACGATTAAATTTGCGTTCAAATAATATTTATGCTAATATATAGGTAATTGTTTAATGATCCGGTGTTTAGTGTTTTATATTACTCTGGCTTCATCTGGCAATCCAAGTAATTAAACTAAACAAAAAGGATCTATTTTAATGTCTTATTCAAGTCGCTACAGCAGTGCGTCATCTGCTAACAAGCGTTATCCAAAACGTAATTTTACTAATTCTAACAACCGTTCCCGCGGCAATAGCAACCGTGGACGCAACAGCGTCTACATTGACCCGGCACGCTTTATTAAACCTGCCACAGCTAGTCAGGAAGAAGCTTACGTTCCAACTCATAAGTTTATCGACTTTGACTTGCACGAGGTGTTACAAGCTAACTTGTCTGCCAAAGGTTACGAAATTCCATCACCCATCCAGGACCAGGCTATTCCTGCTGCTCTGGAAGGCAAGGATATAATTGGAATTGCCAGCACCGGAACCGGTAAAACAGCTGCTTTCGCCCTGCCAATGCTAAACAAGCTGATCGCCGACCCTCAAAGCAAAGCCTTGATAATTGCCCCTACTCGTGAGCTGGCTCAGCAGATCGAAGACGAATGCCGTTCTTTAGGTAAAGGTACACGTTTGTTTAGCGCGTTGCTAATCGGCGGCGCCGGCATGGGCAACCAGCTGCGAGATCTACGTCAAAACCCTCGAGTCGTAATCGGTACGCCCGGACGAATCAAAGACCATATTGAACGCGGTACGCTAAAGCTGGCTCAGTTCAACACGATTGTGCTGGATGAAGTCGACCGAATGCTCGACATGGGCTTTGTAAACGACGTTACGGAAATTCTGAGTAATACTAGTTCTAATAGGCAGTCGTTGTTCTTTTCTGCCACAATGGACCACAAAGTCAGAAGCCTGATCAACAACTTTTCAAATGATCCATTCACTGTTTCACTAAAGCCTAGTTCTGCCAGCGCCAATGTTCACCAGAACGTTGTCCGTTACCAGACTACTCATGACAAACTAGACAAGCTGCACGATATTCTTATTAAAGACGACGTCAGCAAAGTTGTAGTTTTCGACGAAACCCAGCGCGGCGTGGAGCGCTTGTTTACTGAGTTGCAGTCCCGTGGTTTTTCGGCCGAATCACTGCACGGCGGCAAATCACAAGGCCAGCGCGAACGGGCTTTAGCCAAGTTCAAAACCAACAAGATTAATATATTGGTTGCAACTGACGTAGCTGCCAGGGGGCTTGACGTTGCTGATATTAGCCACGTGATCAACTACTCACTACCTAACAACTTTGACGACTACATTCACCGTATCGGTCGGGCCGGACGAGCCGGTCAAACTGGTCACGCACTGACTTTCATTGCCCACTAAACAATCCTCTATCTGTTAGCGATTAGGAAATATTGCTTAAAAAGCGTATAATAAGAGCATAAATACAGAGGGAGTTGTATGTCAAAAGACAGAGGCCGAAAAGAAGTTAAAAAGCCGAAGCAAAGCAAGGTCAAGGACTAAACATGCCAACTTACAAGAAACACGCTAACTTCTTTGAAACAGAAGAAGGAGTTGAGTATATTAAACGCTTAAAGAAAATGGCGATAGACTCGACCTTCAATACCGATTCCAGCTACAGTGCCAACAGCGAAATGTATCCTGACAATCTAATTCCGTTTGTGAACAAGCATATTGATTATCTACGCAAGCACCCGTCCCTAGACCCGCACCAATACTTAGCCAACCTACGGCTGATGACCCGCGTACGATAACAGTAAAAACTTAACTAAATTAACTAGTTTATCCGCCGCAGGTACTATCCTGTAATGGAACTAGGTTACTAAACCGGTCCTTAATCTGCTGGTCAGTTGGTTCGCTGCTTTGAGCAAAGATAACTACATTACCAAGCAGATTATTTATTCTAGTCAGTTCTTCATTTGTCTTAGTGACATTGGCACTGGTAGCTGGCTTGACTTCTTGATTATCGCCTTCATGGGCAGATACCTTTTTAAACAGAAGGCTGTCTAGAAAAGATTGGGGATAATCGACATTGCTTTTGGCGCCGAAGAATGTCGGCAGATCCTGATTCAGAAAGTCATCCCAATTCTTTTTCGTGTAACCGTTTTCATCGCCTGTGTAGATGAAGAAGTTTTCACTTCCGCCAAGTTCCGGCAGTAATTTACCGTGCACTTTAACTTCCGACGGCAGCAAGAACTTCTGGTCGAAACGTCGTCCGAGCGAGCTGTTTGTTCCGCCGACAAAGTTCCAACCGTAGTTTTTTAGTACCTGCCCGCCGGTAATATCTCGCCAGTGAATATGGACAATTTGGTTAATGTGATCATGGAAATGAATCGGGCTGTCGGCTACTTTGCCGCTGCAGGCATTAGGTAGAAGATCTTGATACTTTTCCTGAGAAAAATCTTCGGCCTTACCGTTGACTAATACCTGGGCACGGAAATGTAGATGCTCGTATTTCGGACTACGGACATTTGCGGGCGTAGTTATGTAGAAATATGATAGTACCACTAAGTATACTAGTACGGCACTAAGAATAGTTCCGGCAATTTTCATGATTAGATTATTATGAAAAAAAGACGAGTTGATCTTATTAGAGTTTCTACTGGTTATAATTGAACTTTTCATGATTGGATACAATTAGCATAGCTTATTATCCCATTAATTAACATTGACATTACTGGCTGCTATCTGTAATTACTAACAGTTATTTATAACTCTTGGGGGTATAATATGGGTGAAAGGATTAATATGAAAGACCAGATCCATACCAATAGAATCAAGCAGGAATTAAAAGACGCCGGACTGACATCATACGGACTACTGAACAGCGAAAGCCGTTATTTGCCCCAGCTGATACATGAAGACGAACATATCGGCGGCGTAGTCTACGGCAAACACAAGAACGGGCTGGCTATGCTAGTTGCTACCGACCGTCGGGTTATATTTTTAGACAAAAAACCAAAAAAGAGGCTTTTCAACAGGTTTAAAAACTGGATCGATCTAAAGCGCTTTTCTCATCGTTACAATTAAAAGAATTTATAAAGAATATAAGCATAAGTTGTATTACGATACTCTTGTTTGTTTTGCAAGTTTGGTTTAATATAAGTCTACTTATCACTGGTGGGTAACTAGAGGAGTAGAAGTTATATGAAGAAACTATTTTCGTCGCTTTTCATTTCAGCATTTTTGCTAATGTTTAGCGCGGCAGCAATATCTGTAATAAAACCTGGCACTGCCCAGGCCATGGCCGCAAAAGTTAATTCGCTTGTCAAAGACAATAAGGAATTTTGTAGCCCGGATCTAAACAATGACGACCAGGTAGACCGAAATGACATAAATATACTGCTGGCAAACTGGGGCAAATTAAACATGAGTCCACAGCAGGGCGATTTAAACAAAGATAATAAAGTCGACGGACTAGATTTGTCGTATTTACTGGATAAATGGAGTAACCAACATGACAATTAAAAGCATCAAAAACTTATTAGCTGGAATTTCAGTTTTTGCAATATTAGCCGCACCATCTGTATCGATGGCTATGGACTCCAATATGGATGGCTCTAGTTTGGCAATTACTCCAAGTACTGGCACTTTGACGGTTGGCACTGATCTAGTTGTTAGTGTTGTCGAGACCGGTAACGACGTAAATGTCGTCAGCCTTAAGCTAAACTACGACCAAACTAAGCTGAGCTGCCAAAATATTGGCAGCAGCGATTTTCAAGAAGAAGTAGTTTCTAAGTGCGAGAATGGAATAGTTGAAATCAGCCGTTATGTCACTCCTGGCCAGCTAGCTTTTTGCGGTCTGCATGTTGTTTCTACAATTACTTTTAGAGCACTTTCAGTTGGTACAACCGCCCTGACTTTTACCGACCCGCAAGTTATTGCGCACGGATATAATACATTAACTAGTTATTCCGGTGGCAGCTATGACATCACAGAACCTGGCGGACACGGTGCTGGCGGTACTGATTCCAATTCTGGTTCTGGAAATGGATCTGCTCCAGTTATCACAGTAGGTTCAGCCTCACAAGCTACAACTTCTAATTCCCTATCTTCTGTAGCTGGAGCTTACACTGGTAGCTACAACGGGGTCTACAATATCGATACTGGCAACAGCGAACCACTTGCAACTGACACTTCAGGCAACTCCGCTAGCTCAACCAACAAAGACAGCGCTAAAAAAGAAGATACTAAGAACGACAGTCAAAAAACAAATGATGCAGACCGAGACAATGACAAGGACGATGACAAAAACAAATCTAAAACCGGTGCCAAAGTACTAGCAGCCTTAGCCATACTCGCTATTGCTGCCGGAACAATTGCAGCCGGCCGAGCTAGAGCCGCGCACGAAGCAGACCTTGCTGCTGCAGCCGCTGCTGCAAAGGCTAAGAATAAAGGAACAAAGAAAAAAGTCAGTTCTGCTGCCAAGAAAAAACCAGCCCGCAAAAGAAGTTAGACTATTTGGTTACATAAAACCATTGCTTTTACTTAATATATTCAATTAAGCAGTCATTCAGGTTCGGCTTGCTATAATAAACCGTAAACCACCTAATTAGTAGACTGTGTACGCATGAAAAATAAGAATATGCTGGGCTTGATAATAATTGTCGTAATTGCTGTTGCTATCGGCGGATTAAAATTAAGTCAAAAAGACAAAACTAACTCTCTTGATACTAGCTCGACTTCTGCTAGCGTAACTTCCGATCAGCCTGGAACGTCTGCATCCGGTTCAACTACTGCAAGCACAAAACTAAAAGACGGCACTTATACGGCAAACGGAACCTACCAGTCTCCAGGTGGTAACGAGTCGATCGATGTTACTGTAACTTTAAAAGACAGTAAGATTGTAAGTTCTTCCGCCGAGCCGCAGGCTGCGTCCAGGGAGTCTATGGAATTCCAAGATGAATTTGTTTCCAACTATAAAAAACATGTAATTGGTAAAGACATTGCGTCGCTTAAACTGTCTAAAGTATCAGGTTCTTCCCTAACATCCCAAGGATTCAATCAAGCCATTGAAAAAATCAAATCCCAAGCTCAAAGCTAATAATCTTTCTTTCGAAGCCATAGGCACTCAGTGGGAAATCGACTTTGTTGCACCGCCCAGCTTGCACACTAAGATAGAAAATCAAATAAGCAAACGGATCAATGAGTTCGATAATACTTATTCCCGGTTCCTCCCCGCTTCCTGGGTTACGAGAATTGGCAGCCGGGCAGGAAAGTACGACGTGCCAAAAGACTTCGATCTAATGCACAGATTCTATGAGCAGATGAATAAATTAACGCAAGGTAAAGTAACGCCGCTGATCGGGCAGGTAATGGAAGGGGCAGGGTACGGCAGGGAATACAAGCTGGTACCCGGGATCATCAAAAAACCGAAACCATTAAACGAGGTTCTGGATTACAACGGTCATACTTTACATGTTAAGTATCCATGTATTTTAGACTATGGAGCCGCTGGCAAAGGATATTTGGTAGATTTAGTCGCCGAACTACTTCTTGAGCAAAAGATAGATAACTTCTTGATTGACGCTGGAGGTGACATCCGCCACTCCCCTGCCATCTCTTCCCTACCGACCCCTGTTGGACTAGAGTCGCCGGACAACCAAAACCAAGCTGTTGGCATCGTCGAGCTTAAAGGCCGAAGTTTGTGCGGATCGGCTGGTAACAGGCGTAAATGGGTAGGTTTTCACCATATAATTGACCCAGAAACGCTTAAATCAGTCGACAAAATCAAAGCTACATGGATCGTAGCCGACTCTACAATGATTGCAGACGGGATAGCCACATGCTTATTTTTCGTGCCACCAGAAAATCTTCAGGCAGACTTTGATTTTGAGTATTTAATTCTGAAGTGGGATAATAGTGTGAAAGTATCTAACAACTTTCCTGGAAAACTGTTTTATGAAGAAGATTGATGAGCTAATAAACCGAATCACAATGTACCGGCTGGTATTGTGGAGCCTAAGGATACTGTTTGCCGTATCCTGGATACTTAGTATTTTAGGTATTTTGCCGTATGGCCCGTTTAGACCGCTAATCAGTGCATCAATTTTGCTGGCCGCAACCTTTGGCTTTAATTATCTATTTGCCAAAATCTACAAGGTAACCGTCAATAATGAATCAAGTAATATTACAGCTTTGATTTTGTACTTTATTTTCCAGCCCCCTAAAGATATAAACAGCGGTATCTTTCTAAGCTTAGCAGCTGTCATAGCAATTGCTTCCAAATACGTTATTACCCATAACGAAAGGCACATATTTAACCCGGCAGCTTTTGGAGCAGTAGTTATTGGACTAGCCGGATTAATGCAATCTCGCTGGTGGATCGGATCAAGAGAAATGTTTGTTTTCGCCTTGTTAGTAGGAATAATAATTGTCCGAAAGATTCATCGTTTTCCCCTTGTTTTAAGCTTTATTATTTCTGCAGGTTTAGCATCATTATTACGCAGCGATCTAGATACAGTTTCAGCATTAAAAAATCTCATCCTGTCATTCCCTATCCTGTTCTTAGCAACTGTTATGCTGACCGAACCCGTTACTACGCCGCCTAGAAAAAACCAACAGATAATATACGGGCTAATTGTAGGGCTGCTATTCAGTTCCCGCCTGCACGCCGGCAGCAATTACATGACACCTGAACTTGCCTTAGTTTTTGGCAATCTGTTCGTCTATGCAATTGCGCCTAGATCAAGGCAGCCTTTGAAGTTGAAAAGCATAGATGAGATTGGAAGCACAATATACGAATACACTTTCGAACCGGTAAGGCCGCTAAATTATTCTGCAGGACAATACTTGGAGATTACCCTACCGCTAGATAAATCAGACAGCCGGGGAAACCGGCGGAGCTTTACGGTTGCATCCAGTCCAACGGAAAAAGAAGTTAAGTTTGCAATCAAACAGGTCGAACCACTAAGCGCTTTTAAATCTAAATTCTCAAAACTCGAAGAAGGTCAGATTGTTAGCGCCAATAACTTAGCCGGGGATTTTGTACTGCCCGACGGCAAGAAGACGAAGCTGGTATTTATTGCCGGCGGCATAGGCGTAACGCCGTTTCGGAGTATGTTGAAATACCTGACTGACAACCGACAGAACAGAAATATTTCCCTCTTCTACTGCATAAGCGATTCAAAACAAATTGTCTATAAAGATGTCTTAAATGACGCCAAAGCCATTGGTCTAAAAGTTGTCTATGTCTTGTCGTCATCCAAGGATTCTGAAATTCCAAAAAGCTGGACTGGTGAATTAGGCTTCTTAAATAAGCAAATGCTGGCAAAGCATGTTTTGGACTACCGGGATAGGACATATTATATTTCCGGGCCTGACGCCATGGTAAAGGCGAACAAGAAAATGCTAACCGATGCTGGGATTAAAACTCGAAGAATTAAGACCGATTATTTCGCCGGTTATTAATATATTCAATTAATTAATTTTGTTTTTATATTACCTATTAGTTATTTAGATTCCTGGTGCAGGAAAAACTTAAACCACGATTCCAAATTCTGCTGGTAGGTTGGTTTGTGGCTAATAGCTTCCGGTTCTTTGGTATTAACTTTAGGTACTTCAATCGTATTGGCCAGAGCAACGCTCTTTGGAACGTTTACAACTGTCTCGCCTGGTGCCGATTTGCCAAACTGTCTGCGGGCCGCCAGCTCCAAAAAAGTATCAGTCTTGTAATACTGATTTTTTAAATCCATGTTGGTATTTTCTAGTTTTTTAACCGCATTCTCTTGGTTTAGCTGGGATATTTGCTTCTGGAGTTCGTAATTGGTTTGGATCGACTTTACCCCGCTCCAACTGACTAATACTGCAATTACGCCAAACGCTACCAGACCAAGTACTCTGGTATCAGTAATGACTTTCATGTTTTTAGGCCGAAGCTTGTTAAGCATATCCGTATTATACCAAGACTAATGAAACACCTTACTAGAAAGTTATGAGAAATATTACTGTCAATAAATACCATTTAGGTCATATTTATAGAGTAAATTAAAGGAGATAGACATGGCACAAGTAATTAGAGAAAGACGATACGTCGACGAAAGTCCGGTTGTTTCCAGTGAATCGACCGGCAACATGGTCGCAAGGGTAATATATACTATCAGTGCAGTTATTACCTCCCTGTTGGCACTCAGGTTCTTGCTGTCACTGCTAGGTGCAAATCCGGCAAACAGTTTTGCTAATCTTATTTATAGTTTAAGCCGTCCGTTAGTCGCACCGTTCTTTGGTTTGTTTAACTACAATGCTCAGTTAGGTATTGCCCGATTCGAATTTGAAACATTGATCGCACTTATTGTCTACGGCCTGCTAGCTTGGATACTAGTCCGAATATTCAGCGGCAGTCCCCGCGGCGATATAGTCGAATAAACTTAAACTAAATACACCGACTAATCTTGAGGTACTGGACATAGAAATACTAGTTTGAATTTATTTTCTTGCCGTGCTTAATACTAGGCGGGGGCGAAACAAACTTTTCGACTACCAGATAATCGGGTTCAGATCTGACTATCCGCTCTATAGACGGAATATTATGTCCTGGCAAAACAATAAACTGATTTGAATTCTTGTGTTCTTTTAGATATTGCTCGGCTTTTATTTCAATTCTTTCACGGCATTTTTTGCTGGAGCATTCGCAGAAAAAAGAAAACGGTTCGTCAGCTTCAGGATACCATTGATCCTGATTGTCTTCTTTGGCTATATTGCCGAGTTCAACTAGATCTTTGGCTAGTTTCTCATTTGGCCGCTTAAAGAATAATTCGTTTTCGACCAGCCGGCGTTCAGACATTGCATCCATTTATTTTGTCCCTTTTATACCTACATTATATCCGTAATAGTTATTGTCTTTGTAATTATTCGTATATCTAATCCAATTAGTTTGCTTGTAGGTTGGCAATAATATAGGTTCTAAAATTAGCTATGTAGTTTATATCTTCCGGTTTGGCGTTCGGGCATTTCTTATTTTCCTCAAAACTTCCTAGGCCAGCGAAATAGTCAGTATTATTTATATTCTTAATGTAGGGCGACAATGCACCGCTTGAGTTATCGACAGACGAATCATATTTAATAATCCGAACAGGATATTTACAGCGGTTAAAGAATTCTTTGTTATTATCCCGAATATAATAACCAGGTCTAACTTGCTGGGATGACGTCGAATCAGTATTAGTGCTGTTAATTGTTTCGACAATTAACTGGCGGTTGTCCGGATCGGCAATCTTCAAATTGAGCGCTGGTACAAGTACTGCTTCAGGGTTACGATTGCCATTGTTAATATTTGTCGGCGTACTGATTTTACTGACCTTGGTTTGATCCGGATTTGTTGTCTGTTCTTTGCTACCACCGCTAAACAAGCCTAGTATCAAGTAGCCTAGGGAAAAGAATATTATTACCCCGATAATAATGGCGGTCGAGCCGATCATAGAGAAGCCCTGCTGATTGTTTTTAAGATTCATGATAACTCCAGATTACTACTGCTTTATAGAGTAATTATAATAGCTTGGCAGTAAGAAGTCTTACTTAAAAATTAAAAAAGAAATAAAAAAAGCCAATCAAATGATCGGATTTTTCGTGGTGGGGGTGGAAAGAATTGAACTTTCGACCAATCGGTTATGAGCCGACTGCTCTAACCACTGAGCTACACCCCCATGGCGTAACTTACTCAGAATAAATTGCAATTAATACAATAATTCTTCGTAACAGGGGCAATTATAACAGATAACTAGCTAAAGTTAATAGACTGCAAGCGTTATGTTTAGATCAGTTCGGCTGGTATACTTTTCGAATGAGTAAAAATTCCAAACCAGAAATTTCATTATCTAATTGGCAAGAATTAGAAACTTATTACACGCAGCAGGAACCAAAACCTAAAACAGC
>CAZWJA010000005.1:0-63961 GCA_964634445.1 uncultured Candidatus Saccharibacteria bacterium | reverse complement strand
CATACAGTTACTGACGCCTAGTCAGATGTTGCAAAGGTCTTGAGTTGTTTACGTACCGTGTTAGTCCGAAAGAAAGTTGTTTACTACGAATAAATACGAATTGTTTTACTTGCTGGCAGCTTTGATTGAAGCAACTTCTTCATCTGTTAGTGCAGTTATTTTCTTAATTTTCAGCTTTCGTGGTGAAATTTCTATAAATGGTTGAAGTGGACCCTTATCATCAAAATGTGAGCCACGCATTTTATCTCGCAGGTTGGTTATATCAGCTTCGTCTAATTCCTCTAATTGCAGATATTTTTTGATACTTGGCAGTCCGACGAACTCGTCTGGGAATTTTTCAAAGCAGTAGGAAATAATCTCAAATGCTATACCATTACGCATTGATGACAAACGATAGGATGTATCTCCAATAGTAATTACTGGAATGGTAATTTTCTCAAATGATAGTCTGGCTTCCATCTTATCTAATTCATACTGAAAAGCATTGATACTAGAATCAGCTTCAGCCAATAGTTTTTCAAGTTTTGACGATAATACTGGCTGACGTATTCCTGCTTTAATACAGAGCGTGGTTACATTTGCATTATGCTCCTCGCCATAATCAGCCCCTGAGTGTGTGTATTCATATGCTATCGTTTTGTACTCTCCAATATTTTCATGAAACATCTCAACGTTGTCCATTACTCGCCAGCAAATAGTTCCACCAATTTTCTGTAGTTCAGGCTGGCGTGCGTAAATCTGTTTAAGTTCATTTGCCAGCAATACATAGCTCCGATTAAGGGATGCGTGATCAGGTAAGACCCTCAGATCATCTAGTTGGTAGAATATTCTAATTACACGTTCGTTCAGAAGTCTAGCTAATGCATAATCGTTTGCGTTATCAGTGTTTTCGCTCATTTGCTAACTATTATAGGTGATTTGCAACATCTAGCAGAATAGTGAATTTGAGATAATAAAAAGAGGAGACTAACACAAAAAGAGGAATCTAATATGATCAAAAAGACAATCAGCAATCGCCATAAAATAACTTACCTAACCTTAATCAACATTGCAGACGATATTCAACATAATAATTCTGTGTCAGAGACTTGTCGGAAGAATAAAATTTCTAGAGATTCCTTCTACAGATACTTGAATAATGAGCCTGAATTCACGGAGCTAATAATCAAAGCGTATAAGTATCAGAGCGAAGTACCTACGCCTTTTTTTACAACCCGTTGATCTGACAGTTATGCAAAAACTCCCTTGCTTTTGTGGGGTTTTCTTCAATTTTGTGTAAGATCACCACTCCTGTTAGTATGAAAATATGACACGAGAAAAAAGAAAAAAACAGCAAGTTGATACTGACGAAATAATCACGGTAATATTGCCTATAATTAACAGCTAAAATGACATTAAAGGTAAATATACCCAAAAAAAATCTGTGAGCAGTTCGCCCTATTATTCCTAGCAATTTTAATGAACGACTGTTGACCAATTCAAATACGCTCTGGAGAGCTTCCAGGGGTCGTTGAGGAGGTTTTTATGCGAAAGATGACAAGTAGACTGTAATCTAAAGAAACAGGGGGAAATGGTTTATAATTAGCCTATGACTGAAAAAAGTGATGAAGTTCCTATTGAGGGTAGTGCGATACAAGAAAAATCTACATCAAAACGACGGATCGGCAAGCGTGTGAGAATCGGGCTGGCAGTTGCTGTTGCCATAGCTTTGATACCTCTATCCTATGCTGGCTACGTCTATGCAACTTCACCAGCAGTTGTCCGTGACCCTAAGCTAGAACACTATCACTTCCGTATGCAAATATTGGTAAACGGTAAAGCCGAAGACTTCAGTACCAAAGCCTACCAAACAGGCTATGCCAAAGACCAATGCAACGCTAACCTACCAGAACAGCCTATTCATTTCCACGACAATAAAGACCAGTTTACTCATATTCACTGGGAAGGCATGACTGGCGGTATGGTAATGAAGTATTACGGCTGGAATTATATCGGTGGTATGGACAATGCTTTAGGCTACAAGCTCGACAACCTCAAGGATATACAAAAGGTTACAACGCACGGCGATTACCTGCCAGACGTACCCAAAGACGCTAAGTTCTATGTCTATACAGGCGACGAGAACGGCTATAAAGAACGCAGTTTTAATGAATGGAAAGACCAAGACTTAGAAACTTTCTTCAATACAACCAGCAACTTCCCAGCCCACGACATAAATAAAGGTAAGACGAGCCTATTAGATAAGGTCTTCCCGAAAGCCTACGCTCATGGAGATGAAGATCACTCAACAACCAATGCTACAACAGCAGATACAGAAACCGAGGAACAAAAGCTCACTCGCATAAACAACCTTGTCGGCAATATCGTTATTTTTGCACAAAAAGATAAACCAACTGACCAGCAAATTAAAGATAGGTTCAATGATCTTGAACCGCTTACGGATAGTACGTGCGGCGGTTGATTAAATCTTCTAGCAGAACACTAGCTACCTTGCTTATAGGAGCATTGTTAACGGTATGCTCACTAGGTGTGCTGTCGGCTCATACGAGCAATCCTAACCAGCAGAAAGCTAGTTGTAACTCATCGTGTCACTCACACGGCCAAGCAAATGCAATTAATAACCAAGAAAATAAAGATGAAGAAGACGATAAAGAACCTATACCACCAGTATTTGGCTGGTTACAGATACCTATCGATCTGGCTTTGTTATACGTGATGCCTGTTTTTGGTGTTTTATGGTTTGTAAGTAATAAACAAAAGATACACCTGACGACACAACTCCGATTTTGAGATTACCTGTTTAGCAACGGTAATTTTAAATATAAGGAGTTATAAATGGACGGTAAGAAGTTTTGGATTGTATTAGCGGTTATCATAGTCGGCTTTTTCGGCTTCGCTATGTTTGGCAAATCAGATAAAAATAACGCAGGTGATAGTTCGGCAGCCTCCAAAGGCTCAAGTAATTACTACGGTAAAGAAGACAGCCCCGTAACAATAACCGAGTTTGTGGATTTTCAGTGTGAGGCTTGCTATGCCTACTACCCATATGTAAAACAGGTTAAAGAACAATACAAAGACCAAGTAAGGTTTCAAGTACGATATTTCCCGATAACTTCAGGACATCAATTTGCTATGCAAGCTGCACGAACAGCAGAAGCTGCTGCAAGACAAGGTAAGTTCTGGGAAATGCACGATAAGTTATTTGAGGGTCAAAAGACATGGGAGCAAACGAAAGACCCGACAAGCTACTTTGATAGTTACGCCAAAGAGATTGGACTGGATATGACCAAATATAAAGCCGATTTTATTAGCAGTGAGGTAAATGCAGTTGTTAATAAAGACTTGGCAGATGTAAAAACACTCGGAGGTTCAGGTACTCCTACATTTGCGATCAACGGTAAGAAGGTAGAGAATCCTGGACCAACAGCCGAGGCTCTTTCGAAAATGATAGAAGATGCTTTGAAAGAAGCGGGAGTTACACCCAAGCCATCCTCTGCTCAACCTACAAATACTCAGACTGCACCAACTTCGGGCAGTGGTCTAAATCCTGGAGAAACCCAAGAGGAGCACGACAGAGAAACTCAACAAGGCCAATAACAATATGAGCACAAAAGAAACAATCATAGCATTAACAGTAGTAGTCTTCGGTGTTGGTCTTGCGGGAGCCGTGTTGGTACTCAGTCCGTCAGTCAAAGAAAAGCAAAATGCTAAAACCAGCACTGCTGCTCATGACCAAACAAATAGTGACGGTCATCATAATAGCGATAACGCAGATTTAGGTGATGCAGTTGATTTGACCAATCAGACAGAAGTATCAATGGACATAAAGGATTTCAAGTACGAGCAGCCCAATATAAAGATTAAAAAAGGTACAACTGTAACTTGGACCAACCAAGACGCAGTACAGCACAATGTAATGCAAGAGCACGAAAACGATAATGACGCTCACGACGCACCAACTAAAGATGAAGAAAAGTCTGACGTCTTAGCAAGTCGCTTACTGGCTAAAGGCGAAAGTTATAGCTTCACTTTTAATGAGGTTAGTAGCAGCCCATACCACTGTTCACCGCACCCCTATATGAAAGGCAGCGTTACAGTTGTTGAATAAATATGCCCATTGATACTGACGCAGCTAGAGCTCTAATGGCAGATAGCCTCGGCTTTCACATCATTTTTGCGTTGCTTGGTGTCGGTCTTCCGTTAGTAATTTTGCTGATAGAGCAACTTGGGTTACGCAGAAAAGACCCTTTAATTCTAGAACACGCCAAACGACTTTCTTATGCCACCGTAATTTTGGTTGTGGCAGGAGTTGCATCAGGGACAATCATATCAATTCAAATGTCTCTGATGTGGGGCAAGTTGATTGAGTTTGGTGGTCCAGTTATGGGGCTTGCGTTTGGTTGGGAAGGTTACGCCTTTATGTTGGAAGCCGTGTTCTTAGCGTTTTATGTTTCCACATGGGGCAAAGTAAAAGGCTGGAAACACTGGTTATTGGGCGTACCTGTCGCCATAGGTTCATTTGGGTCAGCTTTTGCTATTACTCTTGGAAATGCGTGGATGCAGAATCCAGGCGTACTTAATGTTGTTGATGGAGTGGTGCAGACAGACAATCCGCTTGGAGCGTTACTCTCTAAAACCGCATTCTATATGGTTAGTCATTCAGTTGCTGGCTACTACCTTGCCACTGTGCTCTGTGTACTTGGGATTTACGCTTTTTACACTTTGAAGTTTAAGCCTAGCGGTAAAGATCAGCAGGCAGTCAGGCAGATTATGTTCCGTCTCTCGGCTACTGCGGTTTTGATTGTAGCAGTAACGGCATTATTAGGTCATTTCCAATCACAATACTTGGCAAAGTCGCAACCTAGAAAGTTTGCAGCCATAGAGTTAAATGAAGAAACTCGTACAAATGCACCGTACATTATTGGCGGAGAATGGCAAGAGGATGGCACAGTTGAGGGCGGTATTCGCATACCGAACATGCTAAGTGTCTTGGCTGGCAATAGTCCTTCAACCGAAGTGAAAGGTCTGCAAGAATTTCCGAAAAATACATGGCCTATGCTATTTGTGAATATTTTGTTTGAGTCAAAGCTGCTACTGGTCGCAATAGTTTCTGGGGTAATTATCTTGTTCACCGCATTACATTACAAAAAGCTAAAGGAAAGTTATCGTGCTTGGCGTTACAAGAAACCGCTACTCATTGCATTATTACCGCTTGGTCCACTAGCAATAGTAATTGTGGAGCTTGGCTGGATGGTTGCAGAGTTTGGTCGCCAGCCATTTGTAGTTAATGGCTATATGCGTACTGATCAAGCCTTTTCGGGACAAATAGGTTCGTGGGGTTATATATTCCCAGTTCTGTTTATAGTACTCTTTATCGTTACTACGATAGCCCTGTGGCTGCTGTTCAAGAAACAGGGCAAGGTTAAGCCAGCGGAAGGCTTATTGTAATGTCTGCAATCTGGTTTGTGATCGTACCACTCGTTATTTATATTCCAATGTTTCTTGTTTAGTTGTTTATTGCATTTCGTCGCATCGGTAAGCCGTTAGATAAGGGCGGGGAATACCTACACGCTACTTGGGAAGCAACTCATACGTTTCTAATATTGGGACTCAATTACTTTATGTGGTTGTACAGTGGGGCAATAGTTGAAGTTGCTAGAGCGGTTTTTATCCCACTTATTACGTTCGGTGCGGTGTTTATTGTTCGGGCGATCTTTTACGTATATTTGTTCTATATAAAAAAATCTACTAAGCCAGATATGCTGGCTGACTGGTTGTTTGCACTGTGCCACGTTGTGATGTTTGTATGTATCAGTTATGTAACTTTTGCGACTGCTCAGATACTAATAGGCGGTAGCTACGAACCAAATCACATATTGTTGCCTTTGTTATATCCAGGGCTATTTTTAATGATACCGCTTGTGAGCGTCCCCCTATACTTCCTATACAAGACAAGAAGTAAATAACGTATGGACACGATGACAATCTTCGTTGCTCAATATCTGATATATCTGATAGGTATTTTTGTACTGCTTTACTTTTTCCTTAGATTACCAAGAGGGGAACTCAAATCAATTATTCTCGTATATGTCATTGGTGTTTTGGTTGCTCTGATTTTGGTGAAGATAGCTGGAGACATTTATTACAATCCTCGTCCTTTTGTAGACGGCAACTTTACGCCATTGTTTCCGCACAGCTCCACTAATGGGTTTCCCTCAAACCATACCGTAGCAGCAGTTTTGATAACTTCATTACTATGGCGATATAGTAAGCAATTTGCAGGAATATTATTTATCGCCGCTTGCTTAGTTGGTATCGCTAGGGTGTTAGCCAAAGTTCATCACGTAGAGGACATTATTGGCGGCATAGGAATTGCATTACTTGCTACTCTATTAACCAATCTGGCTGTTCATATGATCACGAATAGTAAAGTAACTAAGACTGATAACTGATAGAATTACATTATGTCTAGTACAAATACAGAAATTGCAGATAAATACAGATTTGGTCTTTTACTTTCTTACGTAACCGTTGCGTACAATGTCATTGAAGGAATTATTTCGGTTGTTGTAGGTGCAGCTACTGGAAGTGTAGCTCTCGTTGGATTCGGGCTTGATAGTTTTATTGAGAGCCTTTCGGGTAGTGTGATGATTTGGCGACTGAGTAAGCACGGCAAAATTAGCGAGGAAGAAGAAGAGCGGGTAGAGGCCAAAGCTGCCAATCTAGTGGGTGCAACATTCTTTATACTCGCAGCTTACGTGCTCTATGAAGCTATGAAGAGTCTTATTGGCAATGAAGTTGCAACTCCAAGCCTATTTGGCATTGTTATAGCGGTACTGTCGCTTTTGGTTATTCCGACGCTTGCGTATCTAAAAAATAAAACAGGTAAAGAAATAGGTAGTCATAGCCTAATAGCTGATAGTAAGCAAACAGTCGTATGTGTGCTTATGTCCTTAGCACTACTTATTGGGCTTGTTGCTAACTATTTATATGGTATTTGGTGGCTAGACCCAGTGGCTGGACTATTTTTTGTTTTTATTTTGGTCAAAGAGGGTTACACGGCAATTAAATATAAGGATTTATGCTGATGAGCCACACTCACGAACACGAAGCTAAAGACGGCAGTATTAAGTTTGGACTAATCCTAAATAGTCTATACACGATAGTTGAGTTCGGGTTTGGTCTGTTTACGGGTTCTTTAGCCTTGATCGCAGATGCAACCCACAACCTTACTGATACGTTTACTCTAAGTGTCTCATACGGTGCTAATCGGCTGGCAAGGCGTGAAGCTAACGAGAGCAAGACATTCGGCTACGGAAGAGCCACGATCCTTGCAGCACTACTCAATGCGAGTGTAATGATTGCGGTAGCAGTCTTCATCGCATTTGAGGCTATAGATCGTTTACAAAACCCCGTAGAGATTGAAGGCGGCATTGTTGCCGTTGTTGCGTCTGTAGGTATTCTGGTTAATGGCTCTATAGCTTATGTACTATCAAAAAACCGTAAAGACCTAAATATGCGGAGTGCATTCGTAGATATGGCATTTGACGCACTATCTTCACTCGGTGCAGTTATAGCTGGCTTGATCATGATGTTTACTGATATTCAGTATGTGGACAGTATTGTTGGTTTGCTTATAGCAGCATTATTACTTTATAACACCTTAAAAATACTCAAGGAAGCTGTGCAGATATTACTTGAGGGAACACCAAAAGACTTGGACATCGCCTCTATAACCCAAGCCATTACGGACACAAATAAAGTATTATCTGTTGATGATATGCACGTTTGGGCTATTCGCTCTGGCTACAACGCTTTGAGCTGCCATATAGCTATTGATGAGAGCGATCTAAAAGACAGTAGAAACATTGTAGAAGTTGTAAAAGCCAAGTTGAGAAAAGACTATGACATTCAACACGCAACTATAGAAGTTGAGCTTGAGGACTGCACGAAGCACGAAGATCACGAAAGTCACTAAGGTGGCTGAGCTGCATAAGCAAAAAATGACGTTAAGGCTAAAAAGTTCCAAAAAAAATTTGTCTAAGGTTGTTCAGTAAATTCAGACATCAAAAGATGAACGACACCTCTGTAATAGTATACCCTCTGTGACGCATTTGGAGCGTGTTGGACGTGTTTTAGGACGGAAGTTGAGGGGATAACGTCTTCATCTGTTTCCTATCTGTTTTTATGCCATAATATGGGCATGGATGCTGAAGGTAATGAGATGGATGAACGAAGTGCCCAAAGTGCTGTCAGTTATGACTCACGAACCCTTAGATTGCTTGAGTTATTTTCTAAAAATTCAGAAGACCTTGCAAATATGTTAAGAGGTGCATGGATTACTCTTGAGTTGTCGGGGAACCCCGATGTGCTTGCACAGGTTGCCCACTCTATGCGGGAACTTATGGAAAAGGCACATGACTATATGGTTGAAGTCCCTGTAAAGATAGAGGGTAATGGGCTAAAGAGTGCCGTTATATCACTTACTGAAAAATGGACGACGGCAATACAAGGTACGAAATCGATTAGCACTTCAGACTGGTCTGGTACAGTAGATAACCCTTTCCAAAAGGTGCTCAAAGCAATGGGGGAATTCTTTACCACTTTTTCTGCGGAACATAGACCACGCAGTGCACAGCACAAAGCCGTGCTTACAACGCTTGACGGGTCTGGGCAACCTATCCCAGAGGCTATTACAAAAGAACGGCTAAAGCTATGGGGTGAGTTAGATGATTTCTTCAAGGGCGTGGCACATCATCAGAAGACAACCACAGTAGTGGAGTTGAAGGCTAAGATTATTACTTTAGAAGATTTCATTCTAGACATAAAATACCCAGAACGTTCTGTACCTATAGACACACTTGATGTGTTGGATAGTATTATCGCCGAGGGAGATAACGTATGATTTCTGACGACCTAATAAATAAGACTCTGGAGAATATTAATAAGACCCCAGTCGCTTATAACTATTTCTTCCAAAAAATAGATAACCCTGCTTGGCTGTTGCCACTGAAAGAAAAGGGCTTCTTTAAGAACCCGATACCAGCCATACGCAAGGATGGCTACATACAGTTTCCTGTGTGGCCTGAAAGCGGCTATCTGTTAAAAGTTGCTGACAAAGCACAGAATGAGGTGCTAAAAATTATCAAGGCTTTTCCAGATACCGATAACGAACGTGTAATGGATGATGTGGCAAACATATTGCTCAAAGTAAGCCCAAGTAAGGCAGCTAGATATACTGATCAGCTAAAGAAATACATCAACACATCTCGTTTTCTCATGCTGCATACAACGGTCTCAGAATTGATTTGTAAGTTAGCTGATAATAATCAATATGATTCTGCGTTGGAACTTGCAAAAGAAATGCTTGATGTATCTCCCGACCCCGAAAAAGAAGAAAAGCTTAAATCAGACTACGTGATGATGAAGGCTGACACAAAATACAGAGACTATGATTATAAAAGTATTGTAGATAAGGTAACCCCCTCATTAGCAAAAGCTTCGCCATTGAGCACGATAGATATGTACGCAGAGTTGCTTCAAAAAGCTATTAGCTACGAGTACACTCACTTTAAGCTTGAGGAAGGCGATGAGGAAAAAGAAGACCCTAGCGAAAAGAAAGATGACCTATCATATATCTGGCGACCAAAAATAGCCGAAGACAATGATCACAGCCACGACCCCGAAGATGTTTTAACCACAGCATTGCGTGATAGTGTGATAGCCCTGATGGAAGATTCGTCGATTAGCGGTGAGGAGAAATTAGCGAAACTCAAAGAACTAGCTATCAACAAATACTCTATATTCAAACGTGTAGTAGAGTTTGGTCTGCGTGAATATAAAAGTAATAAAACGTTTAAGCCGTTTTACGATTCACTAAGTAAAGATGAACAGCTTAAGCGTATATTAGCAAATGAAAAAAGTGGCGGCAGTGAAGTAACATCTGGATTTGTTACTGAAAATCCGACGGAAGTTCTAAAAGACCTGTCAGACACTGACTTAATAGAAAAGCTAAAGACCTATAAGGATGAATCGGGTTGGTCGTTTGAGCGTGATTCTATTTCAAAGGAATTGGGACTTCTGGTCAAAGTTGATCCTAATCGCTTTGCATTGCTAATTAAAGATGTTGCAGCTACCAAGAATGAATATCTTGATGAAACTATACGTGCTATCGAGGAGGTTTCCGACAATTTAAGCGAAGATAATGTCGTCAAGATACTTGAAGACCTGACGGAGGTCTATAAAGCTGGCAGTGAAGATGAGGAGCAAGAAAGACATAACTACTATGAGTGGTCTAAGTCTAGTGCGATCAGATTAATTGAAAAGCTGGTAAGCAGAAAAGAAGATAAGACGGAGCGAATTACTATTAAAAGTTTTGACGCTATCGCCAAGCTAATACTTCTACTGTGCCGATCAGAAGACCCAACAGGCAAAGATACTTCAAGTTTTGACCCAGCGGATTTGTCTATTAATTCAAATCGAGGTAAAGCACTGCATGCGTTGGCTTACTTATTGGCATGGATGAATAGGAATAAGATCGATAAGGATAAGTATAAGTTGATTTTTGACGAGCTTGATTGGCACCTGAACCCTGACAATGATTCAGTTCCAGCTATGCGTTCAGTCTACGGTTGGCGTTTTGAGCTTTTATACGGCACGGATAAAGATTGGGCTACCAAGAACACAGATGCCATATTTTCTGATGATAGTTTAGGCAATGCTGCCTTTGACGCTTATGTGATGTTTAATCGTGTCCATGAAGACGCATTGCAAGTTCTAGGAGATGTTTTTATGAGACAGATAGCACGGCTTGCAGCACCGCCTACCGAAGACGGTAAAGCACGCCACGACGGGCTAAAGAATTTCGTACAGCACCTCGCATTACATTACTGGCATACCGATTTAGATTTGTCTGATGAATCGATCATGAATACATTACTGAAAACCGCTGACACAAAGTACATAAAAGAGCTGGCTAATTTCATTGGTTTTAGATTATATAAGAGCAAAGAGACAGAATTTGAAGATGCTCAAATAAAGAAACTTATCGAGCTTTGGAAAGCTATCGTTGAACTTACGAAAAGCGATTCCACAAAGCTTGAAGCACTTGAGGAGTTTGGTACTTGGTTTGCTTCAGGCAAGTTTGATCCGAAATGGTCTTTGGACCAGCTTACCTACGCTGCTTCAAAAGCTGGAAACATTAATTTAGACTTTGCTGTACTGGAGTATATGGAAACAATAGCCGATCAATACTCCAAGGAAGTCATCAAGGCATTATCTACTATGGTCGACGGAACGAGAGATCGCTGGTCAGTATCAAGTTGGAGTAAAAATACGACTGCTATTATCAAGACTGTTTATAGTTCAGATGACAGCACCATAAAACAGTTAGCTTTAGACTTAGCGAATAAGTTAGTCGCAAAGGGCTATACCGAGTATCGTAACGTTGTTGCGTAATCTTAAACCTACACTGAGACTTTATGAGTAACAATCATTCTATTTTGTGGAGCGATAGCACTTTAGCTCAAGATAAAGCTCTTGTAAGATACCTAGTCGAAAATATTGTTGGTGGCAAAAATGTGACTGGTCATTTCGACAGTTGCATTGAAAAGATCATGAGCAAGATACAGACATCAGAGTGGCAATCTGCATTTCCGCAAAGGACGCATGTTTTCTCAATCTATTACGGAATATCCACAAAAAGCGTGGTTGAAATAAAATTATCCCTTCATGCTCAAGCTCTTGAGTTACTTTACTTTAATATCGCAAGCACCAGTTCCAGCATAAGCCTCGACACAGAGGCTGGATTTCATAAAAAGCTACGAGTGGTTTTTGAGGAGATATACAAATGGAAGATGCCATCGGATACGGCTCATGCTATTAGAATTCTGCGTAACGATGTAATGCATACAGGTACAATCACGGGCGTGTTAGGAGCTTATAAAAATCAGAATGACCCAGTACGACTTAGACAATTTTTTGAAGACTATGAGTTTAACAAAAATCAGCAAAATACTGACGTGCAGAATAGGATACACCTTGCACATGTGTTTGAATTGCTTATACAAGATATGCTGATTCGTACTCTCGGACTTGATCAGGGTGATTTATCATTCAATCTCTCGCCAGTTTGGCACTCCAACATATTTGGATACGATCATGACAATAGGCCAGACTGGTTAATCGTTTAGGGTGCAAATATAGTGGTGAGTGTGGTGGGGTAGTATTTCAGAAAAAAATTTCTGTAGCATTGCTCTTGTTGATACCAAACAATAAGATGAACGAAAATTCGAATTATCTTACGGTAGGTTAATTACTTACCACTGCCCACCAACTGCTTCTTGTAATTCTTTAATCTGTTGGGGGGTATAACCCCTAGTTCTTTTATCTAATGGTGGCATCGAGAAGGTTATTTCAAATGGTATGGTTGCGTCTTGTGAATACCTATTTGAAGCGAACTCATAGGTGTTATTGTAACAGATAACCTAGTGTGTGTAATGAACGAGTATGGGCGATAAAAGATACAAAATGTTGTTATGATGACGGGTATTAACTAAGAGCAGGCGATCTACAAAGTCACAAAACCTAAACCTGGCTTTGACGTATGTCACTTACGTTTATCCATTCAATATTTTGTACAGAGATATTTACTGCTGAAGGGTCTACGGATCGTTTCCAAATCATCTCTAAGCTCTCAGCTACTCCCGTTGAGGGGTTGACGTTGGTGTAATGTACAACCTGACCATTACTAATAATATCCGTGTTTATTGATTCAACCTCTTCGAGGTTCATACCCTCAAGCGGGACTAGAGCCGCCCATATGACATCGCGATGCGTCATTATCAGTACGTTGCTAGTGTTCACTACGTCGTTGACCAATTCGCCAAATCTGTGAGAGACAGCAAGAATTGATTCGCCATGTGGCGGCACCCAATGGAATGGATGTTCTGACATTTGCTTATAGCTCTTTGGAAAGCGTTCTATATGTTGCTTATTTGTTAATCCTTGAATATCACCCCTATTTCTTTCTGCTAATCGTGGGTCTTCAACCCATACATCTGACAAATCAAGTGAATTAGCAGATTGCCTTGTCCTGATAAGAGGAGAGACTAGATATTTGTTGAATCCATTTAAGCCATACGCCCCGAGTATATGTTTAGTTATCCATGAGCCAGCTGCACGAGACTGTTCATGGCCTACTTTGGTTTGCTCCTCATGTATAGGGTGCTTTAGTGCTGGCAACTTTTGTTTTCGTCTCACATCACCCTCACTCTCTCCGTGGCGTACAAGTACCAGATGACGAGGCGTTAGTACTTCCATAGTCAGATCGCACCATACAGATTTTTATCTTTGAACCGCCGATGAATATATGCCAAAGAAATTGCCGCCGCAACAGATAGTAGGATTAATGCTAAAGCATAGGAATGCATACGTTGATAGGTAAACCCTAGTAATAACGGTGGCAAGAAGCCTCCAAAGCCTCCAGCAGCACCTACGATACCCGTTACGCTGCCCATAACCTCAGGTTTTGCTAACTTACCGACAAGAGCGAATACCGCACCATTGGCGCAGCCAAGTACAAATGCTAATGACAGATATGCAACTGTCGTCTGTGGCTCTAGTGTAGGCTGTAATGCTACAAATGCTGCAAGGGGAATAACAACACAAAGCGCCAGCTGTGTCACATACTTGGCACCAACTTTATCACTCATCCAGCCACCGATAGGCCGTGCTATCGTAGCAAGCAATATGAATCCAGCTGCACGTGCAGCGGCATCGGTAAGAGATAAACCATATGAAACTTTCAGAAGCACAGGTAGATAGACACCAAAGGCCACAAAAGCGCCAAACGTTATCGCATACACTGACGATAAATCCCAAGTTAATCGTAGTCTAGCGGCTATAGCTAACCGAGTGACCGACGAGCCATTAGCTGGCTTCCAGCCTGGTGCATTCTTTCCCCAGAACATGAATACCACGGCCACTAGTGACAATATACAGGCTACTATAATAAATGTTGTATCCCGACCAAAGCTGTCTGCTAGTCTTGGCGTAGCAAATCCCGATAATGCCGTGCCCGCATTGCCCATACTATATACGCCCAAAACAAATCCTCTACGCTCTGGTGGAAACCATGCACTAATATATGGAATACCAATAACAAAAGCTGCGCCACCCAGCCCAAGGAATATTGCAGTTATAGCGAACTGCTGGTAGTTGTCAGCAAATGTTAGGGCAAAAACAGGGATTGCAGTTAGTAAAGAAATGGCCGCAAACATAGTTTTACCGCCAAATTTATCCGTCAACATGCCGAATCCAATACGACCTAAAGAGCCAATGATAACTGGTACCGCTAGCAATAACGAAAGCATTACGGGTGTTAGTGTTAGCTCACTGGCAAGTTTTGCGCCTAAAGGACTCAACAGGGACCAAGCCCAAAAGTTCACAATAAGCGCCAGGGTAGCTATTCCGAGTGCAAAATATGCCCCATGTATTGTTTTTGCAGGTTTTTGTTTTGGCATACGTTATACGGCAGCTTCCCAGTCAAAGAAGACATTGTCCTCACGGTGACCGCCTCGTCCTTTACCTATATGAGCGAAGCTCTCTACGAACTCTATAGAATGTATGTACTTGGCCATCTTGTAACCGTATTTCTTCTCGCAACGCAAGCGAAGTGGTGCGCCGTATTGAATCGGTAACGGTTCTCCATTCATTTCGTATGCTAAGATCGTCTGTTTATCGAACATGTCGCTCAGTCGTAGGCCAGAGTAGTAAGCATTTCCTTCATCGTCAATGTCATAACAGTAAAAAATCACGTACTTTGCATTGGCTTTTGGTTTGCACATCTCGACCACATCTCGCATAGGCAAACCGCCCCATTCTGCAACGGCGGTCCATCCTTGGATACAGTTATGTTTGGTGATTTGGTCTTGTTTCCGTAAATCCTTAATGTCATCGAGAGACATCTCTAGGGGATTTTCTACCAGACCATAGATTTTTAGCTTCCAGTTTTTGAAGTTATTAGCTTTGAGCTCTGCATATTCTTCAGACTTCGGAGGATAACCGTTTACTCGGAAGAATGGCGATATGTCCTTTTTGGTGTAATGTTGATCAGATTTCATCCTTCCAAATAGTAAACGCACAACAGGAGTGTAGAACTTTGTAAGGATACGTCGTAAACGCACTTGATCACCAAGCGTGAAGAATGATGCCCAAATATTGAATGCTACCAGCAAGGTAAGTGCCATTAGAAATATTGTGAGGGCAAGGGCAAAGTCAACGTCAGTACTGCCAAGTGTTATCCGTTTGACGCTGTCGTAGAAGTGAAAACCAAGTGCCATTGTTACGTGTACTAGTATGAAAAGTGAGAACAGGACCATGGCGATAAAATGCAGACTTCGTGCAACTTGACGGCGACCACCAAATAATTTTAGAAATCCTGGATATTTTGCAACTAACGCAGGTGAAAGTGCCAGCCCCGTGATAATTGCAAGCGGTGCCAGTACAAAGACAACACCTGCATAGGTGAGCTGCTGTAGTGCATTATAGGTTGCCCCCTCTACTGGAATATTCAGGGTTAAATATTGATACATCGTATCAATGGCACGAGAAAAGACACCAACATCAGTTGGAATAAGACGCTGCCATTGTCCACTGACAAGCATGTATCCTATATAAATCATTCCCGTGACAACCCAGACGATAGCTATACTGAAATGCCAATGCCGTGCCGAACCAAGATTATGCGTACCGCCAGGAAGCGCCAATTTTCCAGGGTCTTCAGCTTCATCTAAAGACGTCCAAAGCTTATCCTTTGGCATTATTTTTTTGCCAAATCGCAACCAATGGTTATCATCGGTAGTGTCGTCTGTCCAATACAGCTTGGGGTGATCAAAGAGTATTTGTATACCGCTCCGAATGAGCAATATAAGACAGAACAGGTTGACCAGGTGTAGTATTACTATGATTATTGGTAGATGAAGCGATTCTTCCATGCTCTAATTGTACCTCTATTAGGAAACCCTTATCTATTAAATTAAAGTTGACCAGTAATACCAAAAATGCTCCAACAATATGCCAAGTAGGACAAGGTACCACACTACAAGTATATCTCCGTGATGTTTCTGAACAAATGCGCTTAGTTTAGACATATTGGCTGGCAGATTTATATTTTGTTCACGCAAGTTATAGAGCGTTATATACCAAAATGTCGGTATAGTTATAATCCATACGACAGAGCACCAAGGACAGATTGCATTTATCCTATAAACGCCCTGAAAGAATAAGTAGTGCATAAATATCACACCAATAGTGGCCGCTAGTTGAGCACCGATCCAAACCCACTTTTTGACTTTTGCTCCGCCAGCTAATAAGAAACCAAAAGTAAGCAGCATGCTAAAGGCAATAAGCCCAAAAACAGTATTAGGTACACCCAGTAAGCTGGCTTGTTCGGTTTTCATCACTGAGCCGCAACTTAATATTGGATTTATATTGCAACTCGGTTCATAGCCTTTGTCTGTAAGGACGTGTATCTTGTCGTATGTCAGAACAAATGAAGCGATTAATCCTATAATACCCACCGCAATCAGTAGGTAAGGTAATGTTTTCTGAATGGTTAATTGTGGTTTTGTATGCGACATCGAAAGCCTACGTTTCTATTAAAAATATTATGTACAAAAGGAAGAAGAAACAGCTTATTGTAAAGGTAGCGTAGCATACGAGACCCGCTACTCTGCCTATGGTACCAAAACCGTAACCACCCATGAGTAATAAGCCTCTTAGAGCTTCACCTTGAAATAATACTTGCTTTTGCTGTTGCAACTTTTTGTCATCAGGGTTCTTCATTGACGCAACGTTTAGTTCAGCATATGTTTTGCCATTAGCAATCTTTTTCAAGTGTCGTCCTATGAAGCCGTCTGCATACGCTCTAGCTTTCTTAGGGTTATCGACCAGTTGACCTGCATATTGCTGAAGATCGGGATATACTGTTGAGTCAAATTCTGGACTCCCTTGTTCAGGGAAATATATCTTTTGAGCACTTAGTTCACTCTTTACGATATTGGTAACGAAGCGATATACCCAGAAGAACAGGCAACCAATAACAAAACAGGCGATACCACTAATCAGCATGAGGTTCATAGATAAAATTTCTCATTAGGTTTTGTCATAAATTGCATTTGTTTATGGATTTATCATGTTCATGATAGCAATACGTATAGAATAAGTATGTGACTGTGATCAACTTTTTATGCCGTATAGAGAATTGAAGTTATGAACGAGAAATTATTAGATAAATTGAACAAGCACTTCAGCAGTAGCAAGAATGAATCGTACCCCAAGGGAAAAATCCTAACGTTTGCGAATCAAGAGCCTCAAGGCGTCTCATTCCTGCTTGAGGGCGTCGTAGAGCAGTATGATGTTACACCCGAAGGCAATAAAATAACCGTCAATGTATTTAGACCGCCTGCATTTTTCCCAATGTCTTGGGCAATAAATAAGACACCTAACGCTTATTTTTTTGCTGCGCTTACTGACGTTAAGTTAAAGCGTGCTGATGCTGAGGAGACGGTTGAGTTTATACAAAACAATCCTGACGTGCTTTTCGACTTATTGAGCCGAGTGTACAGAGGTACTGACGCATTACTAAAGAGATTGGTCATAACGGCTCGTAATGTTGCCACGAACCGCCTAGCGTTTGAGTTATTGGTAGAAAGCTATCGCTTTGGTGTTAAGCAAGATGATAATAAGTGCTTCGTAAAGATAAGACAGTCTGTTTTAGCTGCCCGGAGTGGACTTGCGAGAGAAACAGTCAGCCGTGAGTTACATAGGCTGGAAGCGGACGGGCTAGTATCATTCAAGGATCGAGGCATATTAATAGACACCGAGCTCCTTGAAAAAAAGATGGAGCTTACAGTTTAGGTGTGTAAATATAGTGGTGAGCATGGTGGGGTAGAAATACTAGACCTGATTTCTGGAAAAAAAATTTCCGTGACGTTGCACTGTTTGACAAAAAGAAAAAAGATGAACCGAATTTACTTGACAGGTGAATATTATCATTTTACCACTGCCCACCAACCGTTTCTTGTAGTTCTTTGATCTGTTGTGGCGTGTAGCCCCTAGTTCTTTTATCTAGTGGAGGCATCGAAAACGTTATATCGAATGGTATGGTTGCGTCTTGTGAATACCGATTGAAAGTGAACCCATGGGTAATAGTATAACAGAGGTGGAGTAAAAATGATTTTATATATGAATCAGACTTGTTATTAAGTCCAAGCATAAGTATAATCAAGACAAATGGACGAAGGTAATGACTCTAAAGTCACGGTATATCCTGTAAAAAAACGAAAAAGTTTAAATTTCAAGTTGCCAAAATCTTTTAAAAAACTTAGAAATCATAAAAAAATACTACTCATTCTTCTTGTAATTATATGTATTCTAGGAATTGGTGGAGTGCTATTTATTCAGCAGAAAAATGAAAAAGATATCACTAAGCAATGTAACGGCAAAGACGACAGCCCAATTTACACAGAAGCAGCTAATGTTATGAATCCAAGCGCTAACTCAAATTTATTAAAAACAGTCTTAAAAATGAAATCAATGAAGAACGTGGATAGTGATCCTACATGCTTATATGTAATGACTTTCTATTTTGACCGAGCATCTGACGCAGAGAATTTGCGTAAATACTATGACAAGTTAGTTAAGGTAGCAAATAAAGATACTAAATATGCGAAGCCTATTCAAAGTAGCCCTGAATTAATAAAAACACTTGAGTATTTAAAATTCAGGGTTGAGCAGCTTGAAAAAGTAAAAAATAATATTAGTTTCTAATGGATATATAAATGAAATACACAAAATTTAAACGGATCTTATTATCAACACTACTAACCGTATTCTCCTTCGTTGTTATTCAGATTATAGCCACACCTAAAGCAAATGCATTATTAAATTTAACACCGGATGTAGGTAATTTCATACCATTTTCAATTCATTGGGATGCCCAGAACTGTGACGCCGGTAGTCAGTCACCAAAGTTTAATTACTGGTTTTCTAATTCAGGAGCATCGAATGTTGATGTGCCAGCAGCTCAGACTGTGCCATATGGTACAACTAGCGTTCCATTAAGGTTCAACTGGTCAGGAACAGTATGCTTTACAAATAGTGCCGTTTCGCAAACGGCATTGCAATTTTCTACTATTCCTCCTGGAGTAAACGGATTACCTCCTGGCATGAGCTTAAATTATACCTCAGGTGCTGGGCCTGGAGATTCTAATGTTCCCGGTACTTATAGAGGAGCTAGTCCTTTAGGTGGATTTGTTGATTTTAACTATGCACCTTTGGGCGGTTTTACTACGAGCGGTGCATACACTTTTACCATTGCAGCCAAAAGGATTAACCAGTTTCCAGGCAGTTTTGGATGCGTAAGTGGTGGTACTAGAGATCCAGTCAATCTATTAGATTTTGGACCATGCAGCACAGTAAATCTAACAGCTTCATTTTGGGTTAATGTTACGCCAAACGCACCTACGCTTACTGTTAATAATGTAGGTTGTGATGGTATTAACGTAAGTACTAGTGGGGCAAGAGTAGATGTATATGGTCCTGGACCCACACCTATTGGTGGAACTGGAAGTGCACAATCAGGATTCATAAACCTAAATGGAGTTGTTGCTCCAGGTACTACATTGGATGTTTATGGAATTGCTGGTCCTGGACAATCTTCTAATGCATATAAGTCTCATCAATGGGTAAGGGATTCGGCATGTAACAGATATACGGTGGGTGTAGGAATTAATAATTTAGCACTCACAGGGGGTGACGATAACCCCACTGGTGTAAATGCTGCATCTACACTTGGAATTACATATCCTACCGGTGGAGGGTATACAGGGATAAATCCCGGGGGCGGTATTACGCCTAATGTTACAAGGACTATTACCGTTACGAAGTCAGGATCTAACACTACAAACTCGTTTCCTTACAGCGGTAGATTAAATACTAATGAGAACTATAATGATTCACTCAGTTTTCCTCCACTCAGTGCAGGAGATACTGTTTGTCTTGTAATTACGGCAACACCACAAAGCGGAACTTTGGACGGATCGGGAAATATAGTTACCGGTTCTGGAAATGCAACTGCAAATAGATGCGTTACGGTAGCGAATAAACCATACGTCTCTGTTTTCGGTTCTGATATTTCAGCTGGAGGTGGATTTCGCACGGGAGCCTCTCCTTGTAACCAGCTTGGGAATATTGATACGTATACAAGCGATGCATCTGGATTCGGTAGCGGAGTACAGTTTGCGGCATTTGCGCTCGGACAAATCAGCAAGTTTAACTCAGCAAGTTTAAAGACTAGAGGTGCAGCCTTACCTTTACCAAGATTCGGCAACGGCCTGACATTCTCTAATCAGACAGCTCCACTAGGTCAATTTACTAATTCGAAATGTATTCACGACTATTTTGCAGATTCAGCAGACGTGAGCGATCCTGTACCTAGCAACCCTATGTCATTAAATGCGGCTTCCGGCGACTATATTCATAATGGCGACTTGACTATAACTGGTGGAATGGTCAGGAAAGCCAGGCATGTTAGGATTTTCGTAAACGGCACTCTGACAATTACTGGGCCGATTAACTTTGAACCTGACACTCCGGGTAATAGAAGAAACAGTCGTACTGATATTCCTAGCTTGGTAATCGTTGCAAGGAATATTAAAATTGACCAATCTGTACCAAATCTTGACGGAGTATATGTCGCGCAGCCAAGTGCTGCCCAGCCTAACGGAGGTGTTATATATACATGTACAAATGGCACTAATGTCTATGCCGGTAATGAAGCGAACTTATTTGATGCATGTAAGATACAGTTAGTTGTAAACGGCTCGTTTGTAGCCCGTCACGTCCAGCTCTTAAGGACGTTTGGATCTATCCGAAATGCTACTAACGGCGAGGATCCTTCTGACGGTGCCAGAGCTTGCAATGGAGCGCTTAATGGATCTGCGCCAGTATGTGCAGGCGAAGTATTCAACTTCAACCCTGAAATTTACTTAAGCTTGCCAATTGGCGATCCTGATCCAAATGATTTGAACGGAAATTATTTCAATACGGTCCTGCCGCCAATTCTATAGGGAGATTAATAAAATAATTTTGAATTTAAACAGGGCATAATTATAATCGCTTATGGTATAATCTGAAGTAACTATGAACCATATAAAGGTTTAGGTGGGCAAAATGAAAAAAAGAAATATATACAATCAAATTCTCGACCAAGGTAAGAGGTTAACCTAATGGGAATACTTAGCGGCGTATCAGAGTTTTTCGGACTTGATATCGGTACTACAGCAGTCAGGATGGTAGAGCTTCACAATGCTGGAAAATCCAAGGCATTAGTAAAGTACGCCTATGTTCCATTGGAGAATAATATCGCTGTGAGCGATTCTAAAGGCGACCAGCAGAAGCTAGCCAAGACTATTAAGGATCTAATTGACCAGTCTAAAGTAGTTACAAAGCATGTTGCCGTAGGATTACCGTCCCAAAGAGTATTTACTACTGTCATTGACATAGACAAGCTAAGCGAGGATGAAATAGGCAAGACTATTCAGTATCAAGCCGATTCACTAATTCCTACGCCGTTAGCAGAATCGAAAATTGACTGGGCAATTCTGGGAGATTCACCTAAAGACAAGAATAAGCTTGAATTACTTTTGTCTAGTGTATCTAATGAATTTATTGAATCAAGGCTTGACATGCTTGAATCAATCGGATTAAACGTTATTTCATTCGAGCCCGACCATATGGCGCTGTCTCGTGCAGTCATTCCATTTGGTACGTCCGTTCCGCAAATGGTTATAGACATCGGCAACAGAGCAACCGACTTAGTTGTCAGCGTTAATGGATCACCAAGACTTGCACGAACTATTCCTACAGGAAGTGAAGCAATTATTAGGGCTGCAGTACAATATTTAAATATAGATGAAAAACAAGCTCAGCAGTTTGTTAATAAATTCGGCTTGAGCAAAGATAAGCTGGAAGGCCAGATATACAATGCGATTATCGGAACGATTGATATTTTGGTTACCGAAATAGATAAATCAATCAAGTTTTTCCAAGCAAGATATCCGGTGTTAAAGATCGATAGGATAATAATGACTGGAGGAGCATCAGCTCTTCCAGAATTCCCTTTGTATGTAGCTAATAAGTTCGGTTTGAACGTAGAAATAGGAAATGCCTGGAGAAACGTATCATTTCCAGCAGATCGACAAAGTGAGTTACTAGCAGCATCCAACCATTTTGGCGTAGCTGCAGGATTAGCGGAGAGGGACGTATGATTCAATTCAATCTACTTCCAGATGTAAAACAGAAATACATTAAGACCGCAAGAATTAAGCGTACCGTTATAGTTGTTTCTATTTTAGTAGCCGTATCTAGCTTAGCTATTTTTGTAACTCTGTTCCTTTCTGTTAGGGTATTTCAAAAAATAAGAATAAGTTCCATGAATGACAGTATTAAGGAAAATACTAAGAAGTTAGAAGATAAAAAAGATTTAGGTAAAGTATTAACTATTCAAAACCAATTGAACAGCTTGCCAGCGCTGCATGACGCAAAACCGGTTGCAACTAGATTAGCAGGATTCATGTCTCAAATCACTCCCGCTGAAATTAGTATAGGCAAGCTTGATGTTAACTATGCAGAAAATAAAATGGAAGTTACGGGATCTACTAATTCATTTGCGGCAATTAATAAATATGTCGATACGATTAAGTTTACTAAATACGGAACGATTGGAGACGATAACATAGTGACTCTGAGCGATAACAAGCCATTTAACGATGTAGTAATGGCAAGTTTTTCAAGAGATGAAAAGGAAACTACTTATACGATTTCATTTAACTTTAATCCAGAAATTTTCGACAGTAAACTTAAAATCAAACTAGATGTTCCAAAACAGACGACTACTAGGTCGGACATTGAAAAACCGCAAGACTTATTTAAAGCATTACCGGAGAAACAAATATAATGGCAAAAATTAATTTGACATCCAAGCGAGTACAGATCGATAAGGCACAGGCTACAACCATTGGTATTATTGCCGGAGCGGTGTTTATTAGTGTGTTCTCACTAGTTTCAGCTAAATCTCTTTGGAGCCAAAGAACTTACCAGGCTAGAGTAATAGACAGGAAAGATAAAGCAGACAAACAGCTTCAAAAGAATGTAGAAGCAGTAGAAGACTTAGAGGTATCGTACAAGGAATTTGTTGGTAGATCTGAAAACGTACTTAAGGGTAATCCGACAGGACAGGGAGAGAAAGATGGTGATAACGCAAGAATTATCTTAGATGCTTTACCTAGTAAGTACGATTTTCCCGCCCTTACTGCTAGTCTAGAAAAGATATTAACTGAGAAAAGTTTTAAAATTACTGGTCTAACAGGCACCGACGACGAAGTGGCCCAGTCTAAAGCTGAAGCCAGTTCTGACCCTAAGCCTGTCGACATGCCTTTCCAATTTGACGTAGAAGGTAATTACAGCTCGGCTCAAGAGCTTTTGACCACTATGGAAAAGTCTATCAGGCCTCTTCAAATTCAAAAACTTACTCTTAGCGGTGGTAATGATAAGATGAAACTTTTATTAGACGGTAAGACATTTTATCAACCAGAAAAATCGCTTGAAATTAAAACCGAGGTTGTGCAATGAAACAAAAAGATATAGCTCTATTAATAGTTGTTGGGTTTATAAGCGCATTATTTTCAGTAGGAATATCTAGGTTTCTCATTACCCCTAAGTCTGGCAGGAACCAGACTGCAGAAGTAGTACAACCGATTACACCCGAGTTTAAGAATCCTGACTCCAAATATTTTAACCAGGATTCAAACAATCCTACAAAAAGAATACAGATTGAAGACAATGCTAATAAAACTCCGTTTAACACTAAACAACAGTAAGGTTAATTTAGTATGAGCGTGCTTTCTGCATCAAGTCAGAAACAGGTAGAGATAGAATTACTTGCTCAGGGGCTAATTACAGAAGAAAAGCTTGAGGAAATTCGCAAGAAATCAGAGTCTGAGGGCACGCCGATACTCAGTTTACTAATAGAAGATGGCCACATTTCGGATGAAGATTTAACGCGAATTACGGCAAAAGTTAACAGAGTTCCATATGTGAACTTAAGTGATGCAAGGATAGATGGTGACGTATTATCTTTGCTTCCTCAGGATATAGCTCAGCGATACATGGCTGTACCTTTGGGCGAGATGCAGCACAGGTTAGTAGTAGCCATGCTGGATGCTGACAACGTGCAGGCGGCAGACTTTTTAGCAAACAAAATTGGGCGACCTTTAAAAGTATATGCCGCTAGTGAAGCTGGAATAAAAAGAGTATTAAAGCAGTATTCAGAACGTCTAGACAATGCTTTAGTTGGAGATTTAAAATCTACCGCAGATTCATTTGAAAAAGACGATAGCCAGTCGAAAAATACCGCTCAAGAACAGATGAAGACTATCGTCCAAGATTCACCGATTAGTAAAGCATTATCAACAATTATGGAATATGCAGCCAAGAACAGAGCTAGCGATATCCACATTGAGCCATTAGAAAAAATTCTGCGGATCAGAGCTAGGATTGACGGAGTTTTAAGAGAAATAATGAAACTCCCAAAGAGTACTGAAGCACCTTTGGTTTCCAGGATTAAAATCTTATCCAATTTGAAAATTGACGAGCACCGTATACCTCAAGATGGAGGTTTTGCTATCGTAGTTGATAAGCATGCAATTGACCTGCGTATTTCAATCAGCCCTGTCGTTTGGGGAGAGCAAGTAGTCATTCGATTATTGGATAAGAGCGGAACTAGTTTAAATCTATCTGATATGGGCTACCATGGCCGTGCTCTAAGGACTATCCAGAAGGCTTTAAAAGAGCCAAACGGAATGATTCTTACGTCCGGGCCTACGGGTTCTGGTAAATCTACGTCTCTTTATGCACTTCTCCAAGAAATAAAGAACGATTCTATTAATATTGTTACTTTGGAAGACCCAGTTGAATACAAGATGCAAGGCATTAACCAGATACAAGTTAATGCCGATGTCGGTTTAACATTTGCAACAGGACTTAGATCAATTCTTCGTCAAGATCCTAACGTTGTCATGGTAGGAGAGATTAGAGACAAGGAAACAGCCCAGCTGGCCGTACAGGCTGCATTAACAGGACATTTAGTCTTCAGTACGCTTCACACGAACTCTGCAGCTGGAATTTTACCTCGTCTTCTAGATATGGGCATTGAACCTTTCTTGATAGCCAGCACAGTGCACACAGTAATTGGTCAGCGACTAGTGCGTAGAATTAGCGAGCAAAAAGAATCATATCAATCGGACAAAGCTGAAACCGCAGCAATTCAAGCAACACTAAGCAAGATATTACCGGCAACTGATGCAGATCGCAAGAAGGCGGCAGAAGATTTTGGTTACGAGAATTTGCCTCTAAGGACTGAAAAAGCTTATACTTTATTCAAGGGCATAGATGCTCCCGAAACACCCGGTGGGTATAAGGGTCGAATGGGACTTTACGAAGTATTCGAAATATCCGAATCCATCCAGGATCTTATCTTAAAACGCTCGACCAGCGCGGAAATCCAAAAGCAGGCTCGGGCAGAAGGTATGGTCACCATGCGGGAAGATGGCTATTTAAAAGCACTGACAGGGCAGACAACCTTGGCAGAAGTAAACAGGGTGGCGGCTGGAGACACCGCGTAAGGAAAGAACAAACATGGCAAACATACAACCAAGAATAGAAATACTTTTAGAAGAAGTTATTAAAAAGAAAGCTTCAGACCTTCACCTGCAAGTAGGCTTGCCGCCAATGCTTCGAGTAGATGGTGCGTTACTACCAGTAAACGGTGTTGATGCTTTAACAGAAGAAACTATTGAGTTGTTAATCTTTGCGATCTTGGATGAAGACCAGAAACAAATTCTACTAAAGGATAAAGAATTCGACTTTTCATTTGCATTCGGTGACCTCGGTAGATTTCGTGTAAATGCTTTTCATGAAAGAGGAAACTTGGCTGCTGCACTGCGTTTAATTCCAAATGAGATCTTAAGCATTGAGCAACTTGGACTCCCTCCAATTGTCAATAAATTCGCTGACTATCCAAGAGGCTTAGTACTTGTAACAGGTCCAACTGGCTCAGGAAAATCTACTTCTTTAGCTGCTCTCGTTAGTAAAATCAACCATGAACGGGCAGCTCATATTATTACTATTGAGGACCCAATCGAATTTACTCATAAGTCAGTAAAGTCTGTAATCGTTCAGAGGGAAGTCCACTACGATACTTATTCATTCTCCGCAGCACTTAGATCCAGCCTTCGTGAAGATCCGGACGTTGTACTTATTGGAGAGATGCGAGATCTAGAAACTATCAGCTCAGCGATTACTATTGCGGAAACAGGCCACTTAGTCTTTGCAACTCTTCACACTAACTCAGCAGCTCAGAGTATCGACCGTATGATTGACGTATTTCCACCTCACCAGCAGCCTCAGATCCGATCACAGCTGGCTAACATTCTTATGGCAATATGTTCTCAGAGACTGATTCCATCTATTGGTGGTGGTCGTATGGCCGCAGCAGAAGTTCTTATAGCTACACCAGCAGTACGAAACATTATTAGAGAAGGTAAGAGTCATCAGCTAGAAGCTGTAATTCAGACTGGAGCAGAATTTGGCATGCAGTCTATGGATCGAACATTAGTTAATCTTATTCATAATGGAACCATAACTTATGAAGAAGCTCGCAACTACGCCGTAGACATTGATGAGCTAGACAGGCTAATGAGAGGATAATACTGCGATGCAGACATTTGATTATACCGCTCGTCACGCTTCAACCGGTGAGAAAATTCACGCTCAAGTTGAAGCTGATTCAGAACAGGCAGCGGCAAAATTAATACAGTCTCAAGGCTACTCTCCATTAGAAATAAAGCTGCAATCAAGCTCCGCTTCAGGAATTGGGAAAATAACTAACAGAATTAAAACTTCTGATAAAGTTCTTTTTTCGAGACAGCTTTCGACGTTGATAAATGCAGGCTTGCCACTTGTACAAAGCTTACGAAACGTACAGGGGCAAACTCAGAACAAAAGACTTAAAAACATTATAGGAAGTATCACGACAGACATTGAGGGCGGCTCAGCGCTTCATGTCGCTCTTGAAAGACATCCAGATGTATTTAATAAAGTGTTTGTAAGTATGGTCGCTTCTGGAGAAACTTCAGGAACTCTTGATAAATCACTGGAAAGGCTTGCAAACCAACAAGAAAAAGACGCAGAAATCTTGAGCAAGGTAAGAGGCGCATTAATTTATCCCGCAGTCGTTTTAGTAGTTATGTTCGCAGTTGTAGGCTTTATGATTGTAAAAGTATTGCCTCAAGTAGAAGTCTTGTACGAAGATTTGCCTGGTGCTACTTTGCCACTTGTCACACGACTGATGCTTGGTTTGTCCCATTTTATTACTAAGTATTGGTACATAATCATTGTTGTATCTATTGTTTTAGGGATTTTCTTCGGTCGGTGGGCAAAAACAGATGGTGGAAAGTCAGTTTTTGACAAGCTTAAGATGACGGCATGGCCAATAGGTCCATTATTTATGAAATTATATATGGCGCGGTTTGCACGAACTGGTGCAACACTTGTTGGTAGTGGGGTGCCTTTACTGCAAATGCTACAAATTACCGGCGATGCTATTAACAACTACCATATTGAACAAGCGCTTGCAAAAGCCTCAGAAAAAGTTAAGGGTGGTAAAGCATTGAGCGATTCTATAGAAGGAGATCCTAATTTTCTTCAGTTAGTACCAAATATGCTTAGAATTGGAGAGCAGTCCGGTGCATTAGAGGCAATGCTCGAAAAAATTGCTGATTACTACGAGAAGGAAGTCGATACCCAAATTCGAAATATTAGCAGCATCATTGAACCGGCGCTGATGGTGATTCTGGGAATATTCGCATTTATTATTGTTGCTGCCGTATTGTTGCCAATTTACGGGCTTGCGGGGCAGAATTTAAGCGGCACTTAAACTAAACAGAGTATTGCTAAGCTTGAATTTACAAAAGTACTTGCTTTTCTCCATAGAAACAGTATTATTGTAAGCATAAACAAATTAATAATCTTAAGGGGGCATTAAGAATGCTAAACAAAATAAAAAATCGTAACAAAGGCTTCACCATCATCGAAGTCTTGATCGTACTGGCTATAGCCGGTTTGATCTTGTTGATTGTATTCTTGGCAGTTCCTGCATTGCAGAGAAACTCAAGAAACACACAGCGTAAGAATGACGTAGCAGCACTATTAGGGGCTGCGGCAGAGTTTTCGAACAATAATAATGGACGAATGGCGAATAGTTGTACCGGTAATGCAGTTGTAAGTGTCACCAACACTACTACAGGTTCTGTTGCAGCTGAAGCTAAGGTGGGATACTACAACGTCGGTTGCGCACAGGGAGATGCTAGTGCGGTAGGACGCGCAGGTATAAGAGCAACTTATGCTAACACAGGTCCTTATACGACAGCTAACCAGGACTTCGTAACACTAGTTCCTGCTGCAAGATGCAGCACTACTACAGTAGGTCAAACTACTGCAGGATCAGCAAGGCAGTGGGCAGCAGTTTACACAATTGAAAATACAGCTGGTACATTTGCCCCAGTTTGCCAAGAAAGCTAAAAGAACTTAAATTAGCAATTAAAACGGGGCACCAAGCCCCGTTTTTTAATTTAATGATAATATATACCTAATGCTTATTTTAATAATGTTCGTGCTTGGTATCTGCCTTGGCAGTTTTGTAAATGCTTTGGTATGGCGGGTATATAAACAGGAACACACAAAGAATAAGAGAGACAAGGCAAAATATTCAATCTCTCAGGGGCGGTCTATGTGCCCGAATTGTAAACATACCTTAGCTGCTAAAGATCTAATACCAGTTATAAGCTGGCTTGTGCTTAAAGGTAAATGCCGGTATTGCCGGAAGAATATCTCTTGGCAGTATCCTGCCGTAGAGCTCCTAACTGCAATACTATTTTTAGTATCGTATTACTCATGGCCATATGCTTTAAATGGACTAGGAGCAACAGTTTTTGCTTTATGGTTAATTTTACTTACAGGGCTTATAGCACTAGCTGTATACGATTTAAAATGGTTTATCCTGCCAAACAGAATAGTTTTTCCTTTATTTGGTATAACAGGCATATATTTGTTATTAAGACTGATTATTAATAGAAATGACTTAATTCCCGTACTTGGGTCATCTATGTGGGGACTTCTAATAGGCGGGGGTATATTTTGGATTTTATTTCAGGTTTCAAATGGCAAATGGATTGGAGGAGGGGATGTGAAACTAGGCTGGCTACTTGGAATAATAGTCGGCGGTCCATTGGCAAGCCTCCTGCTTATATTTATAGCTTCACTACTAGGTACTTTTGCTGCTATGCCGCTTATATATAAGAAAAAGCTAGGCAAGCAGCATCATGTACCGTTCGGACCGTTTTTAATCGCCGCGTGCGTCATAGTCCTGCTTGTTGGCGGAAGAATGATAACTTGGTATAAAACCCAGCTTGGCGTTTAATTTAAGCGTAAGTTCTATGCTATAATTCAAGCATGAAAAGTGGGCTAAAGTCCCTAGGGTTTACTATTGTTGAAACTATGATATTCCTGGGTGTATCATCGGCTATTTTAGTTAGTGCGCTAACTTTGATTAGCGGTGCTCAACGTAAAACACAGTTTAATCAGGGAATCAGGGACGCTCAGCAGCAGTTGAACGATGTTATAGACAACGTAAGCTCTGGATACACGGGTGGCCAGGACGGACTCAGATGTATTGCAAATGGGAATAATCCTCCAAACATAGTCAGTGGAACATCTAATTTACTTGGTGAAAGTGGAGACTGTATAGTAATCGGCAAAGTCATTCAGTTTGGTAGAGGCAATACGTTTGACGTGTACACCGTAGTTGGTAGACGTAAGAATAACTCTGACAACTCTTTAGTTAAAAATCTGGACGAAGCAAGGCCTCAAATTGCAGTACAAACAAAAACCACCCATACATTGAAAAATGGAATTACCGTTGAAACAGTAAAAAAAGGTCTTACTAATACTAGTACAGTCGGCTTCTTTAACGTGATAAATCCAGGATACAATACAAGTAACGGGAGCCAGGGTTCTGGCGTGCAGCAAATAGATTACGTTACATTTCCTGCTGGAATAAGCGGTGCAATTAGTTCGGCTACTCCAGCTTCTCTAGGTGCAAATGCTTTAAATTCATTTCCTGCTAGTTACATTTTACCGAATAGTGCGTTTAGAAATTCTCCCACAGGGGTCACAGTGTGCATGAAGGGAGACGGTAATCAGATAGCGAAGATAACGATCGGTGGAACCGGCAATAATACAACTGACCTTAGAATTGAGAACGGCACATGTTAAAAAATTTATCTAAAATCTATAAAAATCAAAAAGGTGACACTATCATAGAGGTAATTATTGCAGTTGCGATCGTAAGCCTAGTTCTGACTGGAGCATTTGCAATATCCAACCGAAGTTCAAAATCAATCAGAATGTCTCAAGAAAGGGCAACCGGAACAAAGTACGCCCAGTCTATGATTGAGAGACTCTATGCCGATCCTTCGCTATACGCTAGTGCGGGACCTAAATTCTGTGCTGACGGGAGCGACCCTGGAGTTGCACCAAAGCCCCCTGCCTGCAGAGAGGCATCTGTAGGTGTAGAATATTACACCGTCGTAACCAGAATCTCTCAGAACCCAGATACATATCAAGTGAAAACTTTTTGGGATGGATTGGATGGTACGGAGCAAAAAGTTGAATTCTTGTACAGGCTGGCAATATGAGAAAAAAATCTGTAAATCAAAAAGGGTTTACCGTATTAGAGCTTTTGATAGCTACGACCGTATTTTCAGTTGTTTTACTGCTTTGCGTATATGGACTTATGAGCATCGGCAATACTTATTATAAAGGAGTGCTGTCGTCTCGGACTCAAACTACAGTCAGGAATATAACAGATAATATTTCTCAAACCGCTCAGTATGCAGGGGCAGAGCTGGAAACATTTGCTTCTGGCAATACCGGTGTTTATTGCTATGGGAAATCAAGGTATTCCTTTCAAAAAGGCCTCAATAACACATATCTTAATTATGACGAGCCTACATCTTGCGATACCTTAGCAAATGTTCCTTATAACGCACCAACCAAAAGGGAACTTCTACCGAGTAATATGCGCCTAAGCGACTTTGAAATTATTAAAAATACAAATGTATCAAGAGTAAGAGTTAAGATAACTGCTGGAGATGCTGATTTATTCGTTGGAGGCGATCCTGTCTTAAACGAATGTAATGGAGGCTATGGCAGCCAGTTCTGCAGCGTTGCAATACTTGAAACAATAGTCACAACTCGTATAAACTTATAAGGATAACAATTAATATGTATAAGAACACTAAAATATACCAAAACGAATCAGGACTAGTATCTTTAGTTGTGACATTCATTATCATGATCGTCCTATCTTTGATAGTTACTGGATTTGCACAGATAGCTCGAAGGGAAGGTAGATTATCTTTAGACCGCCAGCTCAGTACTCAGGCAACATATGCTGCTGAATCTGGTATAAATGATGCTAAACGAGCAATATTCGATCCGTCTGCATCTACTCCTACTCAAAATCCATATAGTGCTAAGAACGGTAGTGCGGATAAGACAGATTGCCAGCCAAACCCTACGAGTACATTTCTTGGACCTAATACAAATAGATTAAGCGATAACGTATCATATAGCTGCTTGTTAATTGACCAGTCTCCACCAGATCAAACATTTGATAATATTAGCACAGATCATTCTACTCTAGTAAATGTTAAGACGATTAACTCTGGAGGATCGGCTACAAATGTCGATGATCTAACTTTAAGCTGGCAAGCTAAGGATGCGAGTACTCAGTCTGCTAATACTTTTTCTCCACCAGCATTACCGACAGAGGGCGCATGGAATTCCGGATCTATAAAAACTGGAATATTACGGGTAGATGTAGCTAAGCTAGATAATTTAAGTAGAACCAGTTTATCTTCAAATCAATTTACGGTCTTTCTTTACCCTCAGCCGGCTGGTAGCAATACAGTCTCTTATGTAACAGGCAATCCTGCCGCACAAGGTGCGATTGTAAACGCGACATGCAACGGCAGTGGTGACTACTACTGTACTATGCGAGTAACTGGCTTAAATTACAGCAATTTTGTTTTAAGAGTGAGGTCAATTTATAGCGCGAATAAGCTCATAGTCAAACCAACAGATCCTAATAAGCAGATGGTAGGCGGACAGATAGACATAGACTCAACCGGTAAAGCAGGAGACGTATTAAAGCGCATTAAAGTCAGATCAAAATCTCCCGATAGTGGGTTAAATGATATGTTTCCAGATTACGGCATGGAAGTTCAAGCTGGAATTTGTAAGAAAATTTCTACTGAGCCTACATCGACATTAGATCTTTGTGGAAATGTACCTGCACCAGCACCTACACCCGGTCCTGGACCATCTCCAACTGGTAACACACCCACAAACAATAGTTTATATGGCCAGGCAGCATATGCCGGAGCATGCGATCCAAACGTTGTAATCCCTAATGCGCCGCCTTGTAATGCTACAAACAGTACAGTCTCCACAGTTGCATTTAGATGGGACCAGTGGTTTTGGAATCAATCTGTTGACAGACCTGGAGTAAATCCTACGGGTGACTGTACATGGAATTTTGGAGATAGGACTTCTACTTCAATAGTAAGGAACCGTGCTTGTAGCTATGGTGAAAGTTTGTCGCATCAATATCCAATACTCCAGAATCCTTTGAGATGCTACAAGTATACAGTTACACTTACAAGGACATTTACGAACGCTCCACCAGCTACCTATACCTCCACAAGAAGTGTACCTTCAGGTTACCAGGGTACAGAAGACTGTATAGATCAGGGTGGGTATAGGACACCATAGTCGACTATTTGTGATGAAACTTCTGGTGAATCTCTTTGAGATGCGGATCTGTCACATGGGTATAGATTTGAGTTGTAGCAATATTACTGTGACCGAGCATAGCTTGTACGCTTCGTAAGTCGGCTCCGTTCATGAGTAGGTCAGTTGCAAAACTGTGCCTGAGGGTATGAGGGGAGACATGCTTGGTAATTCCTGCAAGAAGGGCATTCTTGGCTACCATTCGTTGGATACTTCTAGCGGTTAGTCTATGGAAGTTTCCGCTCATATCGACCTTTTTCTGGCCGCTGTAGCGGATAAAGAGGGGTTTGACGGTGTCTTTGCGCTTATCTAAGTATAATTGCACCCATTCAGCCGCTGAGGGACTGATAAATATGGGGCGGTCTTTCTGGCCTTTACCTCTGACCATGAACTCACGGCGCTTGAGATTAATATGATCTTTATCCAGTCCAACTAATTCGGACACCCGAAGTCCGCTACTGAACAACAATTCAAGTATGGCTCGGTCGCGCAAGCCTGCCAAGTTAGTTAGATTACAAGTTTTGAACAATCTATCTAATTCTTCAGGGGTGAGGAAAGTAACTTGCTTACGATTAGTTTTAGCTAGCTCGATCTTATCCGGCTGCAGGGCCGGAATTTCACGTTTTACGCAGAATTTTAAGAAGGATCTTAGTGCTATAAGGTGGTAGTTCTGGGTAGATTTCTGCAGTTCATCGCTACTATTGGTGCCCAATCTGTTAAGCCAGAGGCGCCATTTCCTGATTAATTCGGCATCTATATCGCCGACCTTTATATCGCCAGCGTAGTCTATTAGCCGGGTCAGGTAATGGTCGTAGTTGGCAATTGTTTTCTGAGACCGGTTTTGTTCAATCTCTAAGTATTCTAAGAAATCTGTTTTGGCTTTTTGGAATAACATAAGTATATTGTACGACATAGAAGGGTATGCGCATATCTGTTATAATTACATAAATAAAACAAAGGAAGATATGGAAAGAACTTTAATTATTCTCAAGCCAGATGCATTAATGCGCGGCATTGTTGGAGAAGTTATCAGCCGGTTTGAACGAGCAGGCTACAAAATAATTGGAGCTAAGCTGCTACAACCGGATGAAGCCCATTACCACCAGCATTACGAAGGTATTGGTACTCTGAAAACCAGGAAAGGTGACGATATTTTTGCCAGCACTCTGTCTTCTATGCTAGAAGGACCGGTAATTGCCATGGTACTAGAAGGTGTTGATGCCGTAGAAACTGTTCGCAAGATGGTGGGCGAGACGGAGCCTAAGAAAGCGTTGCCGGGAACTATCAGGGGCGACTATGCCCACGTCAGTTTCGGACAAGCAGCTCAGACAGGCAAGGGAGTTGCCAATATCATCCATGCCTCAGCTGAATTAGACGAAGCTAAGAAGGAAATAGCGCATTGGTTCAGTAACTCAGAACTCTGTGACTACAGTACGGTTCACGAATACTTTACTCAAGCTAAACCGAAAAAATAGTAAATTTTAGTATTATTACTCAAAGGTTAAACAGATTAAGGATATTAGTTCTCTAAAAAGTAGATTATGCGTTTAACAATTACAATTAACGACAAACTTTTATAGGGAAATAGAATTGTTTGCAGTAAAAAACAATGTCAGCACCTCTTCAATTATAGAAGACACTATAAAATTCCAGATACTTGAAGATTTAGAGGATATAGAAGAAGCGAAGCGTCGAGAAGATGAACCAACATACTCTTTCAATGATCTATTAGGGGAATTCAAGCGACATAAACTGCTTTAAAATTGGCAGAACGACAGTATTTTGAAAAAAGTGACTTGCTATACATATAAAAGTATGTATAATAGTATGTATGGGTTTTGAATGGGATGATAGCAAAAACCAAGCAAATATTGCCAAACATAATCTATCTTTCTATGAAGCTCAAGAAGCTTTCTTTGATAAAAATAGAATACTCATGAAAGATGTATTACATTCATCAAAAGAAACGCGTTATTTTTGTATAGGCAAAACCTCAAATGGTATAGCCACTGTTAGGTTTACATTAAGAAAAAGCCAGATTCGCATTATCGGTGCCGGATACTGGCGGAAAGGGAAAAAGATATATGACTCAAACAATTAACTATACTGATGCGCCGGATGATGTAGAGCGGTCATTGGACGAAGCAGTTATTATAAGTGATAATTTACCGTTGCCGGCAGATCTTGTTCGAAAATCAGTTAAAGAAAAGATCACTATTGCTATAGACAAGGATAGCCTTAATCTTTTCAAGCAATATGCTGACAAGCATAATGCTAAATATCAGACCATGATAAATGGAGTTCTTGGATCATACGCTGACAAATACCTTAAACACTAGAAATATTATGACTTGCTGATGACGATATTCTGGTATCCCCAAACGGATTCGAACCGCTATCTATTCCTTAGGACGGAAGTATTCTATCCATTGAACTATGGGGACGCATAAACTCCGCATAACAGTATACAACAGATAGGAATTATCTGGTTATAGTCTATAATAGTGCATATGGCTAAAAAACAAACAGGCCGTCAAAAATACTTTGAGGACCAATTCGAAGACGAAGAAGTTTTGTTTGTATTTCGCAAGCATCCAATTGTGATGCGTCGGGGTCTTATCTTTGGTATGGCCGCTTGGCTTATAGGACCATTGTATACGCTGATTCTGACTTACGTCCGACCAAACGAGCTGCCAAGCATGTCGTTTTTCTTCTTAAGCCTGCTGTTTAGTATATTGTTTGGCTGCTTGATATTATTTCCGTCTTGGATTGGCTGGTACTACAGCGTATTCATAGTAACCGACCAAAGATTGATTCAGATTACTCAGAAAGGACTATTTAACCGTACTGTTGTAGACCTTGGCTTAAGCCAGATCCAAATGGTCAACTACCAGATAGCCGGACTGCAACAAACCGCTTTAGGATATGGTACTATTATGATGCAAACTTACGTCGGCGACTTGATTATCCATGATATTCACCATCCGGCTAAAATACAGAAGCAGCTACTAAAGATATTGAGGCAAGAGGGTGTTGATGTAACGGAAACTCAATCCGAAAGGGAAATAGAAGAATGAAGAAAAGAATAAGAAAACTATTATCACCTAAGGCTAGGAAAGCTGCTAAACTCGAAGAACAAGTCAGAGAGCACCTACCAAAGATAACTAATGAGACAGTTGCCGAACACAGAGAAGAAGTCTTATCCAGTGCTCGAAAGTATATCTACCCCCTACAGCACTCCAAGCACAAGATCGTGTTGATCACGACTTCGTTGTTTATTGCCGCTTTGGTCGGATTCTTCGGCTTTACAACCTTTTCACTATATAAGCTAAAATCACATTCGGCTTTCTTGTACGGAGTCACACAGGTTATTCCTTTTCCAATTGCAAAAGCCGGCAATAACTTTGTAGCTTATGAGAATTATCTGTTTGAACTTAAACATTACATTCATTATTACCAAAACGAACAGAAACTAGACTTTAACAGCGAATCTGGCAAGCAGCAGCTTCAGGATTACAAAAAACGGGCACTGAATAAAGTAATTAACGACGCCTATATCAAAATGATGGCCAAAGATAAGAAAGTTTCAGTCAGCGATGTAGAGGTGAATGACGAAATTAAGATTGTCAAAACTCAGAACAGACTAGGGGGAAGTGATAAAGTATTCGAAGACGTACTTAAACAGTATTGGGGTTGGACAACTCAAGATTTTAAACGCAACGTTAAAACTCAGCTAATGGAACAAAAGCTAATGCCAGAACTTGATCCGGAAGCAATGGCTAAAGCAAAAGCTGCTAAAGCAGAATTAGACAGCGGAGTTTCTTTTGCAGACGTAGCAAAAAAATATTCTGAAGACCAAGCAACAAAAGACAATGGCGGGGAATATGAAAGCGTAATAGATAAGACTAATAGGGATATTACACCTAGGACGGCTGATGCCATATTTAAGCTAAAACCTGGTCAAGTATCCGACGTTATTAATTCCGGATACTGCGTAAATACCTACTGTTTAGAAATTGTTAAAAACATTGAAGTGCAGGGCGAAAAGGTTAGAGCAGCTCATATAGTCATTAATTTTAAAGACATCAACGGTTTTATTAACGACCTAAAAGATAAGAAAAAAGCGACCGTATATATAAAGCTGTGATCTGTTATAGCTGAGTAATAAAGTTATGCAAACTAGTTTAAGAGCTAAGTATCTATTGCTCTAAGGATTGCCTAAAGGATTCGAGCATTTCAGCTTCTTGCGGTCTTAGGTATTCAGGCAGACCGCGACTAACGCCTTCAACAATTTCATCTACAGTTAACTTATCGACGTCTACTAATTTCATTTCAGAAAGGGAGCCACTACCACCAAACATGCTAACTACATATTTGCCGTCTTCGTTAACTTCAATCTTATTTGCATTTACTATGTCTGTGTCTCCGAAAGCTTCGCTTATAACAAAAGCACGTTCGCCTAAGTCTATGCGGTCTACGATAGAACCTATACCAATATTATATTTTTCTCTAGTCGATTCTAATTCTGATGCTACGCTGGATTCCGGAGTTGTTTTCATGGATAAATGATAGCACAAAATAGAAAAAAAGTCAAGGAAATGACTAAATGAATTTATTGATAATCTATCTGTAAATATTTAGTTTACGAAATACTTTGAGGGCTATATAGCTTATCTATAAAGTTCAGATAAAGTTATATTTAATATATTCAAGTAATCTTTCCAGTATTTCTTACTGGCGGGGTATCGAGTCTGATTTCCGAACTATTTAACTATTGATCTTGAACAGATCCCCAAAAACATTCCATGCCGCTAAATGTAATGGTACCAATTCCTTCAAAATTTGCTGAAAAGTAAGGCATTCTTGAAAATGAATCTACTTCTTCAGGTGATAATGCATCTATTTCACCTGGGTCACAGAATACTTTTGCTAACTCGATGCTACTTTGTTCATCCTCATTAAAATTTAATAAAAAAGTTGCAGCTATTCCTAAGTGTTTAATTCGACTATATTCACCAAAACTATCTCCACATACTTCGCTAATAATAACGGTATCGCCAGGTTTAGTAACATTCATCTTACTGTCTACATACCAAAAGCGTGAATCTTCTCGTTCTGCTAAATTCGGGGTAAATTCATCTTCAGCCATAAAACAAAAAATACCATATTCCAGGTATATTGGGTATTGCTTAAGCTTGGCGGGCCCGACCGGATTCGAACCGGCGATCTCCTCCGTGACAGGGAGGCGTGTTAGGCCAGCTACACCACGGGCCCGCGTTTGTTTTGTTGGTTTAAATAATAAAGCAACGGAGGTTAGTCTAACAATATCAGGGGTAAAATGCAACCGTTCTAAGCTTTATTTTGATATAATTCAATATTGAATGCCACCTTAGCTCAGCTGGCTAGAGCATCACTTTCGTAAAGTGGGGGCCTGGGGTTCGAGTCCCCAAGGTGGCTCCAGGCGGGCGTCGTATAACGGCTAATATGTAACCTTCCCAAGGTTGAGACGAGGGTTCGACTCCCTCCGTCCGCACCAGAGGTAATATGATAAACACAATCACTGAGCACGAAAAACTAATTACCCCCTTTATTGATGATGATAAGTCATACGATATTAGAATGGCAGTTTTAGAAACATTCTATGGTGATCCGGGTTATGCGCTCGAACAGCTTGATTCGATTGCTCATCCGTCAGATGATATTCGGGTTCTTGAACAAATAATTCTAGATCTGCCGACGGACAAACCATTGGACGTTGGCGAATCTGGAACACTGGCAAGAATTTTCAGTTTTAGCAACTGGAAGCAGAGTTGGGGAAAGCAGATCATTAAGCATGGAACGCTAATAAGTAGAGATATTGCTACCGAAGAAGAAGTGTTGGCATGTAGTAATCAAACTGAATTGCTTCACCTTAGAGATAGGACTTCGCAATGGGCAACAGCAGCAGTGCTTATCGGAGATCCTGAGCGGATTTCAAATCCTCCATATAAACTAGGGTTAACTTATGATGTATGGGATGAGTGGCATGAAAAGCAACAAACGGGTGAAAGGTGGGTCAGAAGGTTAGATGAAACGTTATTTAATCAGGCGCTACATATTGTAAGGCTTATTCACGGCGAAGACGCCGAGTTTGAAGTAAAGCAAGCTGAAGACGTACCTCACGGCTATGTATTCGGTGAAATATCGATAGAAGAAGCAGACCAGAGATTTCCATCTCTACGAGGACATGAATCTAATAGAATAGCTGAACTTCCTCTGATGCTAAATAAAGCAGTAGAGGGACAACCAGTAGATAGTAGAGACCACAGAGTTGTTCAAGCTCTAGCCTTTTTCGGGCTGTTCTCAGGAATAGAAATAGAATTTGTTCATCCTGCTTGCGTATCTAAATCATGGCCACAGTACTGGAATTTATACGAAGTGCTTGAAGATACCTACAATAAGCTAGTTGTCGGTAGATAAAAAGTGTAAAATTAATCCATATGTTTCCAAAAGATTATCTCCAGGACCGACTAGTTCTTTTATTGCTCAGCCTCAACAGCTTTTTCGCAGTTATCGGAACGATCTTGGTGTTCTTGCGACTGGGAAGCGGACGGGGAAGCAGCTATATTGTAGAGTTTAGATCTAATTTGGGAATTAGTGCCTACAAAGCTGGTAAAATCACCGATATTCTAGCTTTTGTAGTGTTCCTGATAGTTGTTTTCGGAATAAACATGGTATTAAGTGCTAAAGTATACGACCATCACCGAAACTATTCTGTCATGGTCTTGAGCCTAGGCGCGTTATTAATGCTGCTGGCTATAATCGTGAGCAACGCCTTATTGGTGCTGAGATAACATGCGCAAAGCCGACATAGAGATCCCATATGAAGAAGACAGAACCCGCCGGTACCGCTTTTTTGAGATACTGCCTGGGCTATTAACTTGGTCGATCCTGTTACTTCCGTTTATCTTAAGCTTCTTTATCCCTAGGGTAGTTATATTCATCGTAATTATCTATATCCTTCTTTGGTTCGTTAAATCTATGGGACTGTTGCTTAGGAATTTCCAGGGAATTAAGAAAATAGATGAATTCTCGGCATTAAACTGGCGGGGAATGCTGGATGACCTGCAGACCGGTACAGTAAACACTAATAACAGTCCAAGCTGGCATAGAGATAATCTGAAGCTGGTTAAAGACATTAAGCCTGACGATGTATACCATGCGATTATTATTGCTGCCTATAACGAGACTAGGGAAGTGCTGGAACCAACTATCCAATCTGTCATAGCGTCAGATTACGACATGAAAAAAGTAATTCTAGTGCTTGCATACGAAGGCCGGGACGGCGCCCAGTCGGAAACAGCTGTACTTGATTTAGCCAAAGAATACGGCAGCCAGTTCGCCCATACTCTAACCGCCAAGCACCCGCTGACTGAAAAAGAAGTCAGAGGCAAAGGTGGAAACATTACCTTTGCTGCCAGGCAGCTGGAAAGTTATCTGGAAAAGGCAAATATTGACCCGATCAACGTAATAGTTACGACGCTAGACTCGGACAATCGTCCGCATAAAGGATATTTAGCGTCACTGGCATACCTGTACTGCATTTGTCCGGATCCGCTTTATTCATCCTTCCAACCGGTTCCAATTTATACCAATAATATATGGGATGCACCGGCACTAATGAGGGTGATAGCAACCGGAAATTCATTCTGGAATATTGTACTGTCTATGCGGCCGCACATGATTCGCAACTTCTCATCGCATGCCCAAGGTATGGCCGCCCTGATCGAAACAGATTACTGGAGTGTTCGTACCATCGTAGAAGACGGTCACCAGTTCTGGCGGACTTATTTCCGGTTTGACGGCAAACACGAGGTATATCCATTATATGTTCCAATTTATCAAGATGCTGTCTTTTCATCTTCTTATATTAAGACCCTTAAGATGCAATTCATTCAGATTAGGCGTTGGGCGTGGGGCGCGTCAGACGTAGCATATGTAGTCGAAAAGGGCTTCTTCTCTCAGAATAATGTTCCTAAAGGCGATCTAATTATGAAGTTTAGCCGGCTTTTGGAAGGCCATATCAGCTGGTCGACAGCACCGTTGATACTGGCTTTTGCTGGTTTTATACCGGCGCTATTCAATAATAACGACTACGCATCTAATCAATTGCCGGTTATCGCGGGTCGTATCCAGACTATAGCTATGGTCGGTATATTGGCTACGCTGTATCTTAGCCTAAAGACACTGCCTCCAAAACCAGAACGATACAAGAAACACCGGACCGTATTCATGGTTCTGCAATGGGTGCTGCTTCCAGTAACGACAATACTTTACAACTCAATGGCAGCTATTAATGCCCAAACCAGGTTGATGTTCGGCAAATATCTAGACAAATTCGACGTAACCGACAAAGCTACAAAAACAGAAGACAACAAGACAGTAATTTAACCCTATATTAGTACTAAGCGATCTATTCAATTAGGGGTGGTAAGCTTTGTATTGGACGCCGGCTGCGCTATCGAAGCGGGCAAGTATTTTGCCGGTAGTTTCTTTGATTTGAGCTTTAGACAATGAAGCGTGCTTAATTTGGGGTATAAGCTGCTTAATAATTGTGTCTGTGAGGCCAATTGAGTCCTTTATGGCGGTTTTCCTATGCCGACATGAGTCATAAACGCTAATGAATAATATGTCGCGCGAGAAGGGCTGAGACGACTTCTCGCCGGTAATAATAATAGCTGTTTCGTAATCTATTTTTTCATTTGACGACACGGTAGCCAGGCACTGTGTACAGGTACGACGTCGCCAAACTGAGTTGCTCCGTTTCTGCGTACGGCTGTTAGAAACTTGTGTTTTACCACCGCAATATATACAAACCATGTCTACATATTGTCATAAAGCTATTTATAATGCTAGTGGATAAGCATGGAATAACTGTGGGAAAAAAGAGTTGAAGAAGAGAAACTTGGATTGCCCAAGGGGTAATTCGGTGTATCAAAGTAGCTGATTTATTTATCAGCTAATCTGGTACGTCGGATTCGACTTATGTTCACTGATGAAGCCAGCTCTTCATAGAAAAGCTTAAATTCCTCCAGTGTGCTTTGTTTCTTGGTACTCAAACCGTAAAACACCTCAATTAACACGCTTATGATAACATAAACAGGTAAAAAAATCAATACAAGCAATAGTTAGTACAACATTAATTCGGGCAGTAAGGTTGATTTTATCTCTGTTATGCAGTAACATTAACGGGTTAGAACTGCAGCCGGGCGATTAGCTCATTTGGCTAGAGCGCCACATTGACGTTGTGGAGGTGATAGGTTCAAATCCTATATCGCCCACCATAAGTAGAGATCCATATCCGGATCTCTTTTTATGTGTCGCACAATTCATGAGATATCTTAAGCATAAATAATATACCAGGCAGGGTATAATAATATGAATTGTTTTCCCCAGTTGAAAATGTAAAAAAGACATTACTTTTCTACTAGCCTAATAGTACTATCCTTGTTATGATAATTAGCACTAGGTTGAGTTTTGGGAGAGGTTTTCAATCGATCGAGTGGATTTGCGAGACCACTCGATTTTTTATTTTGGGGCCATTACAGGGGTTATGCTATAATTTGCTTAGGTAATGAGTCGGATTCACCACCCGGGGAGCCTCGTTGGCAGGGCCAGAACGAACGAAATCGTGCCGGCAAGAGTAAAAGTCTTAGGTGGAACCTCCAGAGATTGGACCCGAGACGTAGGATAACATTTAGATTATTGCGAGATTTCTAAATACCTACGTCTTTTTTTAATGGTTATTAATGTAATACAGGAGTTTATATGGACAAATCTGACAATCTGCACGCTATGAGGCATTCTTTGGCGCATATAACTGCATCTGCCGTCCAAGAACTCTGGCCTCATGCTAAGTTCGGAGTCGGCCCAGTAGTGGAAAACGGCTTTTATTACGATATAGATCTAGGTAATACAACTGTCTCAGAAGATGACTTCAACAAAATAGAGAAGAAAATGAGGGGCATTATCGCTCAGAACCAAAAGTTTGAACGATCTGAGAAAAATATAGACGATGCAATTACCTGGGCTAAAGAGACAAATCAGCCATATAAAGAAGAACTATTGAATGATCTTAAACGTGCCGGTACTACAATCGCTAAAGATTTGGATGAGGATGAGTTCGGGACAGTCGCAGAGGGCGAAGGTAAGGTAGAGAAAGTGTCTTTTTATTCAAACGGCAAGTTTACCGACCTATGCCGTGGTCCTCATGTTGAATCAACAGGAAAAGTTGGCGCCTTCAAGCTGATGAGGGTTGCCGGTGCATATTGGAGAGGCAAGGAAACAAATCCCCAAATGCAACGTCTTTACGGAGTGGCTTTTGAATCGGAAGAAGAACTTAACGCTCACATTAAAATGCTTGAGGAAGCTAAAGAACGTGATCACCGCAAATTAGGGAAAGAGCTAGATTTATTCGTATTCTCAGATCTAGTCGGACCAGGGCTGCCGCTTTTCACTCCTAGAGGCACTACTATTAGAAGATTACTTACTGAACTAATGCGCCAGGTTGGCACAAAGTACGGGGCTCAAGAAGTAGAAATACCTCATTTTGCAAGGAAGGCTTTATACGAAACTTCAGGCCACGCACAAAAATTTGCCGGAGAGCTATTTGAAGTAAAAAGTCATTACGATATAGATTTTGTGATGAAACCAGTTAACTGTCCACATCATATACAAATATATAACGCGGTACCTAGAAGCTACAAAGATCTACCTATACATTATATGCAGGTAACTATGCAGTACCGTGACGAAAAACCAGGTCAAATAGGCGGGCTGCAAAGAGTACGCGCAATTTCTTGCGATGATGGCCATATTTTCTTAACTAGAGAACATTTAAACGAAGTCATTGAAGGTTTTTGTAAAACAATTAAAGAAGTTCATAGCGGTTTGGGGATGTATGGCGATCACTGGGTTTCACTATCGCTCAGAGACCCATCTACACCTGAATCATATATAGGAGACGATGCAGATTGGGTTGAAGCAGAAAAAACTTTAAACGAAATAGCTGAAAAAGCTGGTCTAGACGCAAAACCTATGGAAGGTGAAGCTGCGCTTTACGGACCTAAACTGGACTTTATGTATCCGACTGCAATGGGCAAAGAGACTCAGCTAGCAACAATTCAGCTTGATTTCGCTACGCCAAAGAGATTCGGACTTGAATACATAGATGAAAATGGAGAAAAGCAGACTCCAATCATGGTTCATCGTGCAATTCTGGGTTCTTTAGAACGATTCATGGTCGTTTTACTAGAGAAAACCGCAGGGTGGCTTCCGTTCTGGCTGGCACCAGAACAGATAAGAATCCTAACTATTAACGACACTGTAAACCATTATGTCGACCAGATAAAAGAGATACTTGCTGATACCGTACTGATGAAGCCTGTCAAATACAATGAGATTAGGTATACGGTAGACGATAGAAACGAATCGTTAGGTAAAAAGATCAGAGATGCAGCAGCCATGAAGATACCAGTTACTCTAATAGTTGGACCAAAGGATGTTGAAGCAGGTGAGGTAAGCGTACGACTGAAAGACAAAGAAGAAAAAGTTAAACTTACGGATCTTAAATCATATCTAGAGAAAATATAGTGGAATCTAGTCCGGAAGATGGCTTTAGAAGCAAAGTAAATGATTTGGTTGCGCTTATACCCAACGGCAAAGTAATGACTTATGGTCAAATTGCTGCGTTTTGCGGCAGCCCTAGATCGGCTCGGATAGTCGGTGGGATAGCACATTTCGGAGATATTAAACTGCCGTGGCACCGAGTTGTGAATAAGCAGGGTGGATTGGCTAGTGGATATCCAGGTGGTAAAAGCGGCCATAAGCAAGTATTAGAAGCAGAAGGTTATGAAGTGAGTGAAGATTTTAAAGTAGACATTGAGAAATACATATGGAAACCAAATATTACGGACCTTTAATAGTAATAGTCGGCCAGACTGCAAGCGGTAAGTCTGCACTAGCTATGCAATTGGCAAGTAAGTTTAATGGTGAAATTATCTGTGCTGATTCCAGAACAGTATATAAAGATATGGATATCGGGACCGCTAAACCAACTGCGCAAGATCAAAAAGAGGTTAAGCATCATCTGCTTGATGTTGTTTATCCTAACGAGAGTTTTACGGTAGCGCAGTTTAAAAAACTTACTGAAGCGGCGATTGAAGAAATACAATCACGAAATAAGCTGCCGATATTAGTCGGGGGTGGCGGGCTATATATAGACAGCGTTATATTTGATTATGAATTTAGACCAGTTAACCAAAAAATAAGAGACACTTTTTCTGATGTCAGCATTGAAGAACTGAAGTCTGAGCTTACGCAAAGAGGAATTCCGCTACCTGAAAATAAATATAACCCTCGGTATTTACTTCGTTCGCTAGAAGCAGGTGCGGAACCGAAAAAACACAATACTATTCAGCCTAATATTTTAATAATTGGTCTTGAAATAGAAAAAGATGAACTAAGACGACGTTCCGAGTTCAGAGTCGAGCAGACTTTAAAATTCGGACTGCTTGAAGAAATTAAACGATTATCAATTAAATACGGTTGGGATGTTGCTCCTATGCAAGCACCAGCCTATAAGGCGTTCAAAGCATACTTCACGGCTAATCAGGATATCGAGAGCTGCATTAAACAAAATGTGGACTTGGATATGAAACTAGCTAAAAAACAAAAGACCTGGTTCAAGCGGAATAATAGTATTCGTTGGTATGCCGACCCCAGTAAAGTAGAAGCAGATGTTGCAAAGTTCTTGAACAAATTCACCTGAACAAATTACTTTAGAACTGATACAATAGGGGTATGATCGAACAACTATTTGGATCCAAAACGAGGGTAAAGCTGCTGCAGCTTTTTTATAGTAATCCCAACCGGTCTTTTTATGTTCGAGAAATAACCCGAAAAATCGACGAGCAGATAAATTCGGTTAGACGAGAACTTGCGAACCTACTTAGTATCGGAATCATAAGTTCGGACACTACCAATAACCGGCTTTACTATGAAGTAAACCAGGACTTTGATTATTATTCGCCGCTATCTGAAATATTCGGTGGCAAAAAACCAGCAAAAGGCAAGAAAGCCGCTGTTGAAGGCAAGTCGTCAGCACCAGACGACAACTTTAAGACACTTGGAAACGTAGAACTGGTTATTTATTCCGGCCAATTTACTAGGGATGAAACTTCTGGAATTGATCTTCTACTGGTCGGAGATATTAACCAAACCCAGTTAAATAAGTTTGTTGCCGATTTAGAGAAGAAAGAGGGCAAGGAAATTAGATATACAGTAATGTCACTGTCTGATTATAAATACCGTGAGACTATTAAGGACAGGTTCATAGCTAATGTAAAAGCAGCTAAAAAACAGGTAATAATAGATAAACACAATTTAATGACTCAGTCAGAAAAGTAAGTTAGGGGAAACATGGAAATACAGTTCTACGGTGCAAACTGCGTGAAAATCAGCTCGAAAAAATCTAACATTGTAATTGATGACGATATTAAAAGCTTGGGCGGATCAGCCGTAGCCAAACCATCTGATATGCAGCTTTTCACGTTGCGGCCAGAAAAAGAAGTAAAGTCGGAAAACTTAGTTATTGATGCCCCGGGAGAATATGAAGCCTCAGACATAACGGTAATAGGTGTGGCAGCCAGAGCGCATGTCGACGAAGAAGATAAGCTGTCCGCTACAATGTACAAGATAGTAGCTGACGAAATAAGGATAGCGGTTGTCGGTCATATATACCCTGGCCTTAGTGAAAAACAGTTGGAAGAGCTTGGAGTGATAGACGTATTAATCGTTCCGGTTGGCGGCCATGGCTTTACTCTAGATGCCGAAGGAGCTGCGCAGGTTATCAAGCAGATTGAGCCGAAAATAATTATTCCTACGCAGTATAAAGATGATAAGCTGAACTATCCTGTTCCTGCAGTTAGCCTGGACGAAGTATTAATAACACTAGCCATGGAGCCAAAAGAAAAAGTCGCTAGGCTAAAATTAAAGGCTAGCGACTTGCTTAACGAACAACCTCAACTTATTGTTTTAGAAAGACAATAAGACTTTTTAAAAAGAATTTAGACTAGCAAGCCTTTTTTCTTCAAAGTCCTGATTGCTTGGGTACTGATTTTAAGGGTAACTTTCTTGCCGTCAACAGTAACTGTCTTTGTCTGTAGGTTCGGTTTCCAAACTTTCTTGGTGTGGCGCTGGGAAAAGCTGACGTTATGTCCGAACTGTTTTCCTTTGCCTGTGATTTCACATTTCTGCATTACATTGTTTCCTTTAGATTCAAGGGGTTATTGTAGTGGTTTTAAGTATTTTAGTCAAGGATCTTTAAGGGAAAATTTTTGTTATACTGGTTAGGTTATGCTGAATGATACTTCTGGTGGCCAATTATTAATTATTTTCGCTTGTATTTTGTTGTCCATGGCGATACACGAAGCTATGCATGCCTTTACTTCCCACTGGCTAGGGGACACAACTGCTAAAGACATGGGCCGGCTGACTTTAAACCCCTTAAAGCATATAGATATTCTTACTACCGTATTGTTGCCAATGGTATTGATACTTATGGGTATTCCACCGTTCTTTATTGCAAAACCAGTTCCGTTTAACCCTAACAGCGTAAAGTACGAAGAGTTTGGGGCAGCTCTGGTTGGTATAGCCGGTCCGCTAACAAATCTTGCCTTAGCGGTGATTGCAGCTTTAGTGGTACGAATTACCGGTATAGCAGTCGGTACAGACTTATTCAACATCATTAGTACGTTTGTAATTATTAATCTCAGCTTCTTTGTCTTCAATATGATTCCTTTTCCACCATTAGACGGATCGCGCTTGCTGTTTGCTTTTGCACCCGAACCCTTACAACGGCTCATGTACCAGATAGAAATGGGCGGACTAATGTCGATCGTTATATTCATGTTCGTGTTTTTCCCATTTGTTGGTCCGGTAGTGTCAAATGTAGTGGAAAGTCTGTATTCTATTTTACTTACGTAAATAGATTTCATCCGATATAATATGCATATGGCTGGTGCCAACAATATGATAATCTGATTACTTATCATAGGGGATTCCAATATTTGATCGAGCCGTGGCTTTGGTCGTGCGGAAACCCACCTGGTTTCAAAATCCAGGTTGTCATGTTGGAAGCCAGCCGAACCAAGCACCCAAGCGGTGCTTTTTCTTTATTCTAGAAATACGGATATAATTGAAATAACAGGGTGTAGCTTAGTTGGTAAAGCGCTGGGCTGGGGGTCCAGAGACCGGAGGTTCAAGTCCTCTCACCCTGACCAGGAGGAAAAATGGAAGAAAAAAATATAGAATGGTTCATAGGTTATTTCCCTAATCTAGGATTACTTCATGCCACCTTAGACTTAAATACATATACAGTCGATGAAGCAGTTGAAGAACTTTATGAAAGGGTACAGAAGTGGACGAGTGAGAAGAGAGTGATATTGAGGGAAGGAACTGTTAAATCAGTTCCAGTTAACCGTGTGGAAACTCCCCCTGACTTTATTATGTTAAGAGCTCCAGTAATAGATCCAGGTTCATTAAGTACGGATACTGCGGAATACGGAATATATGAAAGTTAAGCATGTAGAATAAAGACATGAAAAGTCTAAAACTAAACCACGACCACGCCCAAGAAGTAATAAACGGAAATACATGCACATGGAGGATTAATGACGACAAAGACCTCCATGTAAACGACAAAGTAGCTCTAATTGATAAAGTTGATCCATTGAAACCTGAAACCTGGGTGACTATCGGTACTGCTCAGATCACCAGCGTTCTTGAAAAACAACTTGGCAAGATACTTAAAGGGGACTTGCTACCAACCGAAAAACTGGCTCCACTCGACGCTTTACTAAAGAAATTCAGGGAATACTACGGCAATCAAGTGACTGCGGAAACGCCGGTAAAAATAATTTGTTTTGCTTTCAATAAAGACAGTGGACAAGAAAATGTCCAACAAACTAAACCGTTAGAAGTTAAATTATTTACCGATGGCGGGTCGAGAGGCAACCCAGGGCCTTCGGCTTCCGGATTTGTGCTTATGGATATGAATGACACTATTATTGCCAAGAATGGGCTGTATTTAGGCGTAACGACTAACAATCAGGCTGAATACCAAGCCTTAAAACTAGGATTAGAGGAGGCTTTGAAACGCAAAGCGACAATTGTACATGTTTACATGGACAGTATGCTGGTAGTAAATCAAATGAAGGGTGCATATAAAGTTAGTAATAAAGATCTTGTTGCGATTAATCACTCGACAAAAGAACTAGTTGGAAGGTTTAGCAAGGTAATCTTTGAACATGTTCCAAGGGAACATAATAAGCAGGCGGATGCCATAGTTAACGAAGTCCTTAACACTTCTCAATAAGCGTAAATATGATATAATACTTATGTTAGATTATCGACTAGTCGCCTGAGGTAAAACTCAGGAGGAAAGTCCGGGCAGCATAGGGAAGGACAGTTGCTAACGGCAACCAAGGGCAACCTTAGGGAAAGTGCCACAGAAACGATACCGCCTGGCTTGCCAGGTAAGGGTGAAACGAGTGGGGTAAGAGCCCACAAATTCGTACGGTGACGTAAGAATTAGGTAAACCCTGTCCGCTGCAAGGAGATATGTTCCATTAAAGCGTCCCGCTGGAGCTAATCAATATATCCGCATGATTCTATGAGCAATTGTAGAACTAGATAGATGGCTAGATAGAACAGAACCCGGCTTACGGATAATCTGACACTAAAAAACCGCTCTTTTGAAATTCAATCGAGCGGTTTTTTAGTTTATGACAATTTTAATTTATTCTAGTTTTCACCAAGAACTATGCTTTTGGGTGGACCTACCGCTATGTATCTAAGCAGATCAACTTTATCTAAATCGCTTCGTTGTGGCAAAATTCCACAAACGAAAGCAACATTACCAATTGCAGACTCCACTTTTGAAAGTAATTCTGCTGCTTCATCCAGATCAACATATTTGCCTTCAGTGAAAGTTCTAAATACTTCACTCATACTTTCTTCGAATGTACCTGAATTTATCTCACTCGTTGTCATATATCTAGGTTATATTATTTTTGAGTAGCTTTAACTACTGCAGTAAATGCATCTGGCTCGTTTACAGCTAATTCGCTAAGTACTTTACGGTCCAAGCTAATATTTACAGCTTTAAGACCGGCAATTAGCTTGCTATATGTAGTACCGTTGATTCTAGCTGCAGCATTAATTCTTGAGTTCCAAAGTGCGCGGAAGGTACGTTTCTTGTTTCTTCGGTCTCGGTATGCGAATTGTAGGCCTTTAGTTATAGCTTGACGGCCTCGTTTGATGCTGGATCGGTTGCCACGGGTAAACCCTTTGGTTGCTTTCCTGATTTTCTGGTGCTTTGCGTGGCTTGTAACGCCTCTTTTTACTCTCATTCTTACGCTCCTAGGGCTGTTTTAAGGTTCTTTTTAGCTTTACCGCTAACAGTATGTAGTCCTGCCAGCGTTCGCTTGCGGCTGCCGGTCTTTTTCTGCAAAAAGTGACTGGCCATAGACTTGCGCCTAAGAACTTTACCATTCTTGGTTACTTTTACTCGGTCTTTTGTTCCACTATGGGTTTTTAGCTTTGGCATTGTTGTTGCTCCTAATCACAAAACTTAACTGCTTTCCATTTAACTGGGGCTTTTGGTCGACTGATATTGTATCACCGAAACCACCAATTACTTTATCGGCAAGGGTAAATCCTAGATCCTTATGCGCTAATTCACGTCCGCGGTAAAAGATTGTTATCTTCACCTTGTGGCCGGACTCTAGAAATCCATTGATCTTTCGAGTCTTAACATCCAGATCGTGCTCACCAATTTTCAACCCGAAGCGCATTTGTTTAACTTCAAATGACTTTGCACTGCGTTTATTCTTTTGCAGCTGCTTAGTCTTCTGGTAGTTGTACTTGCCCCAGTCAATGATCTTTACGACAGGCGGGTTGGCTTCAGGTGAAATCTCAACGAGATCTAATCCTTGTTCTTCCGCTTCACGTAGTGCTTCCTCTTTGGACATCACTCCGAGTTGCTTGCCGTCTTGGTCAATGACCCTAAGTTGTGAGGCTCGAATCATATGATTCAAGCGAGTTACCTTGGTGATTACTTACTCCTTGCATCGATTAAGGTTAGGCATTAGTGTAACAGACTTAGTAACAGGGGTCAAGTAATTTATGTATGTATGGCATAAGATTATTGATGTTAATAATTAGATTTATAAAGTTAGTAATAAAGGGAATATAAATATTAAGTTAGCTAACAAATAAAAACAGCTCCTTACGAGGTGGAGCTGTTTTCTTTTTAGTTTAGAGTTTTAGTTTTGCTTTTTGATTTGATTATTTTTGGTTTGGTTTTGGATGGAACAACGGCTTGCGAGAAGCCGTTGTTACAATGTCGTTTTTGTTTTTGAGCACTTTTTTTATTCAAGTGCTACGCCTATCTTATAAATAGTCTGAAACTATGTCAATACGATAATGATTAAAATATAAAAATACCTGTGTATAACTCAATCCTAAGCCTTAAAGGCAGCTTATTATTGAATACGCTTTTTATCAATTTTGAGGCAAATAAAGACAATATTCTTATAGATATTAATAAAACAAAAAATATGAAAAGTAGGGTAAAACACAATTTCGAGAAATATAGGGCTGAACTAAACAATGCTTAGTAATGCATCACTAGGATTAGTGAAATTAGCCGCAGTAGTGACTATTAACAGGCAAATTAGCTCAAGTTTGTTATAGATTTATAGGTTTAATCACTTTTCTGCAATAAACAACAACAAATATTATCGTGTGAGATATAGGCTTTTTAATAGAAAATGGTTATTTAAAACTACGAAACTAGATAAAAAGTTGAAAACTGAGTGCTTTTCATAAATAACAAACTAGCTTAGTAGTTAAAATTAAAGCCTAATTATTAGAATATTTTAAAACTTACAGAAATATTAGAAGGTCATCCACGTACCAAATACATATCGATTAGAGCATTTAATATAAAAAAAGTAGTCAGGTTTTTTGCTGTATTTTTATATTTTGATGATCATTATTAATGATATTTGTTTAGGCTATAAATTAGAAAAATACTGACAAATAAGGGGTTTTATAAGGCTATAAAACTATACAAATCAAAACATACGATGTAAATAATATAACAAAGTATTTTGCCGAAAAGTACGTAAATATAACGTACGACTACTGTAAAGTAGTAAAGAATACTACATAAAGTTATTGACATAAGGATTTTGTTCTAGTATGGTAAAAAGCGTAAGGACAAAAATAAAAACTTACAAATCTCTTCGTCGCTCAATCTGCGTTAAACGCAGAAAGAGCGGTCAGTCACAGCTAGGACGGTAAGCGCTTAATAGTAATTTTACAGCAGCGCATTTACCGTCCGGCTCCAAATTACACTTCCATCAAAACCTCTTCGGAAGCCACATTTATAAACAAATAACAAAAACGAATACAAAAAGAAGGGCACCATGAATGACAGCAACTCATCACCGTAAAAGGATCATAGAACTTATATTAGTAATGTTTGTGATTCTTTTAGCCTTTTTTATGAAAACAGACCCTAAAAGTCTTCCCGTAATATTATTAATAGCTCCGGTCGCTTGGTTATTCGTAATTCTTAGTTTAAGTTTCTATCTAGGGCTTAACTGGTCGAATATAGATCTAAATAAAGTTTCTAGAAAAGATATTATCTACTCTTTGGTGGGGTCGGGTGTTATTTCAATCGCGTTATTACTTAGATCAGTAAATCAGCTAAACGGCCGAGATATATTGCTAACAACAATATTTCTAGTCGTCGCCAGTTTCTATGCTAAGAAACTCAGATTTAATATTCAATCTGAATAGGTGCTTAAATAGGTGTAGTAAAATGATTTCTATATCTGTTATACTGTACTAGATGAATCCAAGCATAAACGATAATGGCAGTGACGATCTTCCAAGTCCGGTTTCAAACGACAGTCAGGATTATTCTTCGGTCATGCCATCGTCTCAGGATGAAAGCGTAAATAGTATGTCGCAAAATACGCCAAATCCATCTGCTACAGTACCAACTCCTTTAGGTGGTATACCACCGGCACTTACTATGATGGGCAGTGCTAACAATTCAGGCCCGACCACTAGTCTAAGCCAGGATTCACCGCAAATAGCCGATGATGCCGATCTGATTGAAAAAGAATGGGTTATTAAGGCTAAAGAAATAGTTAATCGGACTAAAGATAATCCAAATGAGCAGAGCCGTGAGATGACTAAGTTTAAAGCTGACTACCTTAAGAAACGCTATAATAAAGACTTAAAAGTAAGCGAATCATAATATGTCGGGAACAGCTATTTTACTTTTGTTCCTTCTTGGACTTTTAGTTGTGGGCGGAAGTGTAATTTATATTTACACTCGTAAGATTCTGAGGCAACAGAAGAATTACGAACGCGGGCTTAAGATGGTTCCGCTACTTATACATTTACCGCCGTCAAGTGAAGATATACAGGGTAATGGTCGAGATAATCGTGACGTCGTAGAGGAAAACATTTCCAAAGCCCAAGTCTTATATAGCATTATTGCGAGTACCATAACTAAAGGCTTTAAAAGCAGCTTTTACGGGCAAAGACATTTCGGATTTGAAATAATTGGTAGCAACGGAGTAGTAAATTATTACGCTGCCGTACCGGTTGCATTAGTAGATGTCGTCAAACAGGCTGTTAACAGCGCATACCCAACTGCCCAAATGGAAGAAGTAGCCGAACATAACGTCTTCAGCCCGATTGGTCGCTTAGCAGGAACAATCGGCGGAGAACTGTCTCTAAAGGAAAACTTTGGGTATCCGATTGCTACATATCAAGAAATAAAACGTGACGCCATGCAGTCGATCCTAAACGCCATGTCTACCTTAGATAAAGAGGATGGTGCAGCTATCCAGATTCTAATGAGGCCGGCAAATCCGTCATGGCGTAAAGGCGCTCAAGAAGTAGCCAACAAGAAACGAAAGGGAGAAAAAAGTAAAAAAGGTTTCGACGGACTATTTTGGTTTGTAAAACAGATTGCCGTCGGGCTTGTAAAGCCCCCGGAAGAAAAGAAGCCGGGCGAAGATAAGAAGGAGCTTTCGGCTCTAGACCAGCAGATCCTTGATTCTATAGACGACAAGACCAGGTATCCTGGCTATGAGGTGATGATTAGAGTTGTCGCGTCATCTAATATCTCCCAACGGGCACAAGCCATTCAAAGAAATATCGTCGCAGCTTTCTCTCTATATGATGCACCAGGCAAGAACGGATTTAAGTATACCGTAGCTAAAGATATGGAAAGCTTTATAACTGGGTTTATCCTTAGATTCTTTCCACCTGAAAATAACCAGAACATCTTAAATGCTGTCGAACTGGCAACTTTATTCCATTTCCCAGATCAAAAGAATATACCTACCTCTCAACTTGAACGCCAGGCTTCGAAACAGGTTGACGCCCCTAGGAATATACCAGAGGATGGTTTGTTGCTTGGCTACAATATTTTCAGAGGCAGCAAGAAACCTATCCGGCTGATGCTTCAAGACAGGCAAAGGCATATGTATGTAGTCGGACAAACTGGTACGGGTAAATCCACATTCCTTGAAAACTTAGCAGTACAAGATATGATGAATGGCGATGGATTCGCATTTGTCGATCCGCACGGGGATACTGCCGAAAAATTACTTTCAATGGTACCGAAAGAGCGAACCGAGGATGTAATTTACTTTTGTCCAGCCGATATGGACTATCCAATGGGATTAAACTTATTTGAATTTACTAGCGATACCCAAAAAGACTTTCTGATTCAAGAGGCGATTAATATTTTGTATAAACTGTATGATCCTAACCGCCAGGGTATGATCGGTGCTCGATTTGAGCACATCTTCAGAAACTGTGCCTTACTGCTAATGGCTGATCCTCAAGGTGGAACGTTCGTTGACATACCAAAAGTACTAATCGACCCAGACTACATGAAATCAAAACTGAAACACGTAACTGATCAGAATGTTATAGATTTTTGGACTAAGGAGTGGCCAGCATCACAGAGGTCAAATGAATCTGGTGAAGTAACTTCCTGGGTTGTTAGCAAGTTCGGCGCATTCCTATCTAATGAGATGATGCGCAATATTATCGGACAAGTTAAGAGCTCTTTCGACCTTAGGGAAATAATGGACAACAAAAAAATCTTGCTGGTTAACCTGAGCAAGGGTAAAACAGGCGATCTTAACTCCCGACTTATGGGTATGATCTTCGTTATGAAATTCCAGGCCGCCGCTATGAGCCGCGCCAACGTTCCTGAAAATGAACGTGAAGACTTCTGCTTGTATGTTGATGAGTTCCAGAACTTCTCAACCGATTCCTTCGCTACAATCATGTCAGAAGCTAGGAAATACCATCTTAACCTGATCGTAGCCAACCAGTTTACGACTCAGCTGTCCGAAGAAATTAGAGACGCTGTCTTTGGTAACATGGGTACGATCGTATCTTTCCGAATTGGACAGAACGACGTCGAAGCCATGACGCGCTACTTCCAACCGTTGTTCGACGGCGACGACCTGTTGAGAATACCAAACTGGAATGCGGTGGTCAGATCCTTAATTGGCGGTGTACCGACCCAGCCTTTCAGCATGGCAGGTTTGCCACCGTTGGGTACACCGAATCTAAATCTAGGGTCAGCACTTAAACAGCTTTCAGCCGCAAAGTATGGACGGCCTAAGCTAGAAGTTGAAAAGGAAATCTTTGCTAGATTGGCAACTGCGCCAGCGGCTCCGAAGTTTGGAGCACCATCGGCTCCTGGGCAAGCTAGACCAGCATTTGGACAGCCCGCTCAGAAGCCCGCTGTGCCTGGTACAGGATCGTTTTTGGATGAATGGCTTGCTAAGCGAAGTGCGACTCCCCAGCAGGCTCCAGGTGCCTCATATAGGCCGCCGTCAACTGCTGCTCAGCAGCCCATCAGTCCTATGTCGCCAACGCAGGCATCTGCTCCAGTTCAACAGCCGCAATTTTCACCTTATCCAAATGAACCGACCGTACAGCAGTCAGCCAATCCGAGTCTAAGTAATATTAACCAGTCGCAAACTCCAGTCTCTCAGCAGAACTTTATGCCGCCAGCTATAACTCAGCAGCAGCCATTTAGCCAAGCTCCACAAGCTGCCCAGCTAGCTCAGCAGGTGAATAATCCATATCCGGTTAATCCAGTCGGTCAGACTAGCGAACAGCCACTAGATCAAGGTGAAATAGATACAAATAAAGACCAGACTCAAGATACTTTAATCCTGAATAATAGGAATCAGGATTAGGATTAGAATTAGGCCTAGAACAACTATTTAAAGTCTTAAACTATCTAGACTTGGATGGTTTTAACAGCTTATAGATCATTTCAAGAGTCGTAGCTAAGAGATAGCCGATAGCGAACAATACGATGAAAGCCAGCCAGTTATAGGGCAGGCCGAACTGTTTAGCTAACCAGGTCGATAAAATGCTTCCCAAAAGGGCAAGCGCGCCACCACCCAATATACCAATTGGTCTGGCAATTGTTTTTTCACCGGCTGTGCTTACTTTATCGACAGCTCTGTTATGTACTACCTTGCTCAATGCTCGCTGAGTTGGAGGCAATTTACTCTGAATGCGACGAATGGTTTTCGTTAGTGTTTCCTTTTTCAACTGCTTGTTAACAGCAAATTGGGGAGCGTGAGACTGTTTAGGCTTATCAGTTTTAGCTTCGCTTTTACTACGTGATAGGTTTTCTACCTTATGCCTAATGTGTTCTAGATTTTCCTGATTCTTTTCAGGTGAGCGTTCAGGACTCGTCTCATGCTTTTCATTAACAGATTCTCGGCCGAGCTCGCTTTGGCTAATCTCTGGTGAATCTGGTTCTATCTCAGGCATTCGTGGGGCTTGTTCACTCATTACATTCCTCCGTTAGTTGTAGCGTATTCGTTTCTAACAATATCCAATTCTTTTGCCAGCAATCGAGAGCGAGCAAAGAAGTATCCAATTATTGTCGTAATTAGTCCTCCGATAGCTAGGGACTCGCCAGGACCGGTATTTGGGAGGCTGGTTGAAGTAGTTTCGGCAGTCTTAAGGATAGTAGGCGGGAGCTTAATCTGAATATCGTTACCGTATTTGTTATACATGACCATATCGAATGAGTTGCCAGGTGCGTTATTAGGTCTGAGCGTACTTGGGATAGGGTTTTTGACAGTGACCTTAAACTTCTTAGTAACTGATTCACCGGCTTTGATATTAATAGGTTTCAGCCAAGTAATTCGGTGGTTGTCTTGTTCAAATACACCGCCGTTGAGGGAATTTAGATCTATATCGGCATATTCCAGAACATCGCTTAGATCTTCAGGTTGCATTACGTAGTCTTCTGCGGTACCGTCACCGAAGTTCTTAACAGTCAGGCTGTATTCGATTACGTCACCAGCACTTGCGGTAGTATTGTTGGCATCATCTATCTTCTTGGTCAGATTGGCTGCTTTCTTGCTAGGAACTACCATTGGTGTTAATTCCTTGTCGACAGTTACCTGAGTTTGGCAGGTAAGGGCTGTTTTATCGGCGACCGAAGTCGCTACGACGACAGTAACCTTATATGTACCTGGCTTTGAAAATTCATGTTCGATTGAATCTTTAGTACTGGTTGACTTATGTTGAGCTGAGTTACTGCCATCTCCAAAGCTGTATGTATAGGCAGAAACCGTAGCACCGTTTACCAGGCTTGATTCGGCTTCGAACTTGTATTTAGTCCGGTTAATAGCTGTCGGCTTCAGGTACAGGCAAGCGGCATCAGGAACTGTTGGTGTTTCGCAATCGCCGTTACTATTAGGGATCTGGCCATTAGGGCATTCATAGACGACTGTATTGCAGACACTGACATCACTCCATCTTTGAGGTTGTTTGGTGGTGATATTTACGTCGATCAGCCAACCTTTGTTACACAGAACCGTACCCGATTTTACGTCTGATTTTACTTTAACTCTTAACTTGATAAAACCAGGCGTTCCGTAAGCGTCGGTGTTACCGAAACTGTACAAAGTTTCTTTAGAGTTGTTGTTCCAATCCAACTTGTTTCCATTACGATTCACGGCCCAATTGCCTTGTTCGGAACTGACAAAGTCTACTTGATCCGGCAGTTGGTCGTGTACGGCGAAAAACGCTGAATTACCACCAGTATTACTAAAAGCCAGTACGTAATTAATATAGTCGCCAGGTTTTACGGCACCAGTCGGTTCATTAACTTTAGCTAATTTGAGTTTTGAAGGTGGTGCTGGCTGAGCTGGAGGAGTGTAGCCGCCTTCGATTACGATGTTTCCGCAGTCATACATGACATAGAATGGTTTATTATCCGAAGTCTGCATAACTAGAACTTTGGTATTAAAATTACCCCAGGAAGACAAGTGCCTTAGATAAAATGTACCAGCACCTTCTATTTTTACAGCATACTCACCGCGCTTGTTTTGGGCAATCCGACCCATTGAGAACAGTTTATCTCCTTGGGTTGATGTATTTATTGTCTGAGTTCCTGCGCTCCTGATTTTTTCACAAGACATTCCATAGTGCAGAAAGATTGCTCCAAAACCCCGGGTATTATTGATACATTTTTCGTATGCTTGTTCTTTAGTATCAAAACCACCATAGATAACATCGTTACTACTACCTTGAGTGCTCGCCTCAGTAGGAGCGGAGACAGCAAAAATTTGGAAAGCGAAGGCGAGTGCCATAAACAAAAAGCCCATCCGGCGGATACCGGCTTCTTTGCGGAGCCTCTTGCTATAAAAAGAAACCTGATCAATTAGACTCGGGTTAAAGGGAAGATTTGATAGTAATTTGTTAAACATTTTTTACTTTCTATATTGGTTATGATTATTGAACCATATAAGTATGTGTTCAAACAAGTATTAACTTGTCTATAATAGGCTTTTCATCTATAATAGTGGATAAGTGTGGAAAACTAAGAGTGACTAACTAATTGACTAGAAGGTCTTAAAGAGGGTGTATTAAATAGTGAGTAAACAAAAAGATTATGACTCAGGTCAAATTCAAGTTCTTGAGGGGTTAGAACCAGTTCGAAAACGACCTGGTATGTATATCGGGGGAACTGGAGTAGAAGGTCTTCACCATTTGGTGTGGGAAATAGTAGATAACGGTATCGATGAAGCTTTAGCCGGTCATGCTACACGAGTTGATGTGACTCTGCTGGCAGATGGCGGAATCAAAGTCTTTGATGATGGCCGGGGCATACCAACTGACATACATCCGAAGACCGGAAAGAGCACGGTCGAGACTGTTTTGACCGTCCTGCATGCTGGTGGAAAATTCGGCGGCGGTGGTTATAAAGTTTCTGGTGGACTGCATGGAGTTGGGTCAAGTGTTGTAAATGCTTTGTCGACAAAATTACTTATTAACGTCTTTCGAGATGGTAAGATTTACAACCAAGAGTATGAACGAGGCGTCCCAAAATCTGATTTAAAGGTTGTAGGCAAAACAACGCTAACTGGAACTGAGATTACATTTTATCCCGATGAGACGATTTTTGAGACTACTAAAATCAATTACGATACAGTCCTTAATCGGTTACGACACGCCGCATATTTAACTAAGGGAATACGTACTAATATTGAGGACGAGAAGTCAGGTCAGCGATACGGCTTCTACTTTGAAGGCGGTATTCAAAGCTATGTAAAACACCTGAATCACGGCAAAGAAGTTGTAGATGAAGACATATTCTACGTCGACAGAATGGTCAAAGACGTACAGATTGAAATTGCGTTGCAGTATACCGAAGTCTATACCGAGACGATTAAGGCATTTGCAAATAACGTATTTAACCCGGACGGTGGTACCCACCTGACTGGTTTTAGATCGGCGCTCACCAGAGTAGTAAACGACTATGCCCGAAAGAACGGGCTGCTAAAGGAAAAAGAAGAAAATCTCTCAGGTGAGGATACCCGTGAAGGTATTACCGCTGTAATACTCGTTAAACTGCCTGATCCGCAGTTCGAGGGTCAAACCAAAAACAAACTGGGAAATCCGGAAATCAGGGGCTACGTAGAGACTGTTCTTGGCGAATACCTAAACTATTATCTAGAAGAGCACCCGGCAGTAGCTAAAAAAATAGTCGGTAAGGCATTGCTTGCCGCTAGGGCTAGGAAGGCTGCACGCGCAGCTCGAGATAACATCCTACGTAAAGGCGTGTTAGAAGGCGCCAGTATGCCAGGCAAGCTGGCAGACTGTTCGAGTAAAGATCCAGATAACTCAGAGATCTACTTAGTAGAGGGTGACTCAGCTGGTGGATCGGCAAAAAGCGGTCGAGATAGTAAAACCCAGGCAATTCTACCACTCCGTGGTAAGGTGCTAAACGTTGAACGAGCCAGACTAGATAAAATGCTGGCTAACAATGAAATTCTTAGCCTCATTAAGGCGCTTGGAGTAGGGATTGAAGATTCCTTTGATATTGCTGGATTAAGATACGCTCGAATAATTATTATGACTGATGCTGACGTTGATGGAAGCCACATAAGCACTCTATTAATGACGTTCTTTTTCCGCTATATGAAGCAAGTTGTAGACGGCGGCCACCTATACCTGGCTAAACCACCTCTGTTCGAGCTTGTAAAGCCGGGCCGAAAATCCAGCGTCTATATATATGACGAGACTGAACTTGATAAAGTAATCGCTGCAGCAATCGAGAAGAGAAAAGCTGAAGGCGCCAAGATAGATCCAAATGACCCGCCAGTTAAGCAGGCAGGATACCTAGAGCAGAAGCGCTATAAGGGACTTGGTGAAATGGACGCTGAACAGCTGTTTGAAACAACAATGAATCCGGAAAAAAGAGTTTTAGTTCAAGTACGAGTTGAAGATGCAGAGATAGCTGATGCAATCTTTAACAAGTTGATGGGTTCAGAGGTAGAACCGCGTAAAAACTTTATTCAAACCAATGCAAAATTCGTAAAGGACCTGGATATTTAAATGGACGAAGAACCAAAGACACCACCACAAAACGAAGAACCAATTATTGAACCTGCTAAGGAACTGTCTATGGATGAGCGCCGAAGCGGTGTAGCACTTCGGGACGATATCCTCAACACTGGTCACTCTAGGAGCGTAGAGCAAAGAACTGTAGAGAATGTCATGGAAGACAGCTATCTGCGATATTCGATGAGCGTTATTATTGATCGGGCGCTTCCTGATGTCAGAGACGGCCTTAAACCAGTTCATCGTCGAATTCTTTTCACGATGAATAGAGACGGGTTAAGAAGCGGCGCTAAGCATCGTAAGAGTGCAACAGTAGTCGGTGCCGTAATGGGTGATTACCACCCACATGGCGATGCTTCTATTTACGACTCAATGGTCCGTATGGCTCAGCCATGGGCTATGCGCTACCAATTAATCAACGGGCAAGGTAACTTTGGATCAATGGATGGGGATCCGCCAGCTGCAATGCGTTATACGGAAGCCAAAATGATGAGGCTGGCTGACGAGATTTTGGAAGACATCGACAAAGAGACTGTAGACTTCCGAGATAACTACGATTCTAGGCTGCAAGAACCGACCGTTCTCCCTGCTAAATTGCCGAATTTGTTGTTAAACGGACAACTAGGAATTGCGGTCGGAATGGCCACAAATATACCCCCACATAACCTAACTGAACTTGTAGATGCCGAGCTACATGTGATCGATAATCCCGACGCAACAGTTGATGACCTACTTCAATTTATTAAAGGCCCAGATTTCCCAACCGGCGGCGTAATCTACGGCAAAGAATCGATTCGGACAGCTTATGCGACTGGACGTGGTGGAGTTGTCACTAGAGGGGTGGCTGAGGTAGTAGAAGGAAAGAAGGGTCGAAATCAGATTGTTATTACTGAGATTCCTTATTCGCTCAATAAGGAAACATTAGTACTGAAAATTGCTGATTTAGTTCGCGACAAGAAGATTAGTGGTATTAGTGATCTTCGAGATGAAACTGCTCGAGGCGAGGTCCGAATCGTACTAGATCTAAAAAAAGATGCTTATCCTAAAAAGCTAATCAACCAGTTATTTAAACTAACTCCTTTACAGCAAAGTTTCCATTTTAATATGATGGCCCTGATCGATGGTATTCAGCCTAGAGTGTTAGGACTAAAGGATATTATTGCTGAACACATAAAACATCGTCAGGTAGTTGTACGCCGTAGGACTGAATTTGAACTACGTAAAGCACAGGAACGGGCACACATCCTAGAGGGCTACAAGATAGCCCTAGATCATATCGACGAAGTTATTAAGGTAATCCGAGCTAGCCAGACAAGTGAAGAAGCTCAGAAGAACTTAATTGAACGTTTTAAGCTTAGCGAGATCCAGGCTAAATCTATTCTAGCCATGCAGCTAAGAGTTCTTACAGGCTTAGAACGAGAAAAGATCGAGAATGAATTAGCCGAACTTAAAAAACTAATTGAAAAACTAGAGGGAATCTTAGCCGACGAAAAGAAAATTCTAGCCATTATCAAGAAAGAATTAAATTCTCTAAAAGAACAGTACGGCGACGAGCGTCGTACAAAAGTTATTCGGGGCGAGCTTGGCAAAATGGCCGACGAAGATTTAATTCCTGACGAGCAAGTCGTTGTAACGCTTACGTCTGCCAACTATATTAAGCGGTCTCAAATTGCTGATTACCGCAAGCAGAATCGTGGTGGCAAAGGCAAGCGAGGCATGGTTACAAGGGAAGAAGATGTTATTGAACATGTTGTTAATGCTTCAACACATGACTACCTATTGTTCTTCACGAATAAAGGTAGAGTCTTCCGGCTGAAGACTTATGAGGTTCCTGCAACCAACTTAAGTGCTAAGGGAATCGCGATTGTGAATCTGCTTCAGCTTGGTCCTGAAGAAAAAGTAAGTTCCGTCATTAATATTTCAAAGACGCACGATGCTGCACACTTGTTTATGTGCACAGCTAAGGGAGTCGTCAAGAAAACTCCATTTGAGCAGTATCAAAATGTACGTCAGAGCGGACTGATTACTATTAACCTGGATGACGGTGACGAGCTTAAATGGATTAGAATGACTAGCGGAGAAAATGAGATAGTTATTTCAACCGCTCTAGGCCAGGCAATCAGGTTCCACGAGAAGGACGTACGGCCAATGGGACGAGCTTCAAGGGGTGTAAGAGGTATTCGGCTTCGCACTGGAGATCAAGTCATTGGTATGGACGTAGTACAAGAGGGCTCTAGTATCTTTGTTATTAGCAAGTCAGGCTACGGTAAGCGGACTAAGGTCGCTCAGTTTACACCTCATGCAAGAGGCGGGGTAGGAATCAGATCTGCAGTTGTAAACAAAAAGACGGGTGATCTGATCGGAGTAAAGACGCTTACCGGTGACGACACTCAAGAGATAATTATTATCTCCCAACAAGGACAAACTATTAGATTGGGATTAAAAGATATTCCTGAACTAGGTCGAGCCACTCAGGGCGTGCGCATCATGCGGCTTAAGGATGATGACCAGGTTGTTTCATTAGCACTAGTAGATAAGGCAGATGATGAAGAAGCTGCCGACGAGACTTCGGCTGAAGTTCCAGCCAAAGACGCTAGTTAACGCTTACCAAACCGCTAATGTAGGTGATGTATTTGTTACACCTATATTGTGCAGTTCTATCTTGACACAGACGGTTTAAGCATATAAGATGATTTGAGATCTTTTTGGGACTCTATTAAATTGTCTCCAGAAAGAGCGAACGTTAAAAATTAAATTGTGCAAATCAACGTCAGTTTTTACTAGATTTCTTTTAAAAAATCTAGGTTTGTTTTGAAAATTCAAGATTAAACACTTTTTTGGAGAGTTTGATCCTGGCTCAGGATGAACGCTGGCGGCGTGCCTAATACATGCA
>CAZWJA010000004.1:0-77735 GCA_964634445.1 uncultured Candidatus Saccharibacteria bacterium | reverse complement strand
CACCAAAAAATGAGAAAACCTCTTTAATAGGAGGTTTTATATATTTATAAAATACACATAAAAAGATTGACAAAAAAGCTCAAGTGTTATAGAATAATACTAAATATACATAATATTTAGTTAAAAGAGGAGTTTAAATGACTGTACCAGCTAATAGAAATCCAGAATCAGACCCAGTTTTACGAAGAAAGCAAGAAGTAGCAAGAGTAACTTATGATCTAATTGATGCCGAAGTTGCATTGCAGCTTGAAGGTTTTACAGATCGAGATGGCAATAGTTATACAACTGCCGAAGATCTATTTCCGACGTATTCTCGAATTAAAGCTGAGCGAAAACCGGCTTCAGAACAGACACCTCTAGAAATCGTTGCTATAAGAGCTTTAGATACTTTAGTTGCAATGAGCGTAGGGATAGATAAGGAACTTGTTTTAAGCGCAGATGAAGCGGCTAGGTTAACTAATGCCACATTAGGAGATAGTTATTTACCACCAAGCAAAATGCTTAGCTATCTTAGAGGTACAAGTTCACGACTACCTGAAAAATTATCCCCTCATACACTATCTGGTGGATTAGAAGTTCACACTGTTATTAATGATGAGCAATTAAATGCAGAAACTACCATTTCTCTACCAGCAGTTATTCGTAGTGCTCGAAAAGCAGGGTTACTTCTTTCAAGAGAAGATATTGCGATTGATGACGAAGCAATTGAACTAATTCTTGGTGGTGTGGTGCAGTATACATTTCAGCATGAAGTTGCGAGAGCGACTAAAAAAGGTATACCATATCATTCCTTCCATACAGTCGATACTTCAGGTTCAACAAGAACTAGAGAAGACAGCGTTGCAGAAATAAACGCCGGCGAACATAAAAGTACTCTACTTACAAGAGCTAGCTGGATGGCTGAACTATTAGAATTCGATGTTGATAATGCAGACTTTATTGAACAGCAAGTTCTTCAAAGTAGTGATGCATCAGGTTTTTCATATACACCTTATGATGGTCCAGATAGACCTTCAAGTTTAGATTACTAAGTCAATAGTATAAGCGCTTAAGTAATCTTAAGTAATAAGGAACACAGATGGATAGGAAGAAGTTTTTAGAAGAACAATTCGGCACCAATCCATTTGAAGATATTGGTCTTACGCCTGAAATAGTAAAGCAGATTCAGGAAGTTGGTTCGACTGATGCTCTCAGAACAGCAGCAAAAGGTGTGCAAAGAGCAATTAGTAGCGCTATCCATCCTGACAAAACAGGCGGCTCAACACCGCAGTTGTTTTTTGATATAACCGATGCATCTGAGCGGATTGATAAACTAAACGACACCCAGGTGAGTGACTTTGCAACAGCTTTTACTAAGCCAAAAAAATCTCGTAGTAAAGAAACTGTCACATTAGAAGTCGATAATCCCTTGCAGGTTGCTGCCCTTAGATCTGTTTCAAGCAGTGTTTTAAACGGCGAGCTTATATCATCCGAATTACAAAGTGCAGTAGAAATTTCTTTATCCAACGGTATTAGAAATACTTATATTTATCGTCATGAACCTGGCGAGAAATTGGTACGTTTAGGTGGATTAAGAGGACATGAGGTTGACGATAAAATTCGAAAACTTTCAAATTCAATTTCCAATGCTAGCTGGTGGTCTGATGTTAGTGAAGATTTCAAAGCCGATGATTATGGAACCGGTCCAAGAACTGAAGTAAACAGAGATGTAAGAACAATCTACGTTGACCTTAGGGATATCAAATCCGGAATTATATTCGATGCTGCTACCGGCAATCCAATTGAGACATTTGTTATTCCGGAATACCTTGACGGGTACAAAGGTATATTTTCTATAGATAGAAGTACTAAGTACGTGCGTCCAAGAGGACAGCACAAATTAAACGCAGAATCATATGCTCACGCACGCACATGGAATCAATATTATGATGAGGAGCCAACAGAACTACCATTTGAGCTAATTGGTGCCGTAAGTAAGGAATACAGGAGTATAGCCTGGGAAGAAGTCCAAGCTAAAAATCATGAACTTAGCGAAGCAAACTCGGAATTACTACTTTTAAATGATGCCGGAAATGATTCTAACTTTATATCTGAGGAACAACTACTTTATGTTAGAAAAGCAATTGACGCTCATTTGAATACAGTACAAAAAGAGGCTTTAGCGGAATACTTTTTTCCTATTTTGAAATTGGGTAGTACAGCGCTTGGCGTTGATCGCGATAAAGATGTTATGACTTTGCTTGGCAATATTAATTTCAAGTTCAAAAATTAATTACAGCTTTATATTTTATTATTGCATTGTGAGACGCTGGCATATATTGTGATTGTAAACATTAACGTTATTAAAAACGCAGCAGTATATGGAAGACGAACAAAAAGAACCAAAGCCGGCTTCAAATGTAAACGAAGCTAATGAAAAAAGAGCAGTTGACGGTAAATCGCTGCATGTTAAGAACAAAGTCATCCAACCAGTAAGTGATATGTCGGAATTTGTTGGCCAGACTGCCAGCACGCCATCCCAGCCGGCTCCGAAACCTGTAATTTCATCGTCTGTTCCAAAAAGCACTCCTACCAACCAGACAAATACGGAAACAAATACCGACAGTATCTACCCTGAAGTACTTGATCATGTCGCACCAAGTTTAGCTCCAGCTAAACAATCTCCACAATTAAGAAATTCAAAAGTCATCGAGCTTGTACCTGAACTTAAACCATATGCCATATTTATATTAGTAGTCGGCCTATTGTTTCTTCTTGCAACTATTTCATGGCTTAGTTTATTTAATACATTGGAACTGTTCACTTCTGCAAAAACCAAACAGTCCTCAAGCTTGCATGTAGCCAGTTTTGCAATATTTGCGATCTTTGCAATAGCAGCCGTGTATATTGGTTTAGGTCTATATTTTCTTAATGCTAAGAAAATTAGAAACGTAAATACTATTCTGAGTGTACTTCTAGTCCTTAATATTATCGGCTTGTTAGATACCTTGGCTAATTCACTAAACAAATTTTCGTCTTTTAGCAGCGGTAATTTAATTTCGTTATCTATTTCGATCGGACTGGTAGTTTGGCTTTGGAACGTCAAATCGCAAGTTTCATCAGCAGTAACAAGTTAAATATAGATATATTATTGTTAACAGTGATATAATTAATAGGTAAATTAAGGAGTGGAAAATGCTGATTATAGTATTAGTTGTCGTAGGTGTACTGTTGCTAGCAGGCATAGCTATGTACAACGGCCTGGTAAAGGCTAATGTCCGGGTAGAAGAAGCATGGAGTGATATTACAGTTCAACTAAAAAGGCGTGCTGACCTGATTCCGAATCTAATAGAAACAGTAAAAGGCTATGCTAAACACGAAAAAGAAGTCTTCGAAAATGTAACCAAAGCTCGATCTGCGATTTTGGGAGCCCAAGGCGTGCAAGAAACTGCCGAAGCTGACAATATGTTTACAGGCGCTCTAAAGAGCCTATTTGCAGTTGCTGAAAACTACCCTCAGCTAAAAGCCAATGAAAACTTTGCTCAGCTGCAGGCTGAACTGACCGACACGGAAGATAAGATCCAAGCATCACGAAGATTCTATAACGGCTCAGCTCGTGACCTGAATATCAAAATCCAGTCATTTCCTACGAATATCTTTGCTGGAATTCTAGGATTCAAAAAGCGCGAATTCTACGAACTTGACGAAGCTCAAACAGCTGCCGTAAAAGAACCTGTTAACGTAAAGTTTTAATACCAATGGGAGAATCGACTAGCCGTTAGTATAAACTGCGGCTAGTTTTTATTTATGTACGACCAGATCGCATCGAATAAAAGAAAAAGCGTATTGATAATGCTGTTTTTTGCTGTCTTTGCCAGTGCGATTGCCTATATTGCAGGCTACTATTTTGGCGGCAAAAGCTTTGCACCATTTGCTATAATTGCAGCTCTACTGTACGTAATATTTTCATACTTTGCCGGCTCAAAGCTAGCGTTGTCCTTAAACGGAGCCCATGAAGTAAGCAAGAAGGACGAACCAGTACTTTATCGGACGGTTGAAAACCTGTCGATTACTACTGGCATGCCTATGCCGAAGGTTTATGTAATAGAAGATCCGGCCATGAACGCATTTGCGACTGGTCGGGATCCTAATCACTCAGTAGTTTGTGCGACTCGAGGACTGCTTGACGCACTGACAGATACTGAACTGCAAGGAGTTATTGCCCACGAACTAGGACATGTCAAAAATTATGATATTAGGGTCAGTCTGGTTGCATTCGCCCTAGCTTCAATAATCAGCATTATCGCCGATATAGTTCTCCGGTCCTGGTTTTGGGGCGGGGGTGACGACGATGACAGAGGATCTAACCCAGTAGTCATGGCTGTCGGGCTGCTGGCAATTATACTGTCACCAATTGTGGCGGCCCTAATTCAAATGGCAATTTCCAGACGGCGCGAGTATTTGGCCGACGCGACTGGAGCTTTAACCACCAGATATCCGGAAGGACTTGCCAGTGCGCTTGAAAAGATTGCTCGAAGCGGCAGCGTACTTAAGAAGCAAAATACTTCTACGGCGCACCTATTCTTTGCCAACCCATTAAGCAAAAAAGCTTTGTCTAACCTTTTTAGCACGCACCCTCCAATTGAAGATAGGATCAGAATCCTGCGAAATATGGGGACTAACAGCTAATGCCAAAAACAACAGATAAAAGCAAGATTAAAAAAGTAAAGGTTGTTAAGAAAAGTAGCAAAGCCAAAAAAAGCACATTTGCCAGCAACAACGCCCGGCGTTTAAAACTGCCCCAATACAAATCATTTAAAATGCATAAGAAAATTCGACCGCATCAGCCAAAACTTTCCAGCGGCTACAAATTGATAAAAGTGAGTATTAATTTAGTACGAAACAACAAGAAACTGTTTATAGGAATTGTTATTACAAATATTCTGCTATCACTTATATTAGTAAATAGTTCAAAGAATAGTTTGAATATTGGCGATCTGAAATCATCGCTCGGCGAAGTTTACAGTGGCAAGACCGGTAGCATATTCAGTTTAGTAACTCTACTTGGTGTTCTATTCTCATCGACCGGCAGCACTCAGCAAGCAATTAATAATGGTGCCAGCGTATATCAGACTCTGATTATATTTGTTACTACATTGTCAGTAATTTGGGCCTTGCGACAGGTTATCGCCAAGCAAAAAATAACTATAAGGGACGCATTTTATAAAAGTATGGGGCCGTTGATCCCGTTTATTTTAGTTTTAATGGCAATTGCAGTTCAGTTATTGCCGCTTAGTATTGGCGCCTGGCTGTATGCCCAGGTAATAGGTGGCGGCATAGCTGTATATTTAGTTGAAAAAGTAGTTTGGATAATATTGATTTTAGCTTTAGCAGTTCTATCTTTCTATCTTTTGATTTCGTCTATCTTTGCTCCTTTTATTGTTACATTACCCAATATGGCACCGTTTAAAGCTTTAAAAAGCGCCCGCCAGCTTGTCCGGCACCGCCGGTTAATTGTGCTAAGAAAAATACTGTTTCTACCTTTAGCGCTTTTCATATTAATCGCAGTAATCATGCTGCCTTTCTTGATATACCTACCAGTTATAGCCGAATTCGTGTATTTCACAGTTTCGTCATTTAGCTGGGTGCTTGGCATAATATACTTGTATAGCCTGTATAGGGAACTACTTAATGAGTAAGATTGAAACTAACAAGATAAAGGCAAAAGCTAGAATAGACAAGCTAAAAGAACTTATTAATGATTACCGATTTCAGTATCATGTACTCGATAAGTCAATCATGGACGAAGCCGCCGCTGACAGTCTGAAGCACGAGCTATCTCAGCTAGAAGAAGCTTTTCCAGAACTAATTACACCAGATTCTCCAACTCAAAGAGTAGCTGGGCATGCCTTGAAGGGTTTTAAGCGGGCCAGTCACAGTACCAGGATGCTAAGCCTGAACGATATTTTCAATGAAGCTGAGCTGACTGCCTGGAAAAACCGAATCGTAAAGATTGAACCAGATTGTGTAAAAGCCGGCTATTTCATGGATCTGAAAATGGACGGCTTAGCCTGCGCACTTGTGTATGAAGATGGGCATTTCGTAAAAGCTATCACTAGAGGCGACGGTTTTGTCGGCGAAGATGTGACTGCTAATGTTCGGACTATTAATGCGGTGCCACTGCAGCTGCGCAAAACCAGTAGAACAAGTAAATTTATGATTGGGCGCACTGAAATCAGGGGTGAAATTGTACTGTATAAAAAAGACTTTGAAAAACTAAATCAGGGCCGTGAAAAACAAGGCTTGCCGCTGTTTGCCAACCCGCGCAATACTGCAGCCGGTACAATTCGGCAGCTTGATCCTAATCTGGTTGCTAGCCGGCCGTTACGATTCCACGCCTACGATCTAATCCGCGACGATCCGAGCGAAGTAGCAACCCATATGGACGCTTACCAGTACTTACGTGAATTAGGCCTTCAGGCTAATAAGCAAGCAACTGTGGTGACGTCTCTAAAAGCAATTTTAGAGTTTGCGAACGTCTGGGAAGAAAAAAGGCATGATTTGGAATTTAATACTGACGGTTTGGTAATTAAGATTAATGACCGAAACATGTACTCCCGCTTAGGCGTAGTTGGTAAAGCTCCAAGAGCTGCCGTGGCCTACAAATACCCAGCTGAACAGTCGACCACAATTGTTAAGGATATATTCATATCTATCGGTCGGACTGGATCTGCAACACCAGTTGCCATGCTGGAACCAGTTTTGATTGCTGGATCGACTGTCCAGATGGCAACATTGCATAACGATAACGAAGTTAAAAGAAAAGATATACGAGTTGGCGATACTGTAATCGTCCATAAAGCTGGGGATATTATTCCGGAAGTAATCGAGCCGCTAGTAAAACTCAGGACTGGCAAAGAACAACCGTTTGAAATGCCAGTTAATTGCCCAGAATGCAATACTAAGCTAACAAAATTAAAAGCAGACGACGTTATTTGGCGCTGTCCAAATACAGCATGTCCAGCTCGAAGTTGGAAGCATATAGAGCATTTCGCTAGCAAATCAGCACTCGACATAGAAGGACTTGGCGAGAAGAATGTTATCGCACTGCTTGACGCTAAGCTGATTGCCGATCAGGCAGATATTTACAATATCACTACCGAACAAGTTCTAAAGCTGGACCGGTTTGCAGAAATAAGCGCCAATAAGTTAATTAAGGCAATACAAGAAAAAAAGCAGCCTCCGCTGGCCAGATTTATTTATGGACTCGGCATTAGGCATGTTGGCACTCAAACAGCTATTGATTTAAGCAATAGATTTCATACGCTGGAAAATATCCAGGCAACTACCATTGACGAATTGTCGGGTGTAGAGGGCGTTGGCGATATTGTAGCCGAGGCAATCGTCGCTTGGTTTGCTGACCCCCAGAGCCGTAAGTTGCTAGATAAGTTCAAGCATTTAGGCGTCGAACCACAAGCGGTTGAAAAGGTCGGTGGACCTTTAAGCGGTAAAAAGTTCGTAGTTACTGGAACGCTTGAAACAATGGGTCGGGATGAAGCTGCCGAAAAGATTAGATCACTAGGTGGAACATTTCAGAGCAGCGTCGGAAAAGACACCGACTATTTGGTATTAGGAGCAAATGTTGGAGCCAGCAAAATTGAAAAAGCCAGGAAGCTAGGTACTAAAATAATTACCGAAGATAATTTTATTAAGTTCTTAAAAAATACTTAAGTGAAATAAATATAAGCAATTTGACGGCAAAATAGTAAAGCTGTAAAGTTTTAACTAATGTATCTAAACAAACGGGGCTTAAAAACTTATTGTTTCTCGCCGCCTGTAATGATCGCAACTGCATCAATAGAACTTGTACTAATGTTCTACACGCTTTGGAAATATAAGCGTACAAAAATTGGCCAAATCGCTGCAGTGCTGCTTTTCTTTTTGGCCGCATTTCAGATGGCCGAATATAACGTCTGTGGGGGACTAGGTCTGCATGCCGAAACCTGGTCTAGAATTGGATTCATGGTAATTGCAACCCTGCCACCTCTTGGTATACACCTGGCTATGGTTATTGCTAAGAAAGACATCAAGCTGTTAAGATATCTTGCTTATGCGACAGCCTTAGTATTTATATTGTTGTTCGGCTTTACGGAGCGAATTTTCTCGAATCATACCTGCGGTGGTAATTACATTATCTTCCATGTAAACCACCAAGTTGGAGTATATTACTTTATCCATTATTATTTCTGGCTTTTAGCTGGTATTATCTTGAATCTTCGTTTAATGAAGCAAGTAAAGCAGAGGCAAAGAGAAAGTCTGGGTATGCTGGTTATCGGGTATTTAGTTTTCATTATTCCAACAACGCTACTCAATAGCTTCAAACCGGAAACAACCAGCGGTATTCCATCTATCCTGTGCGGCTTTGCCGTGTTGTTTGCCTTCATACTGGTTTTTGGCATACTACCAAATGAACTTGATCATAAGACTAACAAACTAAGGTCTTGACAGCATAGCAATAAAGGTTATGATTATTACAGATCGTGCGCTCCGCGGCGCTTGCAAATATAAAACAAAAATAAAAGTTAGCACCCGCCGCAGGGTGGGCGCGCACGAAATAAAAATATCCTGTCTTAAAAAGCAGGATATCTTTATATGGTGGAGCCACGGGGACTCAAACCCCGGACCTCTTCGCTGCCAGCGAAGCGCTCTAATCAACTGAGCTATGGCCCCAAATTAATTAAATTAACTGATTGATTGTACAATATTTAGTAGTTTTAGGCTACTAAGTTGACAGGTAATAGGTGGTTAATCAATTATTTTGTGATCTTGTATTTCTTGAGGTAGAAAACCTTTAGCATGTTTAAATTCAGCTTCCCATTTGTAATCTTTACCGTAACCAAGGTCAGCCAGTAGTTTAGTAGACGCATTTCTCAAATGAATTGGTACCGGCAAGTCAGGATAATCTTTAGCGAGACTTATTGCCTTATTCATGGCATCGGCAACAGTTCTTGATTTTGGAGATTTAGACATTACAACTGCGCAGTGGTACAAATTGTATTGGGCTTCGGGCATCCCGATCTGGATAACAGCCTGAAACGTACTTACGGCAATATTCAATGCTGCGGGTGCTGCCATACCGATATCTTCGCTGGCAAAAATAACCATTCTTCGGGCTATAAACTTTGGATCTTCACCGGCTTGGAGAATTCTGACTAAATAGTATAGGGCAGCATTAGAATCACTGCCGCGCATTGATTTGATAAAAGCGCTGATCAGGTTGTAATGGTTTTCACCGTTTTTGTCGTAGCCCGGGATTCGTTTTTGAGCTGCAGTTTGGACAATCTCTTTGGTAATAGTCTTAGACCCAGCTAACTGGTGGGCGACTTCCAAGTTTCCGAGCGCAACACGGCCATCGCCACCGGATAGCTCGGCAATCAAATCAATTGAATCTTTAGGCAGCTGCTTTGAACTAAGGTTTAGTAATTTAGCCCCTTTTTTCAACAACTTAATAATTGTATTTTTAGATAACGGTTCAAGTACTACCACCCTACTTCTGGAAAGTAATGGAGTGATTATTTCAAAACTAGGATTTTCAGTTGTTGCACCGATCAAAGTGATAAGTCCGCTTTCAACGTGGGGCAAGAATGCATCTTGCTGAGATTTGTTAAACCGGTGTATTTCATCTACGAATAAAAGCGTAGGAATCTGCAACCTTTCGTTCTGCCTGGCATGTTCGACGACTTTACGAACATCCGCGACTCCGGCAGTTACGGCGCTTAATTCTATCCAGTCCGACCCGGTTTCTTTGGCTATTATCCTAGCCAATGTTGTCTTGCCCGTGCCGGGCGGACCCCAAAGTATAAGGCTGACCGGACGTTTATTGGAAATAATCTGATTAATTAGCTTATTTGTTCCGACAACGTGATCCTGGCCTAAAACATCGTTTAAGTTTTCTGGTCTGAGTTGTTCTGCGAGCGGTGTGGTCATGAATACATTATAGTCTAGCTGTAATCTTATTCGTACATACGCTACAATAGCTACATGCCGAAAATAACACCGAGTACAACAGATAAAGACGACCTGCCTTTTGTAATCGCTCACAAGACCGCATCTATTCTAATACTGGCCTTACTAATTTTCTCCTTCGCTCTCTTTGGTTGGTGGAAAAATATATATAACAGCCCGCACAACGTCTTTAACGGGATGCTCACAAACAATCTGTCTACTAGCAGTGTCACTAGAGAAACTAATACTAATGAAAACGGTGCCGACCAGAAACGGGTCGAAACCCTTAGTTTTGTACCAGAAAACTCAGTCAGATCAGTTGTCAGCATTAAGCAATCGGAAAACGGGCAGAACAATGAAGTCTCAACCGAAACAATTGGAACTCTGCGAGAAGACTATTCTAAATATTTGACCATCAAGACTAATCAAAAGAATCAAGCCGGCAAAGCCCTTGACTACTCTTCAATCCAAAATATCTGGAGCAAATCAGATCCGCTACAGGAAAAGCCACAATATTTTAGCCAATCTGCGCTCGGCCTAATGCTGTTTGCAAATCTAGACGGCAACACCAGGCAGCAAGCTATAAAGCTGATTCAAGATAAAAAAGCCTACGACGTAAATTACTCTGAAGTAAAGCCGCTTAAGATAAACGGGAAGTCGGCTTTAGTATACCCAGTCAAAGTAAACCTAGAGGCATATGTCCAAGCTGTCCAAATTGTAGCCAAGCAAATCGGTCTGTCAGACCTGGCTAACCTTGACCCTAGCTCATACAAAGACCAGCCACCGGTTGAAATTAAGCTGACTGTAGATAAGATTTCCCGCCAGCTGATTCGAATAGAGTATTCAGGTGATCAAATTGAAACCTACTCAGCCTACGGCATAAATACTCCAGTCAGCTTGCCAAGTAAAACAATCTCCGCAGCCGATCTTCAACAAAAAGTACAAGAAATCCAGTAACGTTATGCAGGTGGTGGTTGACTCGCTTTTAACAAACTATCACCTGTCAGGCAAAGGCAAGACTATATTGCTGCTTCACGGCTGGGGCGATAGCATTAAAGGGTTAGATGCGTTAATAAATACTCTCGATTCTGAATATAAGGTTGTAGCAATCGATTTGCCTGGTTTCGGCGGAACTCAGCCGCCACTTGAGACATGGGGTATAAACGAATACAGCATCTTCGTACATCACTTTATCGAAAAGCTTAAATTGGATGTCTACGCTGTCGTTGGTCATTCTAATGGCGGGGCAATTGCCATCCGGGGACTGGCTAGTGGAATTAAGTCCAACAGGCTAGTACTAATTGCGTCAGCAGGGATAAGAAACACATATAAGGGGCGGGTTAAGGCTTTGAGGTACATAACTAAAGCCGGTAAACTGGCTACAACGCCGCTGCCTAGTAGGATAAAAAACAAACTGAGACAAAAAGTATACACATCGATCGGATCCGACATGCTGGTTGCCGAGCATTTGCAGGAAACATTCAAGCGGGTTGTCGAAGACGACGTCCGCAGTGATGCTGAAAAGATTAAAATACCAACACTACTTATATACGGGGAAAACGACCAGTCAACACCACTGTCATATGCCCGAATCTTTAAAGATAAAATATCTGGATCTAAACTAGAAATTATACCTAACGCTGGGCATATGCTGCCGACCGAAAATACCACTCAGCTTAGCCAGTTAATAACAGGGTTTCTAAAATGATAAAAGGCTTGCTGTCTCTATATTCACCAACTTTTCCTAGGAATATAATTTACATGCTTCAAAGCACTGAGTACCAGGTTGGTACTTATTTGAAATGGTATTGGCGAACGGATGACTTTAGACATGTCGCCAAAAGAAGAAGTTTGCAAAAAACAAAAGCCGCAAAACTGCTGCTGCTTGCATTAAATCTCGGTATCTTGCTGCAAATTCTGATAGGCCTATTGATAGCAATATTTTCTGTTTCAAGCAGAAACAATACACATTTAATTATTGGAATAATCATTATCGGGGCATATCCGGTTGTATGGGCTCATCTGATCACCCTGCCTTTACTAGTTGCCCGATTCGCAGTTGTTAAGCCGAAAGAACGTAAGCTGATGTCTAGATCCAAACAGTTGTTCGGGCAGCATAACGCCGTAAAAATAGCGGTTGCCGGCAGCTACGGTAAAACTACAGTCAAAGAACTGCTGTTAACAGTATTAAGCGAAGGCAAGCGTGTGGCAGCTACGCCGGCCAACAAGAATGTGGCAGTTTCGCATGCAGCTTTTGCTAGCCGTCTATCCGGAGACGAAGAAGTAGTTATTATCGAATACGGAGAAGGTGAACCGGGCGACGTAGAAAGATTCTCTGAAACAACCCAGCCGGATATTGGTATTATTACCGGCATTGCTCCAGCCCATCTGGACAAATATAAAACTCTAGATGCAGCAGCCAAAGATATATTTTCTCTAGCTGTCTATTTAAAAGACGAAAATGTCTACGTCAACAATGAATCGAGCGATGCCAGCAAATATATTAAACCTACGCATATAACTTACGACCATGAAAAGGCAGACAGCTGGAAAATCTCGGATATTGAAGTCAAAATAGATGGTTTAGAATTTGTCATGACTAAAAACAAGCAAAAACTAAAACTGACTAGCGGTCTCATTGGACGCCATTTAGTTGGTCCTTTAGCTTTGTGCGTAGTAATTGCCGACAAATTAGACTTAACAGCCGAGCAAATTAAGTCCGGTATTGCTAAAACAGCACCTTTCGAGCACCGTATGCAGCCCAGGATGCTGGCCGGCGGTTGGGTAATTGACGATACATACAATGGAAATCTAGAGGGTATCCGGGCTGGACTTGCTTTGCTCAAGGAATTAGACGCTACGCGTAAAATATACGTTACTCCAGGTCTAGTCGATCAAGGTGAAGAATCGGAAAAAGTACATAGGCAAATGGGTGGTCTTATTGCTGATGCTAATCCTACGCAAGTGGTACTAATGAAGAATTCTGTAACCAAATGGATACAAGACGGTCTAACAAAGGAGGGATATAAGGGTAAAATCGTCATAGAGAACGAACCGTTGGATTTTTATACAAATCTGGACCAGTTAATTGCTGTTGGCGATGTAATTCTAATGCAGAATGATTGGACTGATAATTACAATTAATCGCATTTAATTGTATATATTATTTATTAATTGTTGTTATACTTAGTTTATGAAAACAGTAGCAGTTATTTTTGGCGGCCGGTCGGCTGAACACGATGTTTCAATAGTTACCGCCCTTGCCAGTATCATTAAGCCCTTAATAATCAGTAAAGAATATGACGTCGAACCGGTGTATATTTCCAAGGACGGGTCTTGGTTTTGGGATAAGAAGCTGAATGACATCAAATTATTCCAGAGTGGTGATATTGAAGATTATATTAAAAAAGCCTCTAAAACTCATATCCTGTTCGATAACGGTCTGACTTTAGTGAAGTCAAGCCAGTTTGCCGGACGCAAGTCATATAAGAAAATCGATGTCGTATTTTCAGCTATGCACGGTACTCACGGTGAAGACGGCGAATTAATGGGAATACTGGAAATGGCCAACGTTGCCTATGTCGGATGCGGTGTCAGTGCCAGTGCGGTTGCCATGGACAAAGTACTATCAAAGCAAGTTACGGCCAGCTGCGGCATAGCCAGTACACCGTGGGTTTGGTTTAACGCCAATGAATTGTCAGAAAGACCTAATGACGTATTAAAAAAGATTGAGCAGCTAAAATATCCTTTATTTGTAAAGCCTGCTCGGTTAGGATCTAGTATTGGTATCAGCAAAGTTGAAAATAAAGACGGGCTCATGAACGCACTGGAAGTTGCTGTCCATTTCGACGATAAAGTCATAGTCGAAGAAGGAGTTAAAAACCTAATAGAAGTAACCTTGCCTATCATGGGCAATGATAACCCGATTCCGTCTTACCTTGAACAGCCGCTCACTGAGTCGGAGAACTTCTTTGATTTCGATACCAAATATATGAACCAAGGCAAGGGCAAGAAAATTGGCACGGCTAAAGTTGGTGCTCAAGGCTACAGTAAAATACCAGCTGATCTTCCAGAAGACTTATATAGCAAAGCTGAGCAGTTAGGAATCGACGTTTACAAAGCAATAGGCTGCTCTGGAATTGCTAGAGTAGATATGCTTATAGACAGCAAAACTAAAAAAGTCATGTTCAACGAAGTAAATCCATTGCCAGGCAGCCTGTATGCTCACAACTGGCGGGCTAAGGGCTATTCGGCAGTCGAATTGGTAACCAAGCTGATCGACTATGCATTTGAAAAACACGCTAAAGAGGCTCGTAAACAAACCGCATTTAATACTAACTTCCTAAAACAGTTTTAATAATATGGATAAATATTCTTTTATTTGGTTTGATGACAAACTAGTAAGTTCGACACATGCAAATCTGCATGTCGCAAGCTCAGCTGTGCTTTACGGCTTAAGCATTTATACAGTCTTCCAGGTTAGCAAAACAGACGAAGGTTTAGCAGCATTTCGAATTGAGAACCATTTTAACAGGTTGTGCGAGTCGGCTCAGATAATGGGCATTGATTCTTTTCCAGGTGTATGGACGCTAGATAAATTCAAGTCAGTTGTAAGTGATTTAGTTCAGACTAATAACGTAGATGAAGACGTTTTAGTAAGAGCCACGGTACACGTGTCCGATAAGCTACCTGGTACTAAATCGAGAGGTCTTAAATCAGTCGTCAGCATATTTATTTATCCAGCTAAATCGATTCTACCTGCCACAGGAGCAAGGCTAAAAACCAGTATGTGGCGTCGAGTACCTGATATTTCTATTCCTGCCAGAGCTAAAGTAAATGGAGCCTACGTAAATTCAGTCCTTGCTAACCAAGATGCCTTAGATAGCGGATATGACGATTGTATCTTTCTAGATTCTCGAGGACACGTCTGTGAACTTTCGACAGCAAATATATTTCTAGTTAAGAACGGGCTACTGATAACGCCTAGCAGCACTAGTGATTTACTAGAAGGAATAACCCGTAAGACAATTATTGAAATTGCCAAGGAGTTAAATCTAGAAGTGATCCAGCGAACGGTTGACCTGACTGAGTTATATATTGCAGATGAAGTATTTGCATCTGGTACATCTGTTTATATTTCACCAGTGATTGAAATAGATGCCAGGAAAATAGCCGATGGCAAACCTGGAGTAATAACTAGGAAGCTTATGGCACTTCATTCAGATATGCTTCACGGAAAGAACCAGAATAGAAACAAGTTTCTTACAGTATTATAATTTCAATTTAGACTGAAATATTGTTGTATTACCTCTGTTATGTTAGGCTTAATATGAATATGAAAAGATATAATCCGAAAGATATTGAGCCCAAATGGCAAAAAATCTGGGCTGAAACTAATGTCTATACCGCTAATCTTAATAGCAGCAAGCCGAAGTACTTTTCATTCGGCATGTTCAACTATCCTAGCGGCAACTTGCACGTCGGGCATGCCATGAACTTTACAATTAGTGATGTAAAAGCCAGGTTCAAGCGTCAGCAAGGATATGAAAGCTACCATCCTGTTGGCTGGGATGCTTTCGGTCTGCCGGCAGAAAACTATGCTATTAAAGCCGGTGTTTCTCCTCAGGAAAGCATGACTACATTAATACCGGATTACCAGGAAAAGTACCAAAAAATGGGCTGGAGTAACGACTGGGAAAAAGAAATCACTACCAGCGAACCAGAATATTACAAATGGACCCAATGGATCTTTATCAAAATGTTTGAACAGGGTTTGGCTTACCAAGACAGCCGCTGGCAGTGGTGGTGTACTAAATGTCAGACGGTTTTAGCTAATGAGCAGGTTATTGACGGCAAGTGCTGGCGCCATGACGGCAAAGACGATTTGATCGTCGAGAAAAAAGAAGTCAAGCAGTGGTTTTTTAAGATTACTGACTTTGCAGACGAACTGCTGGAAGCGACCGATGAACTTAACTGGACAGAAAGCGTAAAGCTGGCACAGAAAAACTGGATTGGACGCAGCCAAGGTGCAGAAATAGACTTCAAAGTTGATGGTTCGGATAAAACAATAACCGTTTTTACTACTCGGGCAGACACCATATATGGAGCAACTTTTATGGTTCTGGCGCCAGATTCAGACTTAGTACTGGACATAACAAAAGAAGAAAAGAAACACGAAGTAAAAGAATATATTAAGCAGGCAGCTAAAAAAACTGAAGTACAGCGGCAAGCTAGCAAAGACAAGTCCGGCGTATTTACCGGATCTTACGCTATTAATCCGGTAAACAATGAAAAATTGCCAATCTATATAGCAGAGTATGTTTTGTCAGGTTACGGTACTGGTGCAATTATGGCAGTTCCAGCTCACGACGAGCGGGATCAGGAATTTGCTGAGAAGCATAAACTTGAAACTAGAAAAGTAATTGAAGACGATGGAAAATTAATAAACTCTGGCCAATACAACGGACTTGATTCCAGTCAGGCGATTGAAAAAATAGTTCGAGAGCTTGAAAAAAATCAAATTGCTAAAGTAAAGGTCAACTACCGGATGCGCGACTGGAGTATCTCGCGTCAAAGATATTGGGGTGCGCCGATTCCAGTTGTCGACTGCCCAAATTGCGGGCAAGTAGTTTTGAGTGAGAAAGATCTACCAGTAATACTGCCTGAACTAACTGATTTTGCGCCCAGCGGGGATGGCAGAAGTGCTCTAGGACGCGCTAAAGACTGGCTGAATACGACTTGTCCTAAATGCGATGGCCCAGCCGAGCGTGAGACAGATACAATGGATACATACGTATGCTCTAGCTGGTATATGTTCAGATACTTGGATCCAACCAACCAGGAAGAAATATTTACAAGTGAGCAAGCAAACAAGTGGATGCCGGTAGACTTCTACAACGGAGCCGATCACGCTACTGCCCATTTACTCTACGCTCGCTTCATCACCCGCTTCTTTAATAAGATTGGTCTAATAGATTTCAAAGAACCCTTTAGACAGATGCTGTATAACGGAAAAGTAACGGCAAAAGACGGCAGTGCTTTTTCTAAGACTTTAGGTAATGGACCAGACCCATTGGAAATAATAGACAGCGGCTACGGTGCAGATGCTTTGAGGACCTACTTAATGTTTGCAGCTCCGCTAGAACTTGGTGCTAGATGGGACTCACAGGGAGTACCTGGAGCTCATAGATTCCTATCCAGGTTATGGAACCTGGTCCAGGAATATAACCAAGCCGATCAAAAAGAAATAGAGCCTAAGGTAGCTAAACAGATTCTGAGTATTGTCTACAAGACAGCCGCTAAAGCTACCGAAGATATTGAGGGTAACCGATTTAATACTGCCATTGCGGCTTGTATGGAAGCTGTCAATAAACTGTATCTAGTAAAAGCCAAGTCAGCAATTGTTAAATCTCCGCAGTGGAAGGAAGCTTTGGAAGTCATTGTTATGTCAAATGCTCCATTTGCTCCCCATATTTCAGATGAACTCTGGCAGCAGCTGGGACACAGCGATTCGGTGAATAAAGACCACTGGCCGGAAATCAAGCAGGAATACTTACAAGACGATTCAGTTACCTTTGTAGTACAGGTTAATGGCAAGTTAAGGGCTCAAATTGAGCTGCCGAATGATAGCAGCAAGGAAAATGTAATTGCTGCTGCTAAAGAGAACGACAATGTTAAAGTCTATCTTACCGGAGAAGTTGTCAAAGAAATATTCGTACCAGGAAAACTAGTTAATTTTGTCGTTCGCTAGAATGAATTTTATCTAATGAAGTCAAAACACTGGTTATAGCTACGTCGCCGGCTTTTGGAGAAATTTTCTGCTGCTGCTGAACATATTCTATTAAGGCTGATTCTGGTACTTCATTTGAAGTAGGTACGCTAGGCTTGTCGTTTGTATTGCCATTACCGAAATCTTCAATATATCCAGCATCTTTCTCACAGTCATAGAGAGATGTAACTGGCCCGACCCTTTCAATATCGGATTGCTGGGTTATAATTCTGTGAAACACTCTTCGCATAATTAGGGCTCAATACCATGTGCTTCTTGGTCTGCTTTAAATGCTATTTCGGCACAATTATTTTCTACTTCTATTTTATGTCTTTGATCAAGTAAACCTTGTTCTTCTAAGCTTCGAATTGCACCTTCGTAGCATACTTCATAAGCTTTATCATATATCTTATCAGATGTATTTTTTGGTTCGTCCAGCATACAAGACGAAAGTGAAATAGCAGCGGCAGTTAGTGCCACAACAGCAGCCGGCCGTTTAAATTTTTCAAGTCTTAAAAAATTACTCATAAGTGAGTATTGTACCACTTATGCTAAGTAAAGTCAATTATATTATAGCTTGTCGGTTATTGTATTTTAAGCATTTTTAAGATATAATTTCTCTTAAGTTATTAATTAATCGTTAAGGAGTTCTGTTTTTTCATGGGTAAACCAAAGAAGCGAACCAGTCCACGCCGAACCGGCACACGCCGAAGCCACCTTGTTTTAAAGCTGGCCCGTGCTGTTAATGGCAAATCGCCAGTGAAGGTTTTCACTACTAGGCGAGAAAGTTCAAAAACCTTAAGCAAATAGTCAGCCATTATGGTTATAATGGTAATATCTAATTTAGAGATAGGAATTTAACAAATATGGCTTCAAACCGTCATTTAGGCCGCATACTGGCACTGCAGACACTATACGAATACGACTTTCGTAATGACTGTGGTGACGAGAATCTGGACCTGGATGATATTTTAAGTCGCAATATTGAACGTTACAGCGACACTGTTGATGATATCGGTTTCATAAAGGCTTTAGTCAAAGGCGTGGCAGATCGTGAAAAAGATTTGGATGCGGTTTTACAACCTGTGGCACCTGAGTGGCCAATATCACAGATTGCCAGAATGGACCGGTTAGTCCTTAGAATGAGCCTGTACGAACTACTAATGGATAGTGATATACCGCCTAAGGTAGTAATCAATGAAGCTGTCGAACTGTCTAAAGCTTTCGGTGGCGAGAACAGCTCCAAGTTCATCAACGGCGTTCTAGGTACGATTCTTAAGAAATATGAAGCCAAAACACTGGACCTACCCAAGACATTGAAGCAGTCGAAAGAAGTTAAAAAATGAAAAGACCCCAGCCTTTTGAAGGATTTAAGAAATTTGTAAATAAGCGTCGGCCTGCTATCAGCGAAGTTGTACGCGAGCCTACCGCCGGCGGTATTGTTTTTCGACGCAGCCCTAAAGGGGAGATCGAAATTTTATTAATTCAAGACGCCAAAGACCGCTGGACTATTCCTAAGGGTCACATTGAAGAAGGTGAAAGTGCCAAAGAAACTGCTCAGCGGGAAATAGGCGAGGAAACTGGATTAAAGAAATCGAAGGTACTCAATTGGTTGGGTAAAATCAATTTCCGTTATCGCCGAACTAACAGCTTAGTGCTGATGACAACAGAGATATTCTTAGTACAGGCTCTTGGAGATACTGATGATCTGACACCTGAAGACTGGATGAATGGAATAAAGTGGTTTCCAGCTAAGGAGGCACTTGATAAAATAGCCTATGAAGATATAGGAAAGCTAATTCTATTGGCATTGAAAAAAATACGTTCCGGCAAACTTGGATAATACTTACTTTATACCTATGGATATACAACCTTACATAAAATTTGCAAAAGACGTTTTGGACGTTGAATTTAACGATGTCGAACTTCTAATCACAGCATTTACTCACCGGTCGTATGTAAACGAGCACCGTAAAACAGTTAAAGAACATAATGAACGGCTTGAATTCTTGGGTGATGCAGTTCTGGAACTTGTAGTTACCAGCTACTTGTATAAGAACTACAAGGATCCTGAAGGCGTACTAACTAACTGGCGGAGTGCATTAGTGCGAACTGAAAGCATAAGTGAGGCAGCTAATAAACACAATTTCGAACCGTTACTAAGGCTTAGCCGGGGTGAGAAAAGAGGAACTGACAGAGCCAGAGCTCAGATACTTGCTAACTGCTACGAAGCCGTCATCGGCGCCCTATACCTAGACCAAGGCTATGATGCAGCAGCTAAGTTTATTAACGACAGTTTAATCTGTACGTTTGAAGACATACTTAAATCCGGCTCATGGATGGATCCAAAATCCCACTTCCAAGAAGCAGCTCAAAGTAATGAAGGATCTACGCCTGTCTACAAAGTTTTGAGCGAAGAAGGTCCTGACCATGACAAAATATTTACTGTCGGGGTATTTGTAAACGGTAAGCTCAAAGGCCAAGGCATAGGACCTAGCAAACAGGCTGGCCAACAAAAAGCAGCCGAAGCAGCATTACTTGAATACTCTAAAAGATAATAAATACTTGAACCGTTGACTTTTATCTGATTTACCCCTATAATTATGCGGAATTGTTTAATAAATCTTTAAGTAATCAATTAAAAGGATAAATTCATAACCCTATGCTAGCTATTCGAATGCAAAGAACTGGACGCCGCGGACATGCAATGTTCCGTGTAATCGTACAAGATTCACGTTACACCCCAACCAGCGGCAAAGTAGTTGCTAACCTTGGTCACTATGACCCACACACTAAAGCCGTCACAGTAGACAAGGACAAAGCTAGCCTGTTTCTAAAGAATGGCGCTCAGCCGTCAGAGCGAGTCGCCAGACTTCTTAAAAAAGAAGGCGTAAAACTACCTGACTGGGTAGTTATTTCAGATGATATAAAAAAGAAGACTCGTAATCCTGAAAAACTACGCAAAGATCAGCCTAAGGAAGAAAAAGTAGAAGAAAAACCGGCTGTGGAAGTAACTGATGTTTCAACCGAAACCCCCGAAAAAACGACTGTAGAAGCCGTAGATGAAGCAAAAGAAGAATCTACCGATACTGCTGCCGAAGAAGCAACAGAACCTGAAGCATCAAAAGAAGCCGAAGAAACTCCTACCGAAAAATAATTAAACTTGATTTAAGTTAATCTTTTATGGCCAAGAAAATAACTTGGTCTTTTTGTTATAATGGATAGGTAACTAAACAGGGAGACAGACATATGAGTAGTATTGACCAGCAGTTCGTAGAATTTATAGTTAAATCTTTAGTCGGCAATCCGGATGCAGTCGTGATTGACCGTAGAGTAGATGAAAAAGGAGTTTTATTAGAACTAACTGTTGATCCGGAAGATCTAGGGCGCATTATCGGTAAACGCGGTGCTACCGCCCAAAGTCTAAGAACTCTTCTGCGAGCACTAGGAACCAAGAATGACGCCCGTTATAACCTGAAAATTGTCGATAACGGACCACAGGACTACGAACGACCAGCTCGTCCAGAAAGAGACAACCAAGAAGATCGAAATGACAGTTCTTCGAGCTCTCCAGCACCTGTTGCAAAAGACGATGACAGCGAAGATGACACTGAATCCACTGAAGTACCTGCAACTCAACCGTCCGTAGCGCCAAGCGATGATGTTGTCGAATCAGGCGAACCGGAAATGGATGAACCAAGCGATATAGCTAAAAAGCACCGACAAGAACTTGAAGATCTTGACGATTTAGATATTTAGTCAAGATAATTTTCTGCTTGTGCTTACAGTAACAATTAGTTAGTATAGACATGAGTCTAAATAGACCAGTTCTTTCAAAAACAAAGATATATTTTTGAAAAGCTCATGCGAGCCATTCACGCGAGAGAATGGGAGCTTTATGTGACAAGACCACCCTGAGAAATCGGGGTGTTCTTGGTTTAGAGAGTTATTTAATATAGTGGTATAATAAAGCTAATGAAAATACAAATCATCACCCTATTTCCGGACATGTTTCCGGGTGTAATGAACGCCAGTATGCTTTGGAAAGCCCAGGATCGTGACATAGTTGAAATCAGTTATATTAACCTGCGTGATTATGGTATTGGTCCTAGGCAAACGGTAGATGATACTCCATACGGCGGTGGCGACGGCATGCTGCTAAAACCTGAGCCGCTTTTTGAAGCAGTTGATGTAGCAAAATCTATTGATCCAGGAGCTGAAGTTATTTTAATGACTGCCCGTGGTGAACGTTGGCTTCAGGCAACAGCCCAGAAGTTAGCAGATGAAAACAAGGGGTTAATTATCATCTGCGGACGGTATGAAGGCTATGATGAGCGGATTACTTCTGTCGTAGATATGCAGATTTCTGTTGGAGACTATATTCTAACTGGCGGTGAAATCCCAGCTATGACTATTATTGATAGTGTCGTCAGACTTATTCCTGGAGTGTTAGGTGGTGAAAAAAGTACTGAGATTGAATCGTTTAGCGATGGAAAAACCTTAGAATTTCCGCAGTACACACGACCGGAAGAATACCGAGGAATGTCAGTCCCGAAAGTCCTGCTTAATGGCAATCATGCTGAGATCGAAGCCTGGCGAAAGCAAAACAGCAAAACTGCCGACTAGTTATTTAACTTTTTTGGTTCAGCTGTATCTTTTTTAACTCTAGCTTTCTTGTGAACAAACCGCTTGAAAATGTAGTCTACTAAGTAGTAAGCGGCAAATGCGTAGATAATGCCAAGGATTGCATCGATTGCATAGTGCTCTCCTTGGTAAATAGTCCCGATATAAATCATTAGCGGGTAAATAGTTGCCGCTAAGGCCCATTTCTTACCGAACAAGCGGTAAGTAATAATTACAAATAGAGTTGCATATGCGGCATGCAGAGACGGCACAGCAGCAACTGGATTAGGAGATATCTTATTGTAGACCGACGGGAAGTCATGAATACCAACGGCATGCCATACATAGCTGGATACACGGGTAATCGGCTCAATTAATCCTTTGTCACTCGCCATCCATGGCGGTGCTGCTGGAAATGCTAGATATGTCAGGAAACCTGAAAAAGACAATGCTACGTAGGTGAACATATACTGCCAGTAGAAATGATCTCTTTTCTTCCAAACTACCAGTCCTAACCCGAGAGGTAGAATAAAATGCATGGTATAGAAAAAGTACATAACAAAGTCGTACCACTGGGTATGTCCGTTCCAAAGGTACTTCTGTAACCACGCAGTTGGAAGAGTGCCGAAAATAAACTTGTCAGCCGCCGGCATCCAGAGGTAATTAACCCGGCCGTTTAATCCAGGTACCAAGCCTCGAAACGATTCGTATACTAGTATTAAGATAACAAATGGTAAAAATCGCTTTAACAGCTGCTTGGCTTGGCCGAATATCATAGCAACTGCTGTGAATAGGACCAGCAGTTTGTCAGGTGTTGGCCAGCTTGGCGCTTTAATATAGACAAATAAAATAATAATAGTTGCGATTAAGCCGACAGCCCTGGAAAGTTTTGCAGATAAGCTGAGTTCGGTTAGTTTTTTCAAGCTTGGATATCTCGTTTATTAAACATTGTTAATCCAAATAACATTCCAGCAAAAGCTATACTTGAGAATATTGCAACAGCTACCATATTTATTTCATGCCTGACAATAATATGATAGCTACTGAAGTAGTAAAATATCGATGTGTATTTTAAGAAATCAAAATCTGATTTTAAGCCTGATATTATGTTAACAATAAACATTAAAACAATTAATCCACCGACAATTCCATAGACTTTGCTTTTTTCATTGGACATGGCCGAAACTGCAATCCCCGCTCCAATGATAGCTAAACCAAATAGCAAGCAAACTAAAGCGAACAATAATTCGTATTTAACTGAAAATTCCAACTTATATGCAGCTAGTAGCGGAATGTTAATAAGTACTGTCGTGGAAACGAAAACAACTAATGTAGTTACGGCAGACAAATATTTAGCCAAGAAAATCTTAGTTCTAGAAATTGGCTGGGATAATAAAGTACCGATTGTGCCACTTTCAATTTCTCCGGCTATTCCTCCTGCTACGCGTGATAACAGTAAAATGACGGTCATTATCGGCCAGATCAAGCCGAATAATTCTGTCGACAGCAAGCTCTCGGCATTTTCTAGATATGAACCTTGGAAGCCAAATGCTTTTAAGAAGTCTTTAGGAAAAGCAGCAATTAGCTTTTCAAAATCAGCCGCTTGTTTAGCCATCGATGGATAAATCGAAATGTAAAGCCAGACTAGAAAAATACCTGTCAGACAGTATATTATTAGAGACAGTTTCTTTTCCTTGATATCTTTTTTGATAATATCGAATATCATGTGTAATACTCCAAAAATATATCTTCCAGGTTGGCATGATTAATTTCTAGGTCATGGACATTCTGTTTAGCCAGTAAATGTAAAAGCTTATTTAAACTGCCTTTAACTTTCAAAACGGCGTGATTATCGTTCTGAGACACAATTTCGACATCTTTACTGGCAATAGTTTTTAAATTAAGTGGTTGGTCGGTAATGACGCTGACAATATGAATGCTCATGCTCCTAATATCGGCCATGGTTTTATCAGCTACTATTCGACCTTCTTTGATAACTCCAACTCGGTCACAAATCTTTTCAACTTCAGGCAGGTTATGAGAACTTAAAAATACTGTTCCACCATTATTTTTGTAATGTCTTAGCAGATCATAGATTGTTTGCTGTAGGAATGGATCCAGTCCGGCAGTCGGTTCATCCATGACTAAAAGCTTGGGATTACCGACTAATGCCAGTAAAACTGCCAGCTTCTGCTTGTTGCCGGAAGATAAGTGCTTCACCGGCGTATTTAGATCTAATTTTAAAATTTTGGCGTACTTGCTGCTATTATTCTCACGATTGGCAGTATAGAAATTGAGATGCTCTCGGCCGGAAAGTTTCTGGTACATCTGCCGGTCCGATGGAACATAGCCGATCAGTTGTTTGGCCTTGACTGAATCTTTAGTCGAATCAAGTCCTAAAATACTAATTGAGCCTTTATCCGGACGCATAAAGTCCATGATAGTTCTGATAGCTGTAGTCTTTCCGGCACCGTTAGGTCCTAGAAAACCGAATATTTCGCCTTTATTGACGCTGAAGCTGACATTAAATATACCTTTTCCATTAGAATACTTCTTAGTAACCCCGTCAAAGTTAATAGCTGTTTCTGTTTCCATGCTTAAAAATATTGTAGCAGATGGGCTTTAATTCTTAAGCTAAAAGAACTTTCAGCTTTTTTCGATCGTACCGCAGGCAAGTCTCGGTCCGCCGCTGTGGCCCGAACCTGATTCGCCAGGGCTATACGGATCAATATTGGCATGTATCATTAAAGAAGTACCGTCGGGCGCTGATACCTTGCTTAATATAGAAACTGGTCCGTCAGATAAAGTGACTCTTGTCGTAAGGGTTTCCAATACGCCATTACCATCATTGTCGACCGTAATGCTTGGCAAGTCGCCGGCATGGTAGCCATGGTTGGCGTCAGGGTCTGTATTGCCGTTTGGACCTGGATCAAAATGCCCGCCTGCACATTTAAAACCGTCGCAGTCACAAGCTGCTTTTTCATGAATATGTACGGCGTGCTTGCCGGCAGTAAAGACTTTTGGATCGCCGGAAATTTCAAGCTTGATATGAACGTATTTCCAGCCGTCGACATCGTATTCTGTAAAAACAGCTTTACCGGAATTTAATGATGGTCCTTTCATCTCTGCAACTGCGGTAGATGTAACTTTCTTGTTATCGGCAGTTAAATCAATTGTCATTTATTTGCTATACCTTTTAATTAAGGCGGCTATAACTGTTGAAACTACTAGGGCAGTTCCGACAATATAGACAGCAGATGACTGTAAGCTGTGGATAATATTGTGATGGGCAAAGAATAACATTAAGCTCCTAAACTTTTCTTATCTAATATATTGTAACCCAAACTAGTCTTAATTAAGCCAAAAGCCCGATTTCTCGGGCTAATGACTACACATGAAACTTTCAATTGTAATTACAACTGGTCGTAATACGTATCTTGGTCATTATTCTGCTCCTGCGTATCTTTATGTTTCTGTTCAGTCTTACCCTTCATCTCATGGGCCTTGTTTTCGACTTGATTCATCTTGTCTTTGGCTTTGTCCTTCATATCATCCAGCATTTTACCCATATAACCCTCCTTTATTATTGCTAATAGCTATCTATTAGCTAAAACAAACAATAACAATAGATTTTCCCTTTTTCAGTTAGTTATCTAACTAAGATTTGTTCAAGCGTTTACGCTTGTTGGGATCTAATTCTTTTTTACGCAGGCGCAAGCTTTTTGGAGTGACTTCAAGCAGCTCGTCGTTTTCAAGAAAATCTAGGCACTGTTCGAGGCTGAATATTGTCGGCGGAGTTAACTGGACTACTCCGTCACTACTACTACTTCGCATATTAGTCAGATGCTTTTCCTTGGCTACATTTATTTCCATATCGTCACTTCTAGTATTTAGTCCGATTATTTGTCCGGCATATACTTCAGTGCCGGGACCGACAAAACATGTACCGCGTTCTTCTACGTTTTGCAGGGCATAGGCGGTAGTATTGCCTGTCTGAAAGGCTATCAATACACCATTCCGGTTCTGGTTTAGCGCTTGGCCTAATTCCTGGAAACCGATCACCAGGCTGTTGATTATAGCCGTACCCTTAGTTGAAGTAACTAGCGTATTGCGGAGCCCAAGCAGTGTCCTGGTCGGCATTTCATAGATAAGCTTGGTTACGCCTTTGTTAGTTGTGAACTGGTCTTTAAGATTGGCCCTTCGGATGCCAAGTTCAGCTTGGACGCTGCCTACGTAATCCTGAGTAACTTCAATTATTACTTCTTCTAGAGGTTCCATTGTTTTGCCGTCTTCCTCGTGAGTAACCACTTGTGGCCGGCCGACTTCAAATTCATAGCCTTCTCGGCGCATTGTTTCGATTAGTACGCTTAAATGGAGCTCGCCTCGACCGGAAACCAAGAAGCCAATGCCTTCAGGTTCAATTTGTAGACCAATATTGGTTTCTAACTCTTTATTTAGTCTTTCTCCAATTTGCCGGCTGGTACTAAATTGTGCCTCACGGCCTTTAAATGGGGAAGTATTAGGGCCAAGGTATATCTTCAAGGTTGGATCTTCGACTTCAAGAATCGGCAGTGCTTCCGGGTTGTTGCTGTCAGCTACGGTCTCACCGATCTGTACATCTCCAAGTCCAGTAATGCTGATTATATCTCCAGCAACTGCGTTCTGGATTTCTAATTTGGCTAGTCCCTGGTGTGAATATAGTTTATCAGCTTTAGCCTTTACGACTTGGCCGTCTTTTTTGCAAACTGTAATCGGGTCACCAACTGAAATTTTACCCCGGTTAATCCGGCCGACAGCATATTTACCTTGGAAACTATCCCAAGTAATAGAAGAAACTAGCATTTGAAACGGCTTGTCAGTTTCCACAACCGGTTGAGGTACGTCGTTAATCAAGCTGTTAAAAATTACATCTAAATTTGCATCATCAGTAGGATCTGCCGGAACTTTATCCCATGCTTTACCTTCACGCCCGATAGCATAATATACAGGATAATGGAGCTGGTCTTCATGTACAGCTAGTTCTAGAAATAGATCAGCTAATTCGTCTTCAACTTCTGAAATTCGTGAGCCAGGCTTGTCGATCTTATTTATTACGACTATTGGCTTCAGGTTTAAGGCAAGCGCTTTGGTTAGGACAAACTTAGTTTGCGGCATCGGGCCTTCTTGGGCATCCACGATCAGTAGGCAACCGTCGGCCATGTTTAGTGTCCGTTCGACCTCGCCTCCAAAGTCAGCGTGACCGGGAGTATCGATAATATTAATATGGTAGCCATCGTGGTTGACTGCAGTAATCTTGGCGGTAATTGTAATGCCGCGTTCTCTCTCTTGATCGTTGCTGTCCATAATCAGATCTTGGCTCATCTCGGCTTGGTTATCACGAAAAGTATTAGACTGTTTTAATAAACCATCTACAAGAGTGGTTTTGCCATGGTCGACATGGGCAATAATTGCTACGTTACGAATGTGGGCTGGATCTTGCATAATATATAAAATTAAAAAATTGCCATAAATTGGCAGTTATTTACTATATTTTAACACAAGCGTTTGTTATTAGCTAGACTTCGGATTCCAAGGGAAAAACTTATTAGTTTTCTTAGCGTATTTCTTATACTCCGGATTATCGGCATACTTCTTTTCGAGCAGTGGAATACCGGAAACAAACAATATTAAAACAGTGATCGTAACTGGGCCGATTAGACCCCAGAATTTTATACCAGAGTTTAAATCGGTGGCTGTTAAGATCAGCCAAAGTCCCCACCATTGGATAACTTCTCCGAAATAGTTGGGATGCCGAGTATACTGCCAAAGTCCGGATGTCATGAGCTTGCCCTTGTTAGCTTTATTGCTAATAAATTTACTTAACTGGTAGTCGCCGACTGATTCAAAGTAAAATCCAAAAGCCCAGGTGACTAAGCCAGCTGCAGCCCAAGCCGATATAGATACTTTGTTAGGCAGACCGGCTGTAAAGGCGACAGGCAGAGAAACCAGTAGTAGAAGCAATCCTTGAAAAATAAATACTTGCAAATAACTTCTTAGATAAAAGAACTTGCCCCAATCTTTACGCCACTGTGCGTATCTAAAGTCTTCAGTTTTATTACGGTTACGAGAATGAATATGGATAGCTAGCCTGAGGCCCCAGATGGTAGTTAGAGCTACGCTAAGATATGACAGGTTAGACTTACTAGTATTCTGAAGTAGTGACGACCAGGCAACTACGATAAAGCCTAAGCCCCAAGCTATGTCGGCAATATCATTACGCTTTTTAATGACTGAAGTAACGAACCAGATAGACATATAACACAGAACTATCAAAGAATTGGTTAAGAGTAGATTAGTATAATCCATTTATGCTACTTCTATGTATTCCGGTGTTAACTTTGGTATTACATTATCTATTACAGATTGGCATTGATCTTCATTTAAGATAAGAGGCGGCTTAACTTCACCCTTGTTCACTGCAGTAAGATATTCATGAACAGCAATCGCACTATCATCTCCTTTTCCATGTGCAGCAACGTTTCCTATAAAAGGCGGGTGTTCCGGTGAGATAATCAAGCTATATTGTGGTTTAAAAAATCCTTCGTCTCCTGGAAATGCAAATCGTGAACCATCTCCAAAAGTTTCAAAATGTAGTGATATAACACCATCATCAAAATCGGCAAGATCGAATGGTTTTATTTTATCAATTTCACCTAAATCTACATCTATTGGCGTCATACTATCGACAAATCCTGTATAACCCGCACCACCTACTTCGTTCGGTTCCTTACCAAGTGATATGTCATATTTATGCTTGGCTATTAAACCTAGTTCTTTAGCTTTGGCCCGCAATTCCATTGCTAATCTGTAGCTGGGTGGTGCTTTTTGTTCGTGAATATCTGGTTTGAACCTATTAGATTCGTCTATCATGCCTCAAGTATACAATATAAGGATAAACTATATAAACGTAACTACTAAGACGACATTAAATGGAAAATAGATTAGAATAATAAGTCCGATGACTCAAAAACACGCACTCGATATTCTTAAACTTGGTAAAAACGTTTTTCTAACTGGTGCTGCCGGCAGTGGCAAAACATACGTTTTAAACAAATATATCAAGTATCTTAAATCACATAATATCAATGTCGCAGTTACGGCGTCGACCGGCATTGCAGCTACTCATATGAACGGTAAAACTATTCACTCTTGGGCAAGAATTGGAATTAAGGATTATATTACACCAAACGATCTAAAGAAAATATTCAACAATAAGGAACAGCGGTTAGCGATAGCAGAAGCCAAAGTTTTAATTATCGACGAAATATCAATGCTGCATCATTTTAGATTGGATATGGTTGACGAAGTATTGAGGAAAATGAACGGCAAAGACGAGCCTTTCGGCGGTATCCAAGTAGTCTTGTGCGGAGATCTTTTCCAGCTACCCCCGGTTTCTAGAGGGGTAAAAGCTGACTTTATCAATGAATCTAATGCTTGGCAGAAAATGGATATCCATATCTGCTATCTTACCGAGCAGTACCGGCATGACGACGATGAACTAACAAATTTGTTGAATGAGATGCGTAGCGGAGAAGTTTCAGAATTGTCGGTAGAACTATTAAATAAACGTAAAAACATAAAACCTATGAGTACAGACGTCGTAACCAAGCTTTATACTCATAATGCTGATGTCGACATGATTAACAACCTGGAACTAATGAAACTGACAACCAAACCCAAGTCATACAAAATGACTTCCAAGGGAGATAAACCGGCAGCGGCCATATTAATGAAAAACTGTTTGGCACCACAGGAACTGGTTTTAAAAGTCGGTGCAATGGTAATGTTTGTTCAGAACAACTACCAGAAAGGCTATGTAAACGGAACGCTCGGTAAGGTCATTGCTTTTGATAAGGAGGGTATGCCGGTAGTTGAAACTCTTGACGGTAAAAAAATAACTGCCGCCATGGGCAACTGGCGGATAGAAGACGGCGAAAAGGTAATTGCTGAAATAGCCCAGCTGCCTATGCGACTAGCCTGGGCGATAACTGTGCACAAAAGCCAGGGTATGACGCTGGATGCCGCTCAAATAGATTTAAGCAAATCGTTTACGCTAGGAATGGGATATGTCGCACTGTCTAGAGTCAGACGGCTAGATTCGATCAACATAATCGGATTAAATAGCCAAGCGCTTTTAGTTGACCCTAGAGTTATAGAATTAGATATTTGGCTCCGGGCAGAATCAAATCGGATTCAGAAAGTAATTGAAAATACTATGGAAATAGATAAGCTGCATATAAGTTACATTGATCGATTAAACTTTACCGGCCAACTTGTTTAACTGGCAGCAAGGCGTGCTTTTGTCAGGTTCCTGTTCATGGCGGCAAATGCCTTGAGCCCATGTTCGGCAAAAGCGATATTGAAGAAGTCATATAATACTTTAGCGTCATCTAGAGCTCGGTGACGAGATGCGACCTTAATATCGTGAGCTTTGATAATAGCATCTAAGCTGTGTTTTATTTGTTTTGGATATAGCGAACGCGACAATTTGACAGTACATAATCGGTCCATATTGAAATTCCGATTGAGCTTTTCAAATTCCATCTTTATAAAGCTGTAATCGAAGCTTACGTTATGCGCTATAAATATTGCGTCGCTTAGCAGCAGTTCAAGTTCGTGGGCAATAGCAGTAAACGAAGGCGAATCCCAAACCATTTCATTGGTTATGCCAGTAAGCTTTGTTATATACCAAGGAACTGGCATTTCCGGGGATAGTAACTCCTTATAGGTTCTAGTTACTTCGCCATCTTCGACCCGGATTGCGCCGATTTCAAGCACCCTCGAATTCATAGCGCTAAGCCCTGTGGTTTCGATATCTAAAAATACTAACGGTCTGGTTTTCATACTTTATATTATGGCAGATTAGGCAATAGCTTATTGGCTTACAAGGACAAGATAGTTTACAGGCAACTAATTTGGATAATGGTTTAATCTTAGTTACACTAGAGCCAGGAGGAACAACATGGACCCAATAACTAACGACAATACAAACCCAGCTCCATCTAACGACGGAACTACTAATGACCCGGCTGTCTCACCAGCACCTACAGATCCAACAATGCCTGTAGATCCTGCAGCACCGGTTGAACCGCCTGTAGACGTGCCGGCACCTGGACCACAGGTTAATCCGACACCAAATGAAACTACCCCAGCCGAAAACCCTGAAGCTGGCAGCAGCGATCCGTCTATTTCGGTTTCTGCACCAATTGACAGCTCAGCTCCGGCAGACCTGCCAGCTGCAGATCCTGCAGAATCTTCAACTCCTGCAGCACCAGCTGATAGCGCTGAGACTGATAGCAGTTCAAGTACGCCTGATGCTAATCAGACACTAGGTTCTTTCTAAGTCCTCATAATGGCTACTAATGGTCAGCCAACATTAACTGACAGGATTTTCAAAGATAAGCAGGGGAAGGTTGTTGTTATTCAAAAACCCAGCCTGCTTCTTTATTTGTGGTTAATAACCATGCTTCTTAACAAGCTTTTTAGCGGTTCTGTTTCGACATTTTTATCAGTCTTAAGCTTCGGACTAATTTTTACGTGGGCCTGGCTTGAAATTACAAAAGGCGACTCGTTATTCAGACGAATCATAGGATTTGTAGTTCTATTCTTTATTTTATACGGTAGAAGGAATGGCTAACTACAAGGGTCATATTACCGGTGGAGTGCTGCTTGGTTCGGCATATATTGCCGCTCTGAATTTCATGCCCGGTGATTTACTAGTTAAAACTGACGGAATACTAAGCAACTGGCAATTTGTATCGGCATTAATTGTAGTCTCAATATTGTTTGGGCTGTGGCCGGATGTCGATACTAACAGCAAAGGCCAGGATATATTCTTTTCGATTGCATTCGTAGCTGATGTTCTGCTTATTACCAATGGCCGGATAGAAGCTGCTGCCTATTTAGGATTGCTTGGTATGACGCCGATTCTAGGCAAACACCGTGGTTGGACGCATTCAAAAATAGCCATGCTGCTAATTCCTCTGCCGATTGTTCTTGTACCATATGCCAACAAATCTACAATTCTACCGACAGCTCTGCTCGTTTACGGAGCTGCAGTATCCGGTTATTTCAGCCATCTGTTGTTTGACGGTCTAATATTCAAGCATTTCCGGGTTAAAGGTAGTCGCTACGACTGAGCATGCTTAACCGCCTAATTTGTGAATCTGCTCGTGGGCCAGACCGAAATAATGTGCAACTTCGTGCCAAACCGTTCGGTGGACATTAGCTTTGAGTTCTGCTAGATTCTGGCTATTAAACTGAATTGGATGCTTAAAAATAGTAATTTTATCAGGCAGTACAAGATTATATCCGCTGCCTCTTTTAGTAAGCGGGATACCTTCATACAGACCGTACAAGGTCTGATTACAAGCTAGTTTGAGTTTCTGCCTTTGGCTTTCAGTTGGTTCGTTTTCAGTCACAAAAGCAACATTGCTGATACGTGAATAATATTTGTCTGGTATAGCGTCAATTGCTTGGCTGACAATGTTTTCAAATTCTTCTTGGTTAATTTCTACCACGCATGCATATTAGCATGAGCATAGATATAAATAAACAAGTTAAGTATGATTAAATATTTCTAAACAGAGCTAGTCTGCTCGGTATTTTCACTAATTGCTTTTTTAGCAGAATCAGCTCGGTGCTTAACAGTCTCAGCTACTTCTTTACCACTACTCTTTAATTCGTCTTTTAAAACTTTAGCTTTGAGGTTTGCTGTTTCCATTGCATCTTTCGCCCGGCTTTTTTGAGCTTCCAATTTAGCCTTTGCAAGGTTGGCTTTGATTTTAATCTGCTCTCGGTTCTCAACCCCACTACGCGGACTAAAAAGCAGACCTGCGATTGCTCCCCCGAATAATCCTAGGAAGAACGCTTCGGCTGTAGATTTTTGACTTGTCATGATGTACCTCCATGTTTTACTTTACGTATTCCCCAACTAAGGAGCGAAATAACTGGCCACTGCTTGCTGAGATGGTCCTTGGCAAATGAAACCGACTTGTCCAAATTGCCAACCATCTTATGAAATCGGTCAGTGGCCCTCTTTATTGTCAGCAGCAGCTTAATGCTAACCAGCAATACAGCTAACTGGACAATAGCGAGTAATATGACGGTAACGGTGAGTAGTGTATCTGTTGTATTCATAATTTAAACACTAACAACTGTTAACCTGACTTGCTGTAAGATTACTTACTGCTAGAAAGTGGCTATGCTTACTACTATGTTAAAGCACACTAATAAAGGAGAAAACATGGCTCGTCAAATAGTTTTAATTCCACAGGGCGGACGAATAAACACGGAATATCTAGAAAGTTTAGATGAATTATTCTCAGAAAATCCAATCCAAAGATTCTTTCATCGAAAATTGCAGGATTAAATCATTGATATACGCTACTTAGAAGTCTGTCGGCTAGGTCTTACGAATACCCAAATCAACATCGAGCCGACTATTAGCATGGCGCTGTAAAATCCAATTTCACCGTATAGTTCCAGTTTGTAGCCTTCATTAAAGTTGAATACGAAATAAGCTACACAAGTCGAGACATATGCAGCTACGCAGAGCAGTGCGCTGGACATTAGAGCGCTTCGTCTTGCTAGTACAGCTGAAATAATGATCGGGATAAAATATAGGGCGACTGCCTTACTGGCAAATCCTCTTGTAAGGTAAATCAAAAAAGAAGCCATGGCTGTATCGGCAATTATTAAAGTCAGCAAAAGCTTTTTAATTGTACTCGGTTGACCTAGCGAGTCTTTGGAAATATACCAGACGATAGTCGTGACAACTAATAATAGTGAAATGGAAATCCATCTTTTTAAGGTAACTTCCGGAGTAATAAGTTTTCCAGCATCAAATGCTATCAGTTGGACAGCCAAACAGAGCGCATACAGATAGTGCAGTGATGCAACTTTCCTGGTTTTAATTCTTAGATCGGATATTTGTATTTTTTTATTTTTAAGCATTAGTACTATTCAACCACATCTATAGCTTAAATTGCAATCAATTTACTAATGAAGTGCAAGCATAAGAAATTTGCATATAGTTTTAATATATTGCACAGTATTGACTTATCTTTTTTCTTAGGTATATTTAAGAAATTAACAGCCGAGGGACTATGAGTAAATCAAAAGGGCTGGTGGGTATTGTTTGTTCGGGCATTTTATCATTATCAATCTTAGTTTATTCTTTGTCGTTTGGCGGTGTTGCGTATGCCGCCGAAACTGGCGGTTATCCTTGGGCAGATGCGCAAGAGGTCAACATTTATTCGTATGACTGGGGCTATTCAAAATGTCAGCCGGAAATGGCAGCAGCTAAAACCTGTTCGGTACACTATTCATATAAAGGTGGAGCTTCCTTTCATTCTAGCGATCCGTGGCGGTATGACGTCCGCAATTGTACCTCGTTTGTAGCTTGGAAAATATCAAGTAAGTTTAATATCCCGCTCGTAAACTGGGGAGACGCTAAGAACTGGGACATATCAGCTAAAAAAGCCGGGTACGCAGTCGACAATCGTCCTAGAGCTAATGATATTGCTGTTTGGGAAGCAGGTAGGTATGGTCATGTAGCATTCGTTACGTCGGTTAATCCGGACGGTAGCGTCAATGTCGAACAGTATAACAAAGCTGGAAAAGGTGAATACAGCCAGCAGTCACGGGTAAAAGCAGACCATTATATCCATGTTGCACCGTTAGAAATTACGCCAATAGTAACAATACCTGTCATGCCCCAGCCGGTAATCCAAACCCTTCTCGACCAGTCGACAGCAGCTAAAAGCTTAATACCAGTATCAAAGTCTGCCGAAGCTGTGCCAGTCATTCAAGTACCAAGTGAAGTCGGCAAGGGAACGGAAAATAATACGCCGAATGCTAATAAAAGTGATTTAACAAGTAAACCTACGGACAATACAAAATACTTCGTTGGCAAACAGCCTAAAAACAATGAAATAAAAACATTCGCTATTAAGTACAAGGATACAAAGAGCGGAAAAGTAGAGCTAAACAGCCGGAAAATTGAAACTGAATCGCCAACAGATGAGACTTTTGTTACACCAGAGACGTTGCAGCCTAATGTCGAGACAAACTACACATTGGCCGACTATGATGCCGACGGACTACTAGACATGTACGGAATCAGTTACAGTTCGACTGGAAGTAATAAGGTTGAAGTATCGGTTCTGGACGGCAAGTCCAATTATTCTACCTACTTAGGTAAATGGACAAGTATGGAGGAGTCGCATACCAAGGAAGATGTCTGGTACGGTCTAGCAGATCAGAATGGCGACAATAGTCTGGATTTGTATCAGATATGGCAGTATAAAACCAAGTCTGAACATCTGGAAGTTAAAATACTTAGCGGCAAAGATAACTTTACAACTGTACTCTCAAGCTATATGTTGGCCGAAAACCAGCATAGTAACTTAGATGCTTATTATATGCTCGGGGACTGTAACAATGACGGTAAAATAGATATTTACCAAGTTCTGCATAATGAAACTAAATCTGGAAAAACTGAAGTCAAGATATTCGACGGTAGTACCGACCATGTTGATGTAATTAGCAAATGGCAGACTGATCTACCAAACTTTACAGGTCTCGGTTTAGAGTTATAGAAAACGAAGAATTATAAGATTATTCTTCTAAAAACTTATCTATTTTTGGAATACGAGAAATAATGATGGCAAATAACGCTGCTGATAAGGCAATTACGTAATATTTAAACCCTATAGCCATACCAATAGAAGCTGAAAACCAAATACTTGCGGCTGTGGTTACGTTTGTTACCTTACTGCCATTTTCAGATCGTAAAATTATACCAGCCCCTAAGAAACCAACACCAGAAACTATTTGAGCAGCTATCCTGGCAGGATCACCAGCCCCTAATATCTGAGATAGAAAAGCGAAAGTCATAGAACCACCAATTACTAGTGTCTGAGTGCTTACTCCAGCCGGTTTCTTCTTTAACTCTCGTTCAGCCCCGATCAGAATTCCACAGATTAATGAAACTAATAGACCTAACACATATCTTGTTTCTACGTTTGTAAATATATCTTTCATTATTCTAGTATACGGTATTATTAGTAAGCTTAACTGTAATTATTGAAACTATTTATTTTACTATTATTGAACCTAAGAGTTTTTTTGAATTATTAGGCGTACCATCGGCAGAGGCTTCTCCTAATGCATAGAAATCAAAAGTTCCTTGTTTGTCGGCTACAAAGCTAAACCCCCCGGGTACATTATCCGATGGGTCATGCTCCGTAATTATGTCGTATACCTCAAGATGCACTTTTGCTTCTTCACCGATAGCAGTTAAATTCACCCTCACAGTATCTCCTTTGTTGACAATGATCTTACTAGGTCCTTTAACAATCTTTTCATGTTCTACGACTATGTCGAAGCTTTTATTAGGGTCGTTAATTCGCTGATCATAGGCTGGAACAGTAACTTGTGAATTAGAAATAGGAGCATTTGAATTTATTGGAACTTTATCTTTTCTAGTTGCTTTGAATGTCAGGACTAGTAGCACCAAAAAAACTATAAACAATATTAGTAATACAATTCTTCTAGACCGCAAACGAGTTGAATGCAAAACCATTGCTATAAACTCCCATTAAAATAACTAAGCAAACTAGGGGCCTGACCACTGTCACCAAGAAACGGTGATACACCCAACATTTCTTGCCAGGTTCTTAGCGCACTATAATGCCCAATCGGGTTACTGCCAGCCCCAGGAATAGCAGGCTTTGAACCGCTGTCGATAGATGGAGCTATCAGTACATTTGGTATCGGTGTATCTTCATCCCATAAGAAGAAAACTGCTGTATCGCCTGATTTATACTGAGCACTATCAAGAAGCGGGACTAGGAATGCTTGAGCCCATGAGTCACCACTTGATATCGAATTGTCATGCATGTTCTCATTGTTAGTTGGAATAATCATTGAATAAGCTGGCAAATTGCCATTATTAACATCTGTCATGAAGTTACTGAGTGGGATATCATTCTTGTTGCAATAAGTAGTTGTATCCGCTGATTGGCCTCCTAAATTAGTGTAGTAACGAAGGGGATCATGGTATGACCCGCTGAAATTGGATTTGTTACAACTGTTAGCGACGCCATTCTGATATACTTTTGCCGATTTACCTATATTTTTAAGACGATTGAAAATATTATCTACACTACTTGTTGTAGTAAAAGTATTATCTATCATACCGTGTACACTTGGTGGTACACCGCTAGTTAAGGTTGCGTAATTAGGTTTTGAACTATAACTACCATCCACTGTTCCATTTACTTTTAAGTTGGCGTCTTTCCAAGCTGTATAGCTTCCACATTTATTGGCAAGACTAGATATGTAAGGTGCGCTTGCCGACCCGATAACGGAGTTGTAAGTTTTGTTTTCAAACATTAGAACCACGATATGTTTCCAACCAGCAGAAGGAGCAGAATTACCGACGCAAGGATTGTCTGAACTTACTGGATTGGCAACGGAATTATTGGCAAAAAGTACACCCTTACTATTTGATGCACTAGGAATGTTATCTAATATTTTCGCAGGAGAAATTATACTGCCAAGTTCAGTCTCAAAAGCTGCTGTGGGTGTTGCAGCTCTAGTATTAACTAACAAAAAAGTGCCAACTGCACTAATACCAATTATTAAAATAAATGCTAAAGTCTTTTCGTACTTCAAAAATCGATTCAGTTTAGTTTTTATCATATAGCTTTACAGCACTTACTTTATTACAAGATAGCTTAATGATAAGCAATACAGCTTTGAATTACAATCAATATGTAAGAACAAATATACATTTGTATATATTAAAATTCGTTTAACTAAATATTTTGAATTTTATGTATTTAACGTTCGCAGGCAATACCATCGTTATCACGGTCGAGTTTATTATCGTATGATGAATCAGATCTTTTTATATTGAATACGCCGGCATCAAATGCTTCTGTACAGTTGTCAAAGCTTCGGCCATTGGACTGCTTGCTTTCAGATTGGTTTTTTATCTTTTCCTTTGCAGATTCGGACGCTGCTGAGGCTGGCTTGTCAGTGACTGATCCTTTTTCTCCGTCAGCTTGAGTCTGGACTGGCGAGTATTTGCCGTTCTGATCCAGCTGGGCTGGTGAGGTCGCAACTATACCGAATGCTCCGGCCCATACAACAGCCAGCGCAACTAATGCCTTAGCCCACGGACTTTTCTTAAATCCTTCAGGATCCTTAAGCCACCACAAGATTATGGCTGCGATCGGAATAATCGGTAGACAAATTAACCATAATATCCAGCCGACTAATATTCTTCTACCGGAAGTCCAATTCTGATATCTATTTTTTGTAAGTGGGAATCTAGACAATAGCCAGACCGCTGATCTAAGGAAAAAACCGCCTTCGGCATTTTTCTGTCGTTCTTTGGCTATTTTCGCCGAGTCATCGACAGTTTTTGCCGGCTGACTTTTTTCTGTGTTCTTATCTGTACTTGCCATTACTTTGCTCCTTTACTAAACATATTAAATAGGTCATCTACAACTTGACCGTCGCCATCTTTATCAAAGAATTTAGTCGCGATGTCCATTAATGGATTGCCATTAGCTGTTTTTTGCTGTTTTAATAAATCTGTTAGACCGCCTTTGTCCAATTTTGATTCAATCTTCTTCTTGCCGAGCTGAGCTAGGACTATTGGGGCAATGAAGCTTAACACCTTTATTACAGTAGAAATATCAACTCCGTTCTTTTTTGCAATTTTTTCTGTGGCATCTGATTTGGAATCAAATATATGTCCAAGGATCTTATCGCCCTCTGAGTTCGTATCGCCGCTTTTAGTAAACAAATCTCCAATATTAGATAGCAGAGATCCGTCATGTTTTTCGTCTAGAGTTTGCGACAATTCTGCCGCACCTTTATCTCTAGATGCATTTTTTCCAAGCGTACCAAGAAGAATAGGAAGACTAGACGTAATAATGCTATTTACCTTATCAGGACTTGTATTAGTTTTATTAGCAATTTGCTGCTGAACGTCTTCACCGATAGATTTACTGATGGTAGATTGTAAATTCATTTAAATATTAGTATCGCATGCGGAGGCATTTGGTCTGCAGCGATATCCGTTATTACACTTGTAAATTTCGAATTTAGCCATATTGCTGTCCCCCGTAATTTAATTATGTCTAAATTATACTCCTATATAACACCTGGAAGTCATTTCCGGTGATTGTTAGGCATGCTACTACTAAATTCTAAATTCTTATTCTTGCAAATATTTTATGCATAGTTAGAATTACTAAAATATGGCTAGATTTGAGTTTGTGCCGGAAGTAACAGAAAGTAGCGCGGAAACTCCGCTTGTAGTACCTGAATTTACTGTGTTCGGCACAAGTGAAGAAAATGAGCTCTGGCGGATTGAGGAAGCTCGTTCGACAGCAAGTCAAATATCAACTCTGTTTCGCCCAGGTATGACAAAAGCAGAGTTACTTATAGCACAGGCAACTATGAGAAGTATGGTAGTTGGATCGCTGATTGGCGAGTATAGGCTCGGACATACACACGGAAGAAACATTGATTGATAACAATTTTACTCAAGTTTAATACTATCTTTTTTTCTAATATTTTAATTAAAAAAACTTTATATATAAGGTTGTAGATGAAGGATTCTAACCCGGTCGCAGATGAAGTTGGTGATATAATAGGGTGATGAGCGAAGTAGTAACAAAAAAAGATATCACTGATCTGAACAACAAAATCGATGAGTCTTTTAATGATCTGACAGATATTTTGCATACTTTTATGAAACAAGTTGACGAGCGTTTTAATGTGATGGAATCTAAGTATGATCGGCTGATAAATACAATTGACGGTTTTATTTCTAGAATAGATAAGTATGAAACTGAATAACAGCTCGTGATAATCAGTTCGAGAAACTGCTAGTATGGGCAAGAAAAGTTTCTGATAAAACGGGAATACCTTTAGAAAATCTTTAGCCACTAAATACCAGACTGAGCGACAAGGCCCGTATTTATTCAATTTTTGCTGATTTTTGAAGATTATGTTTCATGCAAAGAAGTCTAATGTTATTGGCTGTCAGACTTGTGCCACCTATTGAAAAAGGCAATTCATGGTCAAAGTGTAGATTTTCTGTAGTACCACACAAAACACATTGACCATTGTCTCTTTTCCATACTTCTAGTTTGACTTTACTGGGGATAACCCTTGTATGTTCGATATCTTGTGAATTTGCCCCTTTATTAATTATTTGATCATCAGACAAACGTAGTATAAATCTGAAAACATTCCTGCCATTATCAAAAACAACTTTGTAATCAATGAGTTTAAAGATACCTTTTAAGGACCAAACGCCTGGCAATACTTTTTCATATATTCTAACCAATTCTGGTCTGGTTTTGCCGTTTTTATAATTTTCGACAGCTTTGATAAATAATCCATTTTGGGTTCGCTTGCCCGACGGTAAATAATCAACTTGATCTTCAAACTTTGGATTGTGATTGTGCGTCTTCCTAGAAACATCATGACCTTCATACTCAACAGTGACGCCATCTTCATGAATTCGGTCTGTATATGGGGCGTTCGACCTTTGAGACATTAATAGCACTGAATAACTAGGATTTAATCTAAAATTCATACCACGTTGAAGAGTTTGAGCATTTTCAATGTCGCACATCTCCCGATACGAAATTACATCGTCTCTAATAATATGATCTTGAGCCAAAATGTCTCCTTTGACGAAATACTTGGCTGGGGATGAGGGATTCGAACCCCCGATCGCGGAACCAGAATCCGCTGCCTTACCACTTGGCCAATCCCCAGCGACAGGGGTGATTATACTTTAAAAAACTGTTTAATGGTAGTTTTATTTTCTATTATCTCACTTGCATTAGCACTTTATTAGGCATAAGCTAGATAAGGAAGTGTGAGGCTTCCCGCGAACCCTGGTTATATGCCGGGGTTCCTTTTTTATATACCGCTATATATTCGACCAATATGACCATAAGAGCTATAATTAGACATATGAATGGAGTTATGTTGGCAATTGGTTTTATAAACATCCTACTTCTTGTGTATCTTATCTTTATTAAGAAAAGCAGCTCGGATGGAATGGACGGTGTTGCGAGAGGCGAATTTGCCCAGAACCGTAAAGAATTTGCTAGTGCCAATAAAGAACTGCGCCAGGAAATAAACGCTGGACTTGTTCAGTCTAGAGACTCGCTAGAAAAGCGATTGGACCAAATGCGTGACAAGAATGATGAAAAACTGGAGTCTATTAGAAAGACTGTTGAAACAAGGCTTGAATCTCTACAGAAGGACAATGCTGAGAAACTAGAGAAAATGCGCAGCACTGTCGATGAGAAGCTACAGAGTACGCTTGAAAAGCGGCTTAGCCAAAGTTTTAAGGTTGTCAGCGAGAGACTGGAAATGGTCCATAAAGGCCTCGGTGAAATGCAGAACTTAGCTACAGACGTCAGCGACTTCAAACGGGTACTAACAAATGTGAAAACAAGAGGAACCTGGGGTGAAGTCCAGCTGGAAAACCTGCTAGAACAAGTCTTTATTAAGGACCACTACGAAAAGCAGGTTCGGGTAAACCCGAAATCAAGCGAAGTTGTCGATTTTGCTATTAAGCTGCCAGACAAAAGCTCGGCTAATGGATTTATATATTTGCCGATTGACTCTAAATTTCCATTGGAAGATTACCAGCGCCTGGTTGTTGCCCAGGAAAAAGGCGACGCAGTTCTGGCTGCAGCCGCGCAAAAAGCTATGGTAGCCAGAGTTAAAATAGAGGCTAAGTCAATTAAAAACAAATATATCGCCCCGCCTAAAACAACCGACTTTGCTGTCTTATACGTGCCTACTGAAGGCATGTTTGCTGAGATTCTACGCGAACCGGGACTATTTGAAATGCTTCAGAGCGAATACCGGGTAACCATTGCCGGACCAACTACAATTGCGGCCATACTTAGCAGCTACCAACTTGGCTTTAGGACGCTGGCAATTGCCGAACAAACCGGACAAGTATGGGAACTGCTGACAGGAATAAAAGGTGAATTTGGTAAGTTTGGTGATCTTCTGGACAAGACGCGAGAAAAGCTAGTTCAAGCCACTAAGAACATTGATACAGCCAGCACCAAGAGCCGGACAATTGAACGTCAGCTTAACAAAGTACAGGTTTTAGCCGACAAAACAACAGCTGAAGCAGAAATCGTAGAAGAAGATAGCAACGTACTTTTGTAGCCATTATTAGCATTAATAATAGTAAGCTGATATTAAGAATATAGTTGCTAAAAGTTATTAATAGTATATAAATATACTTATATGACCAGTCCTGAGATAACGCCTAATCTAGTTGTAGAAGCCCACTTGGTGTTAGAGGAAAACAGAACCTTAAATGTAAGGTTTTTTCAAGAGACGCAGGGCCTAAGCGTGGAAGAAGCCAGGGATACTGTTCATGGTATTGAACTAAGTGCATCACAGCAGTTTATCGACGAAGCATTTAAGTTAGACGATCTAAAGCAATTTAAAATACTAGAATGGTGCGGTGAAAAACCCGACCCCAGGGTTGCACTTGAATACTGGGAATTCTGGGTCGGCAGCCGAAGCGCTCAGTCTATCTTCGCTGAAGCAAATGAATTTGCTGAAAAAATTAAAATATTTAAAAATATAATGTCGGAAATTATTTCTGCTTCAGAAGATCAATCGCCAGAGCCGCAGTCCAGCTAAAGTTCTTAGCTCCTGCGGGTGTGCCATCTATCGGGCTGAAGTATTCGTAAAACCCGTTTTGTTCCACTAAAGCAATTGAGCTCTGCTTAATGATCTTAGCTTCTACTTTATATCCATATCTTTCTAAGCCTTTTACTATTAGCCAGTTAGTGTTTAACCAGGTTGGTCCCTGCCAGTACCTTAATGCGCTGAAATCCTTAGAGCTAAGCGGTACGCTAGCTACCGGAAACGGAGAATCGAACATATTGTTCTGGTGCAGCATTTTAACTAATTGCTCGGCTCTCTCGGGTGAAATACAGCCTGCATATAGCGGCATAAGAGTAGCAATACTAGGTACTCTAATCAGTTTGTTAGTGTAATAGTTCCTAGAATAGTACTGGCTGCTGTAGCCGTCCCACAGCTGTTCCAATACCAGTCGGCTTTTAGTCATACATTCAGCTAGATGTTCAGGTAAATTCTGATCAATCGTATCGGCTATTTCGCTTAAGCATTCGTTAGCTCTTATGAATATGCTATTGAACGTCAAATCTTGGATGGCAAAGCTGGATTTTCTAAGTATTTTCTTAATATCGTAGTGTTTGTTGCGTAGTTTCCGAATGACATCGTAATACAGCAGAGCATCTAAGTTGCCCATACGCTGTCCGGGTGGCACATGCCGCGTATCCCGTCTAACTAATTCTACAAAGTTGTCTAAACCGGTCTTCTTGATAAAAGTCGCCCACCATGGCTTGTGATGTCTATGCAACTGATCCAACCATGGTGGTGTACTGTCCAAGCCAGTCTCATAAGGGTGTATCTGCAGGACTAATCCGCTGTATTTAGGATCTCGTTCGCTATATAGCCATTCATGGTATGCCACTAGTGCTGGAAACATGGTTGTATACCAGCTCCGTCGCTCGGGCTTGCTAAGCTTTTGACCTATTTGAACTACAGCTTCTGCCAGCATTGGCGGCTGGGTGATTCCAGTTGTACTAGTATCGTCCGGAGCAAAGATAGACAGCTGGCTGCGCCAAATATTACGATCCTGAGTATAAATCAAAGCTTCGTCGAAGATCATATTAGGTAGCATACCGTTGCTCCATTGCCCACGAAGTAATGATGTAAGCTCAAGTTGAGCTCGCTCTATATCAAGGTGTCTAAGTCCAATTGAAATAAAGCAACTATCCCAAAGCCATTGATGTGGGTAAAGATTCTCAGCTGGCATGGTGAAGCTGCCCTGGCTGTTGTTGTTTAGCACTTTCTCAGCCTCGTCAATTATCTGTTGGTTTAGCGACATAGCATAATTATACGATGGTTATGCTTGCAATGCTTAAACTAATTTAATACTAATAACTATCTAAAATTAGTAAAGCTAATCGGGAAATCAAGGTCTTGTGATTTAAGCAGCTGCATGACTTGCTGGAGGTCGTCTTTGCTGCCACTCATTACTCTGACTTCCTGTCCTTGAATCTGTGTTTTTACTTTAGGTAGCGTTTCTCTTATTTTGCTGGTAATCTTCTTAGCTTTTTCTTGGTCCAAACCTTGTTTGAATGGAACTTCCCAAGTCATTTTTAGGTTGCTTGTTACCGGTTCGGTAGTTGTATCTAAAAGTTTTTGACTTTGGTTTCTTGCTGCTAGTTTTTTCCTAATGATATCGGCAATCGCATCCAGCTGGTACTGGTGGTCGCCAGTAATCTTCAGTCCAGTCTTTTCCGGATTCAGCCATTCGACAGCCGCCGAAGTACCTTTAAAGTCATACCTCGCAGTTATTTCACGCTGCGTCTGGTCGAATACATTGTTGAGTTCCGCTTTGTCGTAGTCTGAAACAATGTCGAATGAGAATGTAGCCATGTATATATTATATAGCTGTTATCGGAATACCGGCTTTTTGGAGCATACCGACGACAATATTTGGATTTTGCTGAAACTGTACAAAGAAGTCTTCAATATTGTCAGCTAGATCTTCTGAGCGAGCTAATTTAGAGATTTTGTTATATATATCAATAAACTCTGACCGGTCTTTGGCATCAATGACTGTACCAAATTCAGCTGGTTCGTATAGCGGAGTTTGCAACATATGACTTATTAGCATCTGCCGGGCATATTTATCTACGTCGATTGGTCGCAGTCCAAAGAAGTGACTAGCAAAGAACTGATCCATTACGGAACCGGTGAATTTATGCGGACCATCTTTTTTGTCGGCAATATTTCTGTCAATTTGTATACCGGCGTTTCTTAGAATATGAACCATAGCGTGATGTGCTGTGCCGTAGATAATGCTTATCGGTAGTGGATCATCGTTTTTAAGTCGTTCTTGACGCAGGGCATCAAGTTTTCTTTGCTGATCTTCAGTTAATTGCAGCTGAGCTTCTTTATGTCCTAAAACTCTAGATAAAACTCCAACTATTTGGGCGGCTGATGCGTACTCGCGAAGACCATTTGAATAATGTATTTTCATACCATGGTTGCGTGCAGCTTTGAACATATCTTCAAACGAGTTGTTCCTAAGATTGTAAAGGCTTGGTCTGTCGCTTAAAAACTCAGGATTGTACTGTGCGCCAATCAGAGTTTCGACATACTGAGCACTATATTTTCTGAGATCAATCGGTACTAATATACTACCTCGCTCAATCAGTCCGCGATCTCGCCAGTACTGCCAGGGTGCTTTCCCACTAGCTAATTGTTGGTCAGGATAATAAATACCAATATTTGGCTTTACACCATCGAATGCTAAACCAAAAGCACTGTTAACTGAATACTGGAAAGATATTTCTTGGTGTACGTCTACGTTATGTACGCCTTCCATGAAGGTTATGAAAGGTTTTTTCGATTCTGGATCACCGGGTGCCCAAATTGCGTTAACTGTTCTTAATGCATCCGTATCGTCTCCGTGATAATTAAAAACAGCTTGAACTTCGCAGTTGTCATTTATCAGATCTACTACATCAGGTGTCGCAACGCTACCAAATCTTTTAGCAACCATTTCGTAGTTATCTTTTAGTAATGAAACTCTTTGACTTTCGGTGAAATCTCCGAACAGTAATTCACTCATTGACGATTCAATTGGACTAGGCATATTTACTCACTTTTGGAAACATAATTGCTAATAAATAAAACTTATTATATGAGAAATTAAGTTCTTTGACAACTATTTGTTACAATATTACTCAAGATGGAATATAAGAATAAACGAATTGCTGATGTTGCAGCAGATCTTAAAGCTCGGCTAGATAAAGGCGAAGACAGCACTACGCTTTTGCGATCAAGCGAACTAAAATCATTATATTCTGAAATTCCTACTCTTGCACCTGAAATAAGGGGTCAATTCGGACAAGAAGTAAACCGACTGAGGAGCGAAATTGAAAAAGCAAAGAAGGAAGTAATAGAAGTATTAGAACCGATTGATGTCACAGCTCCGTTTGACATAAATACTCCATTAAATAATCAACCGGCACTCCTATCTGCAGAGCAAGGAAGCAAGCACCCGTTAATGACAGAGCTTAAGACCGTATTAGATATTTTTAATCGTATGGGATTTGTCTCGGTTGAAAGTACCCAAATTGATGACGAATTTCATATGTTTACAAGTCTGAACTTTCCAGACGACCATCCGGCTAGAGATGATTATGATACGTTTATTACTACCGAAGGGCTAATTGCACCGGCTCATGCTTCTGTCATGCAGAACCGGTTGTTAAAACAATATGGTCAAGACTTAAAACAAGGTAAGAATATTAGTGCGGTGTATACAGGCCGAAGCTTTAGGAACGAAGACATTGACGCAAGGCATGAGCATACCTTCTACCAAGTTGAAATTATGCACGTCGGCAAAAATATTAATGTCGGCAACCTAATATCTACTTTCCAAACTTTTTTGGAGGAGTATTATAGCCAGAAAATCGAAGTCAGAAGCCAACCTTTTTATTTTCCGTTTACAGAGCCAAGCCTAGAATTAGCTTTAAGCTGTCCATTCTGCAAAAAGAAGGGCTGCCAGGTCTGCAGTTATACAGGATGGATTGAACTGTTAGGTATGGGGATGATAAACCCTAATGTCTTAAAACTAGGGGGTATTAATCCGACGCAGTATACAGGCTTTGCCGGAGGTATGGGGTTAGACAGACTAGTCATGATGAAGTATGGAATTGAAGATATTAGAAATTTCCATAGCGGAAAATTAGAATTCTTGAGGCAGTTCAAATGAAAATAAGCTTAAACTGGGCACAATACTACAGCAATACTGAACTTAAAAAGCTTAAAATTGACGACCTGGTCTTTAAGATTGGCTCACAACTTGCAGCCGTTGAGGAGGTAATTGATTGGGGTGCAAAATACGACGGGATCCTGGTTTCGAAAGTAATAAGCTGTGTAAAGCACGACAATGCCGACAAGTTGAATGTCTGTTTGATAGATGACGGAAATAAGAATACAAAAGTAAAACGCGACGACAAAGGGTTAATCCAAGTCGTCTGCGGAGCGCCTAACGTAAAAGTCGGACTAACTGTGGCTTGGATACCACCTGGTGCAACCGTTCCTAGTTCAATCACTAAAGATCCTTTTGTATTAGAGGCACGAGAAATTAGAGGAGTAGTTAGTAACGGGATGTTAGCTAGCAGTAGCGAACTTGGCATTAGCGACGACCACAGCGGAATCCTTGAAATAGATCCGGATGAAGTAGGATTAGATTTGGCTAAACCTGGAACAGAATTTAAAAAGCTGTACGCACTTGATGATTATATTATCGACTGTGAAAACAAGATGTTCACTCATCGTCCTGATTGTTTCGGTATTTTAGGTATTGCCCGGGAATTAGCAGGAATTCAAAACAAAGCCTTTATAAGTCCTGACTGGTATAAGCAGCCGGTTAAGCTCAAAAATAATAATAGGCTGCCGATTAAGATTCAAGTTGATGCTCCTGAGTTAGTACCTCGATTTACCGCACTTACCATCAGTAATATCTCCGTCAAACCCAGCCCTATTTGGCTTCAGGTAGCACTGACCAAAGTTGGGATTAGACCGATTAATAATATAGTTGATCTAACTAACTTTTATATGCACCTTACTGGTCAACCGCTTCACGCTTACGATTACGATAAATTAAAAACTCTAAGCTTAAATGAAGCTGTTCTTGTAGCTCGTCGGAGTAAAAAAGGAGAAAGCGTCAGCTTGCTGAATGGTAAGACTTTGAAATTAGAAGATAATTCTACTATTGTCATAGCCACAAATAAGCAAGTTGTGGGAATCGGTGGCATAATGGGCGGTTCCAAAACTGAAGTAGACGATAAAACAAGAAACATTGTACTTGAATGCGCTAGTTTTGATATGTACAACATAAGACGCTCCAGTATGAAATACGGGTTGTTTACTGATGCCGTAACCAGATTTACCAAGGGTCAATCAGAAATGCAAAATACAGTAGTAATAAGTAAAATCGCTGAAGATATATTAGGATTGGCCGGAGGCGAAGTGGCAAGCCAGCTTGTAGATACTCACGCAAAACTTCATGAAAATAAGCAAATTACTGTAGAAGCAAGTTTAATCAACTCGCTACTTGGTTCTGATTTAAGCATTAATAAAATTGCCAACTTACTTAGAGACGTTGAGCTTATTGTTGAATTAGACGACGAGACTATAAAAGTAACTCCGCCGTTCTGGAGAACCGACCTGCATATTCAAGAAGATATTGTCGAAGAAGTAGGGCGATTATACGGCTATGATAATCTGCCAAAAACACTCCCGCTTAGGAATAGCAGTCCGGTACCGAAGAATGTAGATTTTGAAATTAGATACAAAATTCAAACTGCTCTTTCTAGTGCAGGCGCTAATGAACTTCTAACCTATACTTTTGTTGCAGGAAACTTGTTGGACATTAGTTGTCAAGATAAGCGTCAAGCTTTTCAATTGTCTAATGCACTTAGCCCTGAACTGCAGTATTACAGATTGAGTCTTACACCAAGCTTACTAGAAAAGGTGCACTCCAATATAAAAGCCGGTAATACTGAATTTGCCATTTACGAGATAAATAAAGTACACACTAAGACAATTGTTGATGTAGAGAAACTACCTAAAGAAATGAATCATTTAGCGGTAGTGTTTGCAGCAGAAAATAAAACCGCCAAAGAAAAATACTCCGGAGCTGCATACTATTCTGCTCGTAAATATCTTGATTATCTGCTTGATATCTTTTCAATTAGTAATTTGCGTTACGTGCCTTTAAGCGAATACGTCCTGGAGCACGATTATGATAAACAGCTAGTAGCACCTTATGAGCACAGCCGAAGCGCAGTTATTCTTGGAGAAGACAACTGGATGTGGGGAGTTATAGGAGAATATAAGTCTTCAGTAAAAAGAGATCTTAAACTTCCTGACTATATTGCCGGTTTCGAAATTAATACGAAATTGTTCGCTAAACTTGGCCAGGAACAAAACTATCAGCCGATTTCAAGATTCCCGAATATAACTCAAGATATTACCCTCGAAGTACCCGCTAGTACTAAGTTTGACGCTATTGCCGGCATTTTAGATAAAGAAGCTGCTACAGCTGCTAAAACAGAGAAGCTGACAATTACGGTTGAACCCGTGGATATATTTCAAAAACAGAATAGCAAAACAAAGAATTTAACATTCAAGCTGAAGCTAAATAACCCTGAACGTACGCTTACAACCAAAGAAGCAAACATAATAGTTGACAGTATTGTTGAAAAAATCGAAACAAGCGCTAAAGTAAAACGTATTTAATACATGAAGCACATATTTAGAATAATTAGATTCACTAAGGAACTGAATAAGTACTACTACTCTGTTAGCGCACTATCAATAGTAATTAGTCTTCTAGCACTGCTGAATCCAATTTTGAGTGGGCGAGCAGTCGATGAGATTAGCAAAGGAACTCACGCCAACATAAAATATCTAGCCTTAATAGCTATTGTTATCTTTTTGCTTGATGTCGGGGGTACATTTATTAGCAATTTCAACGGCTATTTGGGCGACCGGATGAGCGAAAAACTACAAAAGATTTTAAGCACTCGCTACTACCAGCACCTGCTTGACCTGCCTCAAACATATTTCGACCGTGAACTATCCGGTACTATCATCAACCGGTTAAACAGGTCAATTAACCAGATATCTAGCTTCATGCATATGATGAGCAACAACTTCCTGCAGTTCATCTTTACAACTGTAATTTCTCTAGCTGTCGTATTCTATTACAGCCGTGAAGTCGCCCTCATGTTGTTCCTGCTATATCCAATTTACATCTGGCTGACAGTCCGGAGCAGCAATACTTGGCAGAACTACCAGGCAACTAAAAACCTACACCGGGATATTGCCACTGGACGGTTCGCAGAAGCGATCGGGCAGATTAAAGTAGTTAAAAGCTTCATTAAAGAAAAGAACGAACTTAAATATTTTGACCAAGAACTACAAAAAGTAGTAAATACCGACAAGCCGCAGTCTAAATACTGGCATACCCGGGATATTAGACGCCGGTTGGTTCTTAATGCAATTTTCCTGTGTGTCTACTTGTTTATATTCATTCAAGCAGCACGTGGCGACTACTCTCCAGGTGTAGCTGTCGCTCTGATTTTATTGTCGCAGCAGATCAGAATTCCAATTTTTACAATTAGCTTCTTGGTTGAGAACACTCAGAAAGCTGTTGCCGACAGCAAAGATTACTTTAAGGTCATGGCCACCAAACCGGCAATAGCCGATAAACCTAATGCCCAGATTATTAAAGTAAATAAAGGCAAGATTACGTTTAATAATGTTGAATTTTCATACGACAAGCAAAGAGTGCTTAAAGGAATTTCTTTTGATGTAAAACCTGATTCGAAAATAGCACTGGTTGGAGAAAGCGGCGAAGGTAAAACGACAATTACTAACCTCCTGCTTAGGCTCTACGAACCGCAAGCTGGTAGCATAGAAATTGACGGCGTAAATATTCAGGACGTTACTCAGGAAAGTCTGCGAGCTAATATCGGTGTTGTCTTTCAGGACCCGTCGCTATTTAGCGGAACAATTAAAGAAAACATATCCTATGGGAACGAGCATGCCTCAAAGCAGGATATTATTGAAGCTTCCAAGGCCGCTAATGCCAATGAATTCATTGAAAAGCTAGACAAAGGCTACGATACGGAAATAGGTGAACGGGGTCTCAAGCTCAGCGGTGGACAGAAACAGCGGATTGCAATTGCTAGAGCCTTGCTGAAAGACGCACCCATTCTTATCCTAGACGAAGCTACAAGCAGCCTGGATAGTAAGAGTGAGGCTATGGTCCAAGAAGCCTTAGAACGGCTTATGAAAGGTCGTACGACGCTAATTATTGCCCACCGCTTAAGTACAATCCAAAATGTCGATACCATTATTACTCTCCAGAACGGTCAAGTCTCGGAAATCGGTTCGCCAGAAAAACTGGCCACTACATCCGGCATTTATGCCACGTTGCTCAAGCTGCAACAGGGCAAGAGTGAACTAAACAAAAAGAAGCTCAAGCAATACGATATGGATGCGTAATAAGTTAAACGTAGTATTAATAGCAATTGAAGTTAATTAGTTGATTGCATTTTGCTATACTTTTTTAGGTAAAAAGGGGAAATATGTCAAAAGTAGGCGAACGGATAATAGTATCAGTTATGGCGGTATTGTTCTTAATTACTTCGTTGGGATTCAGCGGACTAGTAATTTGGGAGACACATCAGCAGAACCGTAAAGACAAGGCAGCAACTCAGAATACAAATAAAGCGGTCGATCCGCAAAAGAAGGAGAATTCATTGCAAGGAACACAATTAAAAGATTTTACACCAGTAGCTAAAGTCGAATCACTACAAAAAATAGATAAAGTAGAAGGGACTGGGGCAGAAGTTAAAGCGGGCGATACCGTCACCGCTCATTACACCGGCGCAGTAGCAGCTACCGGCAAGATATTTGAAAGCTCGAAAGACTCTGGCCAGCCAGCCACCTTTCCGCTAGCTAACGTGATTAAAGGTTGGCAAGAAGGCGTACCTGGCATGAAGGTCGGAGGAACTAGAAGACTGTTAATTCCAGCCGCTATGGCTTACGGCGAACAAGGCAGCCCGCCAAATATTGGACCGAACGCAGATTTAGTTTTCGATATTGAGTTAGTTAAAATCGGCGAATAAGGTAATTAACACCGTTTAGTGCCAAAAAGATGTACAAAACACAATATATGGTGTGTTGACATATAGTGCTTACGCTAGATATAATAAAGTAACCTCACAAATAAAAACACTTAAAAACAACTAAAGGGAGCAGAGGTAATTAATTATGGCCAAAGACATAACTATATTTACGACAAATACATGCGCATACTGCGTCATGGTTAAGAAATGGCTGGGAGCCAAAGGTTTTACATACCAAGAAGTAAACCTGGATGAACACCCGGAACGGCAAAAAGACGCCTATGAACTTAGCGGTCAGTTAGCCGTTCCGGTTACTGTGATTACCAAAGAGGACGACAGCAAAGAAGTAGTCGTTGGATATAATTTATCTAAACTTGCTCCAGCAGTTGCATAACAAATCAGCAGAATATAGTAGACTTTATTAATGACTGATACAAAACCAAAGGATGCCAGCGCCCATCATATTTGGGATGTAGTTATGGTTGGTGCAGGACCGGCTGCTTTAAGCGCCGCCCTATATACCACCCGTGAAGACATATCGACGCTTTTGTTTGAAAAGGGCGTTATTGGCGGCCTAGCTGCTATAACCGATTGGATAGACAACTACCCCGGCTTTCCTAAAGGCATTGCCGGACTTGAACTAGCTCAAAACTTGCAGGACCAGGCTGAACGTTTTGGTAGCGTGATTGAACTTGGAGAAGTTACGAATATAGAGCAAGCTAAAGACCATAAGGTTTTAAAAACTACCAGCGGAGATATCAAAGCCAGAGCAATATTATTAGCAACCGGCAGCGACTACAAGAAAATTGGAGTTCCGGGTGAAGCCGAATACTTTGCTCGCGGAGTCCATTACTGTGCAACGTGTGACGGTGCTTTCTACCGCGATAAAAGATTAGTTGTAGTCGGTGGAGGTAATTCAGCAGTTCAGGAAGCAATTTTTCTAACTAGGTTTGCCAGTCATATTGACCTGCTAGTCCGCGGCGACAAGATGCGGGCCAGTGATGTCCTGATCAAAGAGTTAGACAAGCACAAAGACAAAATTTCAGTTCACTTGAATCATACGACAGATGAGATTATTGCCGAAAACGATAAAGTCACAAAAGTACTAAGCACTCATACGACAACAAAGAAAAAGGTTGAATTCAACACCGACGGCGTCTTTATTTTTGTCGGTTTGTCGCCAAACACAGAGTTTTTAAAAGGCACGAAAGTTAAACTAGATAAAATTGGATTAATTGAAACTGACGAACGACTGGAAACAGCCATGGAAGGCGTTTTTGCCGCCGGAGACGTCAGAAGCGGTGCAACTATGCAGATTGCCAGTGCTGCCGGCGAAGGTGCGACAGCCGCGCTCATGATCCGTGAGTACCTAGATGGTATGAAGCAACAACTAGATTGAACCCTGTCTAAAACTATAAAACAGCTGAATAGCCAGGAAAATAATCTGTAATTAATTGATTCTGAGTGATACCAAGCTCTTTGAACTGGTCTACAAAGCTCTCTATCATTGGTTCGGGTCCGGACAAGTAGACCTGTTTTCCGGATATTCCATCTACTAGCTCTATAATCTTATCGACTGTTAATTGGTCCTTATTCGTCCAATAAATAATGTCTATATAATCTTGAGATAATAGTTCTTTGAATACCAAGTCGGCATTAGAGTGTGCTGAATATATCATTTGGATTTTACGCTTCTGCTTGTTTAATACCAGCCACTCTATCATTGAATGATATGGTGTGATACCGATTCCGCCCGCAACAAACACAAGCGGAGTATTCTCATCTACTGGAAGTACGAAATCACCCATTGGTTCACTAATTTCAAAGATGTCTCCTGGTTTTTTTGCAAATAAAGTCTTTTTAAAAGTGCTGGACTTTTCGGCCCGCCTTGTCGTTATACTAATTACCTCCTGACCAGGAGCCGAAGATAGCGTAAACCAGTGCTTAATGCCACGGGCGTCAGGATTGTCATGAGGCAACGTCATTTCAATGAACTGGCCGGCAACGTATTTAAAGTATGTCTCTGGCTTAAAAAAGAATGTGAATATATCTGAAGTTTCCTGCTTGATATGGTCTAAGCTGACTTTCATTTTCGCTTCCTGCGGCTTGTCTTTCTCCTAAGGAATTGAAATTTGTTTGGGTAATTTGTAGTAATCCATATGTCGGAGTAGAAAATCTTCATTAGTTTGGCAATCCAGGGCTTATCGACGGTAAAAACTGCAATATCTAAATTATGGCGCCTTGCCAGATGGTAGGCCAGAGGATTCAGGGTCCAGTAGTTAACATCAATACCGCTAAAGTTATACAAGCGGGCGGCATTAATAGCGTCGAACGGGTTGCGGTGTTCTAAAACATAGCAAGGAATCTCTGGACAATATTCAGTAAACTCGAATAATTCTTGGTGATTGAATGAAATAACTTTGAATGAACTCTTATCCGGGTGGTCTGAAACCACTTTAGCTAGCTGATTGGCCCAGTCGCTACCTTTAGCTTCTATAAAGACTTTGACTCCATGGCAGGTCTTTAAGGCTTCTTCAAGCGATGGTACGTGATCGCCATTTTTAGTTTTAAGTTTTTTAATTTCATGACTAGTCAGATTGGCAATATGCTCTTCTACGTCATGCGTCCGCTGCAAACTCGGGTCATGACATAAAAACAACTTGCCGTCTTTTGACAAACGAATATCAAACTCAACAGCGTCCACTCCGGCAGCAATGGCTGCTTTAATGGCACTAATACTGTTTTCGGCCGCTAGTCCTGCCGCCCCTCTATGTCCTATTACGCGCATATTTATCTTTAGTGTACAATATAGCTGATTAAAAAGACTAGAATAGTACTAATCCTAAGGAGATAAAAATGGCGGACTTCAACCAGATACTAGAAACAGGAAATGTCGACAACGGGGTAATTAATGTCGTCAATGAAATCGGCAAAGGCTCTAAGCTAAAAATAGAGTGGAATCGTAAGAAAGCCATTTTCGAACTTGACCGTGTTGAACCTGATATTTTTGCCAAACCATGCAACTACGGCTTTATCCCGCAGACTCTAGACGAAGACGGAGACGAACTGGATGCACTGATTATCTGTGACGAACCAATTCCGACTGGTGTGACCTTGGAAGTTAGAATACTAGGTATCATGAATTTTGAAGACGACGGTGAAATGGACCATAAAGTTGTAGTCGTTCCAGCCGATGACCGCAACACTGGAGATGCCTTAACTACGCTCGACAGTCTGCCTAAACAATGGATCAGGCAAGTTGAGCACCATTTCAACCACTACAAAGACCTAAAGAAACCAGACAGCACCCATGTCTTAGGCTGGGGTGATATAGAGGAAGCTAAGAAAACTATCAAGGAATGTCAAGCCCGCTGGGCCAAAGAGGCTTAAGTATTGAAAAAAATACTGCCGAAGGATGCAATATTAGTACCTGATTCGGCTGGTAAGGTGTTTTCGGGCGTATTATTCGATGTCTACCAATGGCAGCAGGAAATGTTTGATGGCAGTAAAAAAACATTTGAAATGCTAAAACGGTCGGACACTGTTTTGATTCTAGCTGTAAATGATGGCAAAGTTATTTTAGTAGATGATGAGCAACCAGACAGGCACTCAATAATAGGCTTTCCGGGCGGTCGAGTTGATTCTGAAGATGAATCATGGCTCAAGGCCGCCAAAAGAGAACTACTAGAAGAAACGGGATTTACATTTAAGAATTGGAAACTCATTAGTGTACTACAGCCCCAACATAAAGTAGAAAGTTTTGTTCCTCTATTTCTAGCAACAGATTTAATCTCTGAAGTTAAGCAGAGTTTAGATAGTGACGGTGAAAAAATCACAGTCTTACAAAAACCATATGACGAATTTAGAGAAATGCTCCTGAATACCAATAACCATTCAATGGTTTATGAGATTCCGTTAATTCTACAATGTAAGACTATCGAAGATTTGTTGGCTCTGCCAGAATATACTGGAAAAGTTATTGACAGATAAGATTGCTGGCAAGTGATATTTCGTTTATGCTTATAGATATAGAATAATATCTACCTTGGAGGGTGAGCATGAAGACACGAATAGCAATCAACGGATTCGGCCGTATCGGACGCAACGCATTTAAAATTGCATTCGAGCGAGCAGATATAGATATCGTTGCCATCAACGATTTAACAGATACCAGAACACTGGCCCATCTTCTCAAGCATGACAGTAATTACGGGCTTTATGAGCATGAAGTCGGATTTGACGACACGAATATTATAGTCAAAGGTTTGCCAATTAAGGTTTTAGCAGTCAAAGATCCATTGGAACTGCCCTGGAAAGAATTAGACGTAGATGTGGCTGTAGAATGTACAGGACTGTTTACCAAACATGAACAGCTCGAAGCCCATATCAAAGCCGGTGCAAAACGGGTTGTACTAAGCGCCCCTGAAAAAGATGATACCCACCATGATACTTACGTCATGGGCGTTAATGAGCAAGACTTAAAACCTGATCATAAGATTATCAGCAACGCCAGCTGTACTACCAACTGCATTACACCTGTCGCCGGAGTAATTGAATCTCATTTCGGAATAGAAAAGGCCATGATGACTACCGTCCACAGCTATACCGCCAGCCAGAAGCTGCAAGACGCTCCGGCTAAAGACCTGCGTGAAGCTAGGAATGCAGCCGAAAGCATTGTTCCGACCACTACCGGAGCTAGTAAGGCTGCCGGTAAAGCTCTGCCGGCACTAGAAGGAATATTCGGGGGCTTAAGCATACGTGTCCCAACCCCAGTGGTTTCGTTAAGCGATTTTGTGATCATCACTAAAAAGCCGGTTACAGTTGAAAAAGTAAACGAAGTATTCAAAGCCGCCGCCAAAGAACCGTTTTACCAAGGAATACTCGATGTTACAGAAGAAGAACTTGTCAGCAGCGACTTTATTGGCAACAGCCACTCGGCTATTGTAGATCTAAAGCTAACTGCCGTAGTCGGTGGTAATATGCTTAAAGTTGTCGCTTGGTACGATAATGAATGGGGCTACAGCAACCGGCTGGTAGAAATGGTTGCAGAAGCTGGCAAACAGTTGCAGAAATGAAAATATATATCGGCGCCGACCACAACGGGTTTCATCTAAAAAACCAATTGGTGACGTATTTGAAAAGTGCCGGTTACGAGGTTCAGGACGACGGGGATACCGTACTTAAACCCGAAGACGATTACCCTATATTCGCAGCCAAGGTAGTTGCCGACATGCTAAATAGTGGCGATCCTGAATCAAGAGGAATTTTAATTTGCGGCAGCGGGCAGGGTATGTGCATGGCTGCTAACCGATTCAAAGGTATACGAGCTTGCTTAGGATACGACCGCGAGTCTGTTAGAAGCGCCCGAAATGACGACGATTCCAATGTCTTGTGCCTGCCGGCTAAAGTACTGCAAAAAGATGAAACTAATATAATTGTCCAAACATGGCTCAGCACTCCATTTGCGGCAGCTCCGAGGTTTATTAGGCGCAACAATGAGATGGATGAGTTAGTAAGCAAACAGTTTATTTAATTAACAAATTCACTTTTTTATGAATTCTATTGAATCTAACGACCAAAAGCCCGTAGCAGAAAGTTCAGTTACTGGAAATGCCCCAAATACACAGTTGAATCAGTCTACAAAACCTGAAGTGAGGAAAAAGAATTATGATTACATAATCTGGTATTCACTTCTAGTTCTAGCAACTGCAGCAATATTTTTTGTAGTAATTGCTAGGTTGAATCGTAAAGCACCAAAACCTGATCCGGTAATTGTGCAAAGTAATGCGACTAAAGCAACTTCGATAAATGATTTTGCCAATGTCTGTAAAGACAAGCAGATCGAAAATGTCGGTAGTTACAGCGGTGATAATCCTCATCCGATTGTTTTAATGAAAGACGACGTCAATAATAAGAACGAGTATTCAGTTCCTAATATCACCTTATCCGACAGCGGCTGGCAAGCAAAATCAGATGATTACTTATCTACCCAGCTAGTCGGCTGTATTCATTTAATAAAGGAGCAAAAGAGTGGTAATAATTGCCAGTTTACCAACACTTCCGGCAATGTAGTATCGCTGCCGTTATATAATGCTGACTATACCTTTAAGGTGTACGACGCAAAAACTGGTACGCTCCAGGGTAGTAATGAACTGAAGGCAGACACGTCCAAATGCCCGACATTTGCAACTTACAGCGACGAAAATCCAAAGTTATACAGCGATATAGATAAAACACAGTTAAACGAAGTGGTAAGGAAATATGTCAACCATGAAGACTAAAACGACAATTTGTCCGACAATAACTGCAACTGAACCTCATGAATACAGAGCTCAGATGGAAAGAATAGCCGGTTTTGCCCACAGGATACATATTGATCTGGCTGACGGAGTATTTACGGATAACAAATTAATTGATCTTGACCAAGTTTGGTGGCCGGCAGGTCTAACAGTAGACGTGCATATGATGTATGAAACGGTTCTACCATTTATGGACAAGATTATCGAACTCCGCCCACATATGCTAATTGTCCAAGCTGAGGCGGTTGGAAACTTCTATGATATAGCTCGAAAACTAAACAAACATGGTATTCGGGTTGGAGTTTCAATCTTACAGCATACTGAAGTCAAAAAAATTAAAACTGCAATTAAAGATATTAGTCATGTATTAATCTTTAGCGGCGACCTTGGCCATTTCGGCGGACATGCTGACTTAAGACTACTTGAAAAGGTTAAACAGATTAAAAAACTAAACAAGGATATTGAGATTGGCTGGGATGGAGGTATAAATTTTGATAATGCAGACTTGCTAAGCAAAGGCGGGATAGATGTTTTAAATGTCGGCGGTGGTATCCAACGTGCGGATAACCCACATGCTGCTTATGATAAACTTAAGTCATTAGTTATATGAGTAAACCAATAGAAGAACTGGAAATAATCGCTGTCAAAATCCGTGAGGATATTATCAAGATGCTCGAGCATGCCGGCTCAGGCCACAGCGCTGGACCATTAGGGCTAGCAGATATTTTTACAGCTCTATACTTTGACATTTTAAAACATGACCCGAAGAAGCCTGATTGGGACGAACGCGATATATTAATCCTAAGTAACGGTCACTGCGTACCGGTTAGATACGCAACTATGGCACATGCCGGTTATTTTGACCGAGATGAGCTTTCAACCCTTCGCCTATACGGATCTAGATTGCAAGGTCATCCAGAACGAACACGCTTGCCAGGTCTTGAAACAACTAGCGGACCTTTGGGTAGCGGACTAAGCCAAGCCGCCGGTATAGCGCTGGCCATGAGGATGGATGATCAGCATCACCGTTGGGTATATGTCGTACTTGGCGACGGCGAGCTTGACGAGGGCAACGTATGGGAGGCTGCTATGTTAGCTGGCAAATACAAGCTCAACAATGTTATTGGCATCATTGACCGGAACAATATTCAGATAGATGGCCCAACAGAATCTGTTATGCCCTTGGAAGATTTAAGCGCCAAATGGGAAGCGTTCGGCTGGCATGTAATTGAAGTCGACGGCAACAATATTGAAGCTGTAATTGATGCTTGCGCTATGGCTAGAGCAGTTGTAAATAAGCCAGTTATGCTGATTGCTCATACTATACCCGGCAAGGGCGTAGACTTTATGGAATATGATTTTCATTGGCATGGAATGCCGCCTAATCACGAGCAGGCGAAACTAGCCCTGCATGAGCTTAGAACCCTGCAAGGCAAGATCAGGAGTGAGCATGAGTGATCTAAATCTGGTTACTACTAAATGGTCGTCTCATAAGTTCGATGCTGAACCAATTCGGAAAGGTTTCGGGCGCGGACTGCTTCAAGCTGGAAAAGAAGACAAAAATGTCGTTGCTGCCTGCGCCGACCTAACCGATTCGACACAAATGAGCTTGTTTAAAGCTGAATTTCCGGACCGGTTTATAGAGATAGGTGTGGCCGAACAGAACCTAGTTACGGTCGGGGCTGGTTTGTCTGCCATGGGTAAGATACCTTTTGTTAGCTCGTACGCAGCTTTTAGTCCAGGTCGAAACTGGGAACAAATTAGAACTACCATATGCTTGAACGACAGGCCGGTTCGTATAGTCGGATCACATGCCGGCGTATCGGTAGGGGCTGACGGAGCTACCCACCAGATGCTGGAAGATATTGCTCTTATGAGGGTGTTGCCTAACATGGTCGTAATTGCTCCTGCCGACGGACCTGAAGCTGAACGGGCAACGCTTGCTTTAGCCAAAGACAAGCGCCCAGCCTATATCCGCTTAGCCCGCGAAGCAACACCAATTATTACAACCGAAAAAACACCGTTTGAAATCGGTAAAGCTTACAAATATATTGAAGGCAACGACGTGACAATAATTGCGACGGGTACGATGACATATCAAGCTCTAGCTGCTGCTGACATGCTGGCAAAAGACAAGGTCAGTGCTGAAGTTCTACATGTCCCGACAATTAAGCCGCTTGATGCGACTACCATTATTGCCAGTGCTAAAAAAACTGGTGCAGTTATAACTGTAGAAGAAGCCCAGATTGTTGGAGGACTTGGCGGAGCAATTTCTGAACTATTAAGCGAACATGAGCCAACTAAACTTATTAGGATCGGCATGAAGGACCGCTTTGGCGAATCTGGCAAACCGGAAGAACTGTTAGAACATTTCGGTCTAACAGCGAAGCATATTGCAATGACGGCGCATCATATGGTTTTAGAAAAAGAAAGCTAATCAGCTAATACTTGAAAAAGTGTGTAGATGTCTTATTAAGATAAGTAACTATTCGAATATTTGCTTCTTCAGCAAAATTAATCGAGCTAAAATAACAAAGAAGTGGAGCATTAATATCTCCAAAAGTATGGTTACGATCGCCAAACCGAAGAGTTTTTCACGGTTCCATTCAGATATTACCCGAGCGTAGTTAGTCGTCGTATGGGGCAGACCTTGCTGGATAAAGAAGTTTAAAAACAATATTCCAATAATAGCTATTATTGTTCTAAGTACTGTCCGCTCTATGAAAGCATATAACTGCGACTTCGGATCGGTGTCTTTTGGGTGCACGTATTTGCTAAAAACCAGGTCATTACTGAGTTCAGTTGAGAAGTTTGACCCCAGCCACCAAATAAGATTTACGATTAGTCCGACTGAGCCCCAGAAGATTGCTAGAGACAAAGAGCCGGCTACCCGCTCGCCAACAAAATTTTGCAAGAGTATATCAATAGATTCAATACCTAGTCGAATCGGATTTAAATCGCCGGTAACGAATAAAGCAGATTTAACCTGGTCAAGACTGCTTAAAACTATGGTCAGACCGGTAATAAAAACGTATAGCGACAATTCAATTCCAGTCGGTAAGAACCAGAAGAAAGCTTGCTTGAAGCGGTAGGTTCTGCTTTCCGTTCTCATGCTATATGGAGTCTCCAAACTTGTTTGTTTTATTTAATCTACCCTTATAGTATATGTTATTCTATAACATAAGCAACATAAGTAAATAAATAGAAACTCTAGAGGGAAACATATGCCGCCAACCTTATCTCAAATACAAAAATACTGCGCCGATGCTAGGGCAGCGATGAAAAGAGCCAGGGCTGGGCAATATGCACTCGGAGCTTTTAACTTAGACAATCAGGAAACACTTATTGCCGTAGCCCGAGCGGCAGCTAAAATGAATGCCCCCCTGATGGTTGAAGTCAGCCAAGGTGAAGTTGAACTTCTGGGACTGGAAAATGTACGCGATCTGGTCGACAACTACAAACAACAGTTTGCAATTGAAATGTATATCAACCTGGATCATAGCCCTACACTTGAAGCAGCCAAAGCTGGCATCGATGCCGGTTTTGAATTTATTCATATTGACATATCCCAAGCCAACCACAACGCTAGCGAAGAAGACATAATTAACGGGACCAAGGAAATTGTCGAATACGCTAAGAAAACCGGAGCACTAGTAGAAAGCGAACCCCATTATTTCGGCGGTGGATCTAATAAATTTACCAAGGCATTTGACTACAATGAGATTAAGAAGACTTTTAGTACGCCAGAATCTGCAAAAGCATTTGTCGATGCGACCGGAATAGATACATATGCGGCTGCTGTCGGCAATCTGCACGGCTCATACCCGGTTCCTAAGCGGTTGGATTTAAAGTTGCTGCAGTCTATTCGGGATGCCGTTGACTGCAATATCTCGCTGCACGGCGGCAGCGGTACGCCGCTCCATTATTTCGAGGACGCAGTTAAGATCGGCGTCAGCAAGATTAATATTAATTCGGATATGCGGGTTGCTTACCGGACGACGCTTGAGAGAGTATTAAAGGAAAACAAAACTGAGTTTGCTGTAATTAAGCTGATGGACGACGTCATTGATGAGGTCCAACAAGTTGTCGAATCGAAAATAAAAGCCTTTAATTCTGAAGGTCGGGCAAAGCCGAGTTAAATTTGTAAATCAGTTGGTTAAAAACCGTTAAAACAGTGTACAATAAGCATAAGTAAAATAAAAAAAGGTGGAACTTTTCAGATGGCACAGGAAATAGACGTATTATCGGTAGGAGATATCGTAACAGACGCCTTTATTAAGCTATTAGACAATCAAGCTGTCGCCAGTAAAGATTCAAAGGGCAAGTGGCTGACAATGCCGTTCGGTTCAAAAGTCCCATTCGATCATGCTGAAGTTATCGAATCAGTTGGTAATGCTGCAAATGCAAGTGTAGCTTTTGCTAAACTGGGACTTAAGAGCGCACTCCACGCGAATGTCGGACACGACCAGCATGGGCGGGATATGCTTGTAGCCCTGGAAAAAAACAAAGTCGACACTAGACTCATGAAAGTTAATCCTGGCAAAATTAGCAATTATCATTATGTACTTTGGTACAAGGACGAGCGGACGATTCTAATCAAGCACGAAGAATACAATTACCATTGGCCTCATTTGCGTCCGGATGAAATGCCGAAATGGATATATTTCAGTTCGATATCCAAAAACGCCGAAGGCTTCCACGATGAAATGGCTGATTGGCTAGAGAAACATCCTGAAGTAAAACTGGCTTTCCAACCAGGGACATTTCAGATAGAACTGGGCACTAAACGATTGGCTAAAATGTATGCCAATACAGAAGTCCTAGCTGTCAACCGTGAAGAAGCAGTAGCTATTTCTGGAGGTGATTATAAAGACATACACGGGCTTTTCGATAAGCTTCATAGTCTTGGACCAAAAATAGTCGTCATTAGTGACGGACCTGACGGTGCTTACGCTTCTGACGGAACTCAGCGGTTAAAGATGCCGATCTATCCCGATCCGTCACCACCATATGAGCGAACAGGTGCTGGGGATGCTTTTACTTCAACTTTTGTCGCCGCTTTAATCAATGGCAGCGACATAGAGGGTGCCTTGCAGTGGGGACCAATTAACTCGATGAGTGTCGTTCAGCATGTTGGGGCCCAAAAAGGTTTGCTAACCCAGCGTCAATTAAATACGCTATTACAGAATTCACCGCGCTGGTATAGAGCTGAACCGTTAAAGTAATCTTATGAGTCAGATTTTATCTACGCTATTAAACGCTAGCGAGCCAAAATTTAGTTTTGGACTTAGTGAACTTGAAAAACTAAGCGGACATAATGCCGTAGATATTAATTTGGTATCAGATATTTCAGCGATTGTTTTAAACAAGATTAAAGAATTGGCATTAGACCCGAAAGATACGACTGGAATTGAACTCTACCATGCACTACAGGCCATGGTATCTCTGCATGATAAATATCTAGCCCAAGCTATTGGCACGGGATCAAATGAAGCACTCGATGATCAACTGAAATGCATTAGCCGGACGCTTGAAAACCTTGCTATTAACAAATCATGCTGGACTATGAAACAGAGCGTGGCAAAGAAAATGCTAAAAGCATCGCCTCCTAAGAAGGTTATGAAGATACTTGGCTACAAATCAATCGACTCTATTTTAAAGCGGGAAAATATTTGTGAAATTTATGCTGCTATCCGGTTCTGCGAAAGCAAGCAATACCAAAAGAATCTAATTAGCAAATATAAAAAACTTCGTCCAAGTGATTTTGAAACTAGGGATATAGAATTTATCTATCTGGATAAAGCAAAATGGGGAAATGCAGCCGATGATTTCATATTCAGCAAGCGGCACAATATTACCCACTTAAAAGAATTAGGTGTAATTATGATCCTACCTATTCCGATAAAACGGTTAAAGGGTGTGGTGATTACTATATTGCCACTGGCAATTCACTATATTAACGATATTAGATCTTACAGCGCTTTCTTTAAGCTACAACAGGTTAATTCTGATTTCGGCACTACGTTAGTCGAGACAATACTAAACGATCCAAAAAGTAATGCTAAAATTGCCGGTCATCAGCTTCACTGGCGGATTATCCAGCAGCACTTCGGGTCGAATAACAATGATAACTCTGAACTTTTTGAACCCCATGTCCAAATAGAAGACTTATCATGGCGCAAAGCTGAAGACGTCATCTACCGAATTGAACCGGCTCTGAAATTCTGGGAAAATCTGGACTACGTTGCCCGCTACGACAACGGCCAGGTTATTTCCTTCAATCTAATGGACAATGCGGTCAGCTACTGCAACAGCTTGGAATACGGACAACAGATTGCTAATCATTTTCGTGAAAGCCTTTGGAATGAGATATATCTTAGGTATATGGGCCAGGATTCGATTGAAAAAATTGTACTAAAACAACTAAATTCCCAGACTATCAGCTTTGAAACGGATATAATCTAGCTTATGTATCAAATATGCGTGTCAGCCGCCGCCAAAGGAAAAAGTGTAGATGAAGGCCGTAAATTAGCCCAGCAAACTGGTGCAGCATTAGCTCATGCCGGCCATTCGCTTTTGACAGGTGCTACTATTGGCTTGCCACATATAGCTGCAGTGAGCTACAAGAAAGCTAAAGGTATAATGAGCCTCGGTATTAGCCCAGCTTCCAGCAAGATCGAGCATGTTATGAAGTACCGCCTGCCGACTGAAAGCTACGACGCTATTCTCTATACTGGACTGCACTATGTCGGTCGGGATGCACTGCTAATAAACTCGTCAGACGCAGTGATCAGCATCGGCGGAAGAATTGGAACTTTGCACGAGTTTACAATCGCCCTGGAAACAGAAACACCAATCGGTTTTATCCAAGGAGCAGGCGGAGTCAGTAGCGAAATAATGGATATTCTTCATGCAGCCGGACGGCAAGCTGGAGACGATGTAGTCTTTGCAGATTCAGCTGAGGAAGTAATCCAGAAGCTGACTAGTATTCTAGACAAGCGAAATAAGAAATACGCCCGTTTATATAAATAAAACCTGCTTCTTTACTAAGCCAATAAAAGTGATATAGGTGTACAATATTAAGATGCCTAAATTCAAACTGAACAGCAGTTATAAGCCGACCGGAGACCAACCGAGCGCTATTGCTCAATTGACTGAAGGCTTGAATAAGAAAGAAAAGGAACAGGTACTTTTAGGCGTTACCGGTTCCGGTAAGACTTTCACAATGGCTAATATCATCCAAAATGTCCAGAAACCGACACTGGTTTTGTCCCATAACAAGACATTGGCGGCTCAGTTATATGAAGAATTCCGGCGTTTCTTTCCAGATAATGCAGTCCACTACTTTGTAAGCTACTTCGACTACTACCAGCCGGAAGCATATATTGCCAGGAGCGATACATATATAGAAAAAGACTCTCAGATTAATGAGGAGATCGACCGTCTGAGGCACGCTGCGACCGACGCACTACTTTCTCGTGAAGACGTTATTATCGTATCGAGTGTCAGTTGTATCTATGGTATTGGTTCAGTTGAAGACTATGACGGACTAGCTGTCAGCATTAAGACAGGCGAACGACGGGTTCGCGACAAGCTACTGCGCCAGCTGACTGATATTCAGTACCAGCGCAACGATATAGACTTCCACCGCGGAACCTTCAGAGTCCGGGGAGATGTCATAGATGTTTATCCGGCAGGCGAGGAACACGCTTACCGAATAGAGCTTTTTGGTGACGAAATTGAACGGATTACGCAGATAGACCCGCTAACTGGTGAAATTATTAAAACAAAAGACGGCCTAAAGATTTTTCCTAGTTCTCATTATGTAACTCCATATGACAAGCTCCAGCATGCACTAGGTAGCATTAAGTCCGAACTCGACGACAGGTTAGGATTCTTTAAGAAGAATAATCTATTGCTAGAAGCTCAGAGGCTGCAGCAGAGAACTAACTTCGATATCGAGATGATGGAAGAAACGGGTTTTGTAAAAGGCATAGAAAACTATTCTAGATACTTAACAAACCGCGAGCCAGGTGAACAGCCGGCTACACTGCTAGATTACTACCCTGATGACTTTCTTATGATGGTCGACGAATCTCATATGACGATCCCCCAGATACGAGGCATGTATAACGGCGACCGAGCCAGAAAAGAAGTCTTAGTCGAACATGGCTTCAGGCTGCCAAGTGCCTTAGACAACCGGCCACTGACTTTCACTGAATTTGAGAAGCATGTCAACCAAGTAATATACGTCAGTGCTACCCCAGCCGAATACGAGCTGACTCGTAGTCCCAAGCCGGCACAGCAGGTAATTCGGCCGACCGGACTGCTTGACCCGCCAATTGAAGTTCGCCCTGTAAAAGGCCAGGTGGATGATTTGATCGCCGAAATTAGAACCACAGTTGAGAAACGTCAGAGAGTACTTGTGACTACCCTCACAAAGCGTATGAGTGAAGACCTGACTGAGTACCTAAAAGAGTTAAATATGAAAGTAGCTTATCTTCACAGTGATGTCGATACGCTGGATCGGACAGATATTCTGAGAGATCTGAGACTAGGCGTTTATGACGTATTAATTGGAATCAACCTGCTTCGTGAAGGCTTAGACCTACCTGAAGTAAGTCTAGTAGCTATTCTAGATGCCGACAAAGAAGGTTTCTTACGTAGCGATAAGGCTCTGATTCAGACGGTTGGACGGGCTGCTCGACACAAGGACGGACATGTAATTATGTACGCTGATGTTATTACCGGCAGTATGCAGAGAACTATCGACGAAACAACTCGCCGGCGCAAGATTCAAGAAAAGTACAATCAAGATAACGGAATTACTCCAGAAGGTATTTCTCGGGGAATAGAAGACCGAATGAGGTCCGAACTGCCAGAAGAAGCTAAAACAGCTAAGTTAAACTTAAATAAAATTCCTAAAGATGAATACAAGCATCTGGTTAAAGACTTGTCAGCTCAGATGGATATGGCTGCAGCAAACTTGGAATTCGAAAAGGCAGCTGAACTCAGAGATATAATTGAAAATATTAAAAGCAAAATGTAGCTTTAGGCTGCCAGCATTCTTTCTTCTAATTTGTGTTTCTTAATCTCATGGCCGGTTTTTATCCCGCCCCCAAAACCATCTGCCGCAATTCCATGGCCTTTGAACCTGAGCGTGGCGACATGAAAATCTGGATCGACCTCTTTAATTATTCGCTGCTGACTTGGCCGCTTCAATGGATCCATAGCGCCGCCAATCGATATGCCGCCCGGGTATTCACGGGCTATTTCTATCATGGACTTCATTGACACACCACCAACCAGACTAATTACCTGTCGTACCAGAGCGACAGATTCCGGTTCCCGCTCATGAATCATTGGAAGCATAGTCATAAGATGATCTGGACCGTATTTAATGCCTGTTCTTATAATCTCCCTTGGCGTATCTGCTAGCATTGCAATCGGAAATAGTACTCCCATAATCATGAAGGCTGCTTTAGGTACGACTTTAGCGGCAGCATACTCAGCCGAAACAATATTAAGGTTATGACCATTTTTAGCGTCAAATACTTTCATGTGATGCTCGATAACCGTACCCATTGAACAAGCGCTGACAATTGTCGGTTCATCCCCGAATAGGGCTTCGAGCAGTTTTGCTCTAGCTTCGCCCATTTCAGTCATTCCATGACCAAGAAAATCACTAATAGCAATATTTTCACCGGTAGTTCCAATACCATCGCTAGAAACGCTGACTATGCGGCTGTTGGGCATTTCCGTGGCCAGACTATTATGGAAGTTATAGGCAGATCCGTGTTCTATCCGCTCAGTGAAACCTGGAAACCTGACAATATTTACTCCCGTACTACCTGGGTCAGCTGGGGACGTTTCTCTTATGCCATAGCCGAAGCCTTCAATTCTAACTCTCATAAACCGATCTAACCGTTCAGTCACATTGCCGTTCATATCTACAAATGCAACCGGCTCTCCTATTTGTTCAATACTAGACACTATGGATGCACGGCCGTTAAGTATATCTTGCTTGTCTAAATAAACACCCTCCATTTCTGAAGGGCGCACTGTTCTATTGTCTGCAGGATAGGATTCCTGCATTTTGCTAGGTCCAGATTCTAAACAAAAGCGTGGAGGCATATTTATTTTCTGTTATGTTGTTAATTTAATCGTACGCTTATGTTATTTATTGTCAACTAGTAATTTTGTAAATATAAGAATGGATACTAACCTGGAATTTAGTAGACATTTCTTCTATAATCAATACAAATGGCAGACCTCACACGCGAAGACGTTTTAAAGTTGGCTCAATTAAGCAAGCTTTCACTTACTGAAGAAGAAGTTGAAGAATTTATTATTGAACTTAATGAAACTCTTAAGTATGTCGAACAGTTACAAAGTATTGATACAGATTCTCTCAAACCGACCAATCAAGTGACCGGGTTAACAAACGTAATGAGAAAAGACGAAGTCAAGGATTACGGCATCAGCCAAGAGCAGCTGTTGAAGAACCTGCCGGATCGCCAAGGCAACCAGATAAAAGTCAGGCGGGTGCTATGAGCAGCCAGTGGCCAAGCGTATTTCAAATTGCAGAAGAAGTAAATTCCGGTAAATTAAGCGCGGTTGAGCAAGTCAATAAAGCACTTGAAACAATCGAAGCCAAACAGGAATTTAAAGCCATTATTGCCACCACGAAAGATCGGGCGCTTCGTAGAGCTAAAGAAATTGACGAAAAAATAAAGAACGGCGAAAAAGCCGGACGGTTAGCAGGAGTACCATTTATTGCTAAAGACAACTTTCTAGCTTTTGGCGCCGATACAACTGCCGCCAGTAATATCTTAAAGGGCTTCGATGCTCCTTACCAGTCGACGGCCATTGAGCGTCTTGAGGACGAAGGCGCAATCTGCGTTGCCAAAGCCAACCTGGATGCATTCGCACATGGATCAAGTACCGAAAACAGTGATTTATTTACTACGCTAAATCCTCACGACAAAACTCGGGTACCAGGCGGATCCTCAGGTGGATCGGCTGCAGCAGTAGTCCTAGATATGGCGCCGTTTGCGCTGGGAACCGATACTGGCGGATCAATCCGGCTGCCAGCTTCCTTTACCGGGTCGGTCGGTTTTAAGCCTACCTACGGCCTTGTCAGCCGCTCAGGCGTAGTTGCCATGGCCAGCAGTACCGATTGTATTGGTCCAATAACTAATTCAGTTGAAGACGCAGCTCTTGTTCTAGATGTCATGTCTGGGAAAGATGATCTAGACAGTACGACGATTGAAAAAGATGCCAGCGACTATGCTAATTTGGATAATACTAATTTAACAGGCCTCAAGTTCGGTGTGATCCAAGAATTCATGAGCGACGGAATCGACGCTGAAGTCAAACAGGAAGTTGAAGCCGTTATCAGCAAGCTTAAATCCGCAGGAGCAGAAATAATACCTGTCAACATGCCTGCCCAAAAACTTGCTTTAGCCGTGTACTACATATTAGTACCGGCTGAAATTAGCTCCAATTTAAGCCGTTACGACGGCCAACGGTTCGGATACAGCGATCGTGAGGCCAAAGATTTAGACAGCAGCTATAAAGCTAGCCGGTCTAAGGGATTCGGCAAGGAAGCTAAGCGGAGGATTATGCTTGGCACGCACGTTTTGAGTACTGGCTATTACGACGCCTATTATAAGAAAGCTCAGATTGTCAGGACTAAAATAATTAACGAGTTTAATGACATATATAAAAAGGTAGATTTCCTAATTGGACCGACTGCTCCAACGACAGCCTTCAAGATTGGCGAGAATATTAATGATCCTATGAAAATGTATTTGGCCGATGTAATGACTGTGGGAGCAAGCCTGGCCGGAATTCCAGCAATTGTAATTCCTGGCGGACTAGCCGATAATTTACCTATCGGGATTCAGATTATGGCACCTCAAAAAGCCGATAAAGATTTATTAAATGTGGCGAAAGCGATTGAAAAGGAAATAGACAAATGAGAATCCTACCAAGAAGAAGAATAAAACCAGCCAAGTTCAAAGAACAATGGGCAGAGCTCCAGAAGTTCTGTAAAAGCAAAGACACTTGGGGTCTGGCAATAATCAATGCCGACAAACTACTGGATGAAGCTTTGAAAAAGAAGCGTCTTAAAGGCAAAAGCATGGGTGAACGTTTAGTGGCAGCTCAAAAAATGCTGACCGACAACGATGCTGTCTGGTACGCCCACAACTTGTCTAAGAAATTGTTAGACGATTCAGCTGGACGTATAAAAGAATCTGACGTCAAGAAATCTTTATTCGGAATCAGACAAGCTTTAAGGGATCTCGGAGCACTCGAGAAATAATCTAATGGTCAGCAAAGAAACTCGGCAGAAGTACGAAGCAACAATTGGGATTGAGTGCCATGTCCAGCTGAAAACTAAAACCAAGCTGTTTGCCGCCGTCGGTAATGACGCTCGCGGTGCTGAACCTAATACCTTAATTAGCCATATCTGCCTAGGCATGCCTGGTGCTCTGCCAGTGTTAAATGAAAAAGCCGTCGAACTAGCCAGCAAGGCCGCCTTTGCTCTTGGTTCTACTCCATCGCAATTCAGCAAATTCGACCGCAAGCACTATTTTTACCCTGATCTACCGCTTGGATACCAGATAACTCAGTTTGACGAACCGATAGTGGTTGGCGGTGAAGTAGCAATAAATGTCGACGGCCAAAGAAAAACAGTCAAAATTACTCGTGCCCACCTCGAAGCCGATGCCGGTAAGAACACTCATCCGGCAGGAACGGACTACAGTCTAGTCGATTTAAATCGGGCTGGTACACCGCTACTGGAAATAGTGTCCGAACCCGATATGCATTCTCCAGCTGAAGCTCGGGCTTATGCTCATGAACTATTTCTACTCATGAAATACGCCGGGGTATCGGATGCCGACCTCTTCCATGGCAATATGCGCTTTGACGTCAACGTCAGCGTCAGTAAAGACGGCACTTTAGGCATAAGGACAGAAACTAAAAACCTAAACTCCTTTAGAAGTGTCGAGAAAGCTGCTGAATTCGAAATTAACCGGCAGATAGAACTGCTAGAAAAAGGAGAGTCTATTGTTCAGGAAACTAGGGGCTGGGACGACGCTAAGCAGAAAACTACTTCACAACGAGGCAAGGAAATGGCCCATGACTACCGTTATATGCCCGACCCGGATCTGCCTCCAATTGAGCTAAGTCAAGACTTTATCGACGCCATTAAAAAAGCCATGCCGAAGCTTCCCAATGCCTGGCGCGAGGATTTAAAAAGCCTAGGTCTTGACGACAGCCAAACTGATGTACTATTAGAAGCCGAAGCAGTTAGCGAAAACACAGGTTATTTGCACTTATTGTCGGATAACTTGTCCGATAAGGAGAAAGCCAAGCAGTTTGCCAACTGGTTTGTGAACTTGGAAATACCTTTGCGGTCTGATGAAAATAGCAGCATTGAGATTCCTGAAGCTGATAGGGCAAAGATATATTCTGAAGTTTACGAACTCGTAAAAGCCAACAAGCTAAGTTCAAGCAATGCCAAGTTGCTGATCAAAGAACTTTTATCGCATAGTTCATTGCCTGTTTCGATCGAAAAGTACGCCGACGAGCAAGGTCTTATTCAAGTTTCTGATACTGGTGAAATTGACAAGATTGTCGCTGAAGTAATAGCAGCTAATAAGCAGGCAGCCGAGGACGTTAAAAAAGGCGAAATGAAAGCTATCGGCTTCTTAGTCGGTCAAGTTATGAAAGCCAGCCGGGGGGCTGCCAATCCTCAGCTTGCCCAAGATCTGATTAAGAAACAGCTGGGTATTTAGTTACTTTAGAGGGGTAATAAATTAAATGAGCAATACTAAAGTCAAGAAAGCCGTCATAGCTGCGGCTGGATTTGGAACCAGGTTCCTACCGCAAACTAAAGCCCTGCCAAAAGAAATGTTGCCTTTGGTTGATAAGCCAATTATCCAGTTTATAGTTGAAGAATTAGTTGATGCCGGAATTGAAGATATTGTTATAGTCACCGGCTATCATAAACGCTCGATCGAGGATCATTTCGATAATATTAGTGCTGATCTTAGAGATAATTTGCTTCAAGGCGGCAAGCAGGAGTTATTAGCTGAAACCAGCAAAATATCCGATTTGGCTAATTTCGTATATATCCGGCAAAAAGGGTTATACGGCAATGCTACTCCGGTAATGAATGCGGAACATCTAATCGGTGATGAACCTTTTATATATACTTATGCCGACGATCTGATTGTAGCTGAACCGTCGCGCTTCAAGCAGATGATTACACTGCACGAAAAAACCGGTGCTAGCGTACTTCCATGCATTACCGTCAAAGACGACCGTGATTATAACCGCTATGGAATAGTGGCTGGCGAAAAGATCGAACCGGGAATAATAAAGATGTCGACAATTATTGAAAAACCAGGCAAAGAAAATGCGCCCAGTAATCTGGCTAGTGTTGGCGGTTATCTGCTGACTCCAGATATCTTTAAGCATCTACACCTGGCAAAACAGGATCTAGTCTCTGGAAAAGAGTTTTATATCCAACCGGCTATGCAGTCAATGATCGAAGATGGGAAGGAAATTCTTGCCTACGAAATACAAAACAGCCGATACTATGATACCGGCAATAAGCTTGAATATCTCAAAACTGTCATCGATTTCGGACTGAAAAACGACAAGATAAAATCAGAACTGCTTGATTACTTAAGAACTTTAGTAGACTAGCAACAAACTTTAGGTATATACTATTTTTACATGAGCTTGGGAACTTCAGAATCAATCTTAGTTATAATCCTGTCCATTTTGCTGGCAGTCTTTTTGACGCTCAGCATAGTTATCGCCGTAACTATTATCAAGCTACTCAAGCATATTAAAAACATCACTGAAAAAGCCGAAAACATCGCCGATAAAGCCGAAGCAGTGACATCCTTTTTCCAACACACTACCGGCCCGGTAGCCATTAGTAAGCTAATAAGTAATATATTTAATGCATATCGTGAAAATAACGAAAGGAAGAAAAAGTGAATAAGAATTCAAAGCGCTTTGCAATCGGGACTCTGCTGGCAGCTGCTGCCGGATACATCACCGGAATACTGACAGCGCCAAAAAGTGGAAAAGAAACTCGGGAAGACGTAAAAAATGTAGCTGTAAAAGCTAAAGTTGACGCTGAAAAAACCTTAAAAGCACTACATAGCGAAATAAACGAGCAGATGGCACGGGCTAAGAATACAGCCAGCAAGCTACAAGCCGACGGTAAAGACGAATTAAACAATATCGTGGCTAAAGCCAACAAAGCCAGGGAAAAAGCCCGGGAAATGCTTACAGCAATTCATGATGGCGATGTCGAAGACAAGGATCTAAATACGGCCATTAAAGAGGCCGGTTCGGCTCTAAAGCACCTGAAAACTTATCTCGACAAGAATGATTAAGAAAGAAAAGAAAGATTTTGAAAACATCGGTAAGATGTTAATCAATATCTATGAAACCGGTTATTTAAATGCAAATGAATCATATAAGCATGCCTTTATTAAAGGTGTAGTCAGTGGTGTCGGCGGAGTAATCGGGGCATCGATCGTAATTGCACTTTTAGTTTGGATTTTATCTTTCTTCAACAGTATTCCTTTGATCGGCCCGTTTACTAAGGACATAAGATCGACAATTGAGAATTCAACCAATCGTTAATTACAAACGCTAAGATTCTTTATTAAAGTCTTTATACTTTGCGAGGGTATCTCTATAATTGAACTAAATGGGGAAAACTTTGAATTTAACGCCGGCTGATTTCGTACATCTGCACAACCACACGCAGTACAGCCTGCTCGATGGTCTAACTAAAGTTCCGGATCTTATGGATTTCGTAAGCAAGTCCGGAATGAAATCAATAGCAATTACCGACCATGGAACTATGAGCGGGGCAATTGAATTCTATAAAGAGGCAAATTCCCGCGATATTAAGCCGATTATTGGCATCGAAACCTACGTTGCCCCTAGAAAATATACTGATAAGGACCCCCAAAAAGACAAGAACCCTTACCATTTGATTCTACTGGCTATGAATAATACCGGTTATGAGAACCTTATGCGCTTGTCATCAATTGCTAATCTAGATGGGTTCTACTACAAGCCAAGAATAGACCATGATCTGCTCGAAAAGTATAACGAAGGAATCATTGTACTGAGCGGCTGTATCGGAGGAGAATTTGGCGACAAGTTACGCAATAATCAAATTGATCAGGCAAAAGCAATTGCTAAGTGGTATAAAAAAGTCTTTAAAGACCGTTACTATATTGAGATCCAAGATCATGGGCACAAAGATCACCCTTCGGCTTGGGCAGAACAAGTAGACGTCACAGACAAAGCTATAAAAATCGCTCATGAACTAGATATAAAATGCGTGCTGACCAGTGATGCCCATTACCTGCGTCATGCCGATCAGGAAGCGCATGAAATACTTCTTTGTGTCCAGACCGGATCGTTTCTGACGGACGAAAAGCGAATGAGCCTGAAAGAGTTCGAATTGCATGTTACTGACCCTAAGGAAATTATTAAGCGCTGGGGTAAAGACCATCCCGACCTTATAACCAATACCTCATTAATTGCCGATCGCTGCAAGATAGATATTAAGCTTGGCGGCATACTGATACCAAAATTTCCAGTGCCGAAAGGCGAGACTGAATCGTCATATCTACACAAACTTGTCTACAAAGGACTAGCATGGCGATACGGCGGACTATCTTACGGTGACGCTGAAAAGCTAACCATACCGCTAGCCAAGAAAACATTGTCTAAAGAAATTCTTGATCGGGCCCAATATGAACTTGGTGTCATAGACCAGATGGGATTTAACGGCTACTTTTTGATAGTGGCTGACTTTATAAACTGGGGTAAAAACAAAGGCATTGTATTCGGTCCCGGCAGAGGTTCGGCAGCCGGCTCTATCATAGCTTACGCCATGAGGATTACCGAGCTTGACCCGATTGAATACGACCTGCTGTTCGAGAGATTCCTCAACCCAGATCGAATCAGTATGCCGGATGTCGATATAGATATTCAGGATACCCGGCGGGATGAGGTAATCCAGTACTGCGTCGAAAAATACGGGTCTGAACGGGTCGCTAACATAGTCACGTTCGGACGGATGGCAGCCAGGAATGCTGTTCGGGATGTTGCCCGCGTACTTCAGGTTCCATATGCTGAAGCCGACAGATTGTCAAAAATGATTCCTCCGCCGGTCCAAGGCCGGCACATACCACTCAAAACATCTCTAGTTAAAGATCCTGACCTAAAAAATGAATACACTACCAACGAACAGAGTAAGCGAGTGTTTGACCTTGCCGTCCAGATGGAAGGTACTATCCGGTCACATGGTGTCCATGCAGCCGGAGTGGTAATTGCACCGGATGAAATAGTTAAGTTTGCTCCTCTAGAAATGGCTCAGAAGGGTGTGGTTTCTACCCAGTACTCTATGGGACCGGTAGAAGAGCTTGGACTTTTAAAAATGGATTTCCTAGGGTTATCCAACCTGACAATTATCAAGAATGCCCTGCGCGTTATCAAGAAAGCCTATGGAAAAGAAATTGAAATATCCGAAATTCCACTTGATGACCAAAAAACATTTAATTTACTGAAGCGGGGCGATACAACTGGCGTGTTCCAGCTCGAGTCGGCTGGCATGAAGCGCTATCTGCGCGAACTTAAGCCGTCCAAGTTCGATGACATTATTGCTATGGTTGCGTTATATAGACCGGGGCCGATGCAGTTTATCGACGATTTCATTGCCCGCAAACACGGCCTAAAAGAAGTTACCTATGAATTTCCGGGCTTAAAAGCCGCACTTAGCGAGACCTATGGAATATTGGTATATCAAGAACAATTTATGCAGATATCGAAAGATATGTGCGGTTTTACCGGCGGTCAAGCTGACACATTGAGAAAGGCAATCGGTAAGAAGCAGCGGGAAACTATGGCCAAAATGAAGGTAGCATTTATAGACGGCATGGTCGAACAGTCACAGGTGCCTAAAAGTTTCGCTGTAAAGTTCTGGGCCCAGTTGGAAGCATTTGCTGACTACTGTTTTAATAAAAGCCACTCTGCCTGCTATGGTCTAATTGCTTACCAAACTGCTTACCTTAAGGCTCATTACCCGGACGCCTTTATGGCCGCTCTTATGACCAGCGACTACGACAATATTGACCGGCTGGCAATTGAAATCAACGAGTGCAATAACATGGGTATTACCGTACTTGCACCAGACGTCAACGAATCTTTTGCTGAGTTTGCAGTCGTTCCTGGTAAAAACCAAATCAGGTTCGGTATGGCGGCGATCAAGAATGTTGGCTCAGCAGCAGTCGAGGAAATAATCCGAGCCCGAACCGACAAGCCGTTTGCTACAATTGAGGATTTCTTTGAACGAGTTGGAATTAGGGTCGTAAACCGAAAAGCTTTAGACAGCTTAATTAAAACGGGCGCATTCGACCGATTCGGTGCCCGGCAGATGCTGCTCAGCAATCTAGAAGTATTGCTGGCATATGCCAGTAGGATTCAAAAAGAAAAAGCAAGCGGCCAGACGGATCTTTTCGGCGAGGAAGTAGAAGCCGAAACAGTTAGGCCAAAATTAAAACTTGAATCGATTGAAGTTAAATTAAATATGCGAGAGCAGCTGCAGTGGGAACGCGAACTGCTAGGCCTATATATCTCTTCCCATCCTCTAGAAGATTACAAAGTCTGGCTTAGCGAGCAAACTGTTCCTACCAAAGAAATAACTCCGGACCACCACAATAAAAGCGTGACCATTGGCGGTGTAGTACTAGAAACTAGAGAAATTCTGACAAAGAAAGGCCAGAAGATGGCCTTTGCCAAAATTGCCGATGAACACGGCGAGATGGAACTAATTCTTTTTCCCGGCGTCTACGAAAAGAGCCAGGATCTTTGGCAGAGAGATAAAATAGTAACACTGACTGGAAAAGTTTCTGGACAGGACCGGGAGGGCAAGTTATCGGCACAAGCTCAGATACTGGTAGATTCTGCCCGTGAAGTAACGCCCGAGGAAGCTAAAAACTACGCTCCCAATATGAAGAAGATCAAAGCTCCGAAAATCAAAAAGGTTAAACTCAAGACTCAGAAAGAAAATAAGTCTATACAATCTGAAAAAGAAAAGCGAATCTATATTAAACTGACGGCCAGCGACGA
>CAZWJA010000003.1:0-94366 GCA_964634445.1 uncultured Candidatus Saccharibacteria bacterium | reverse complement strand
TCGGGTGTAGTGACAACTTCAGCAGACTCGGTGAGGGCAGTGGTGCCGGCGAGAGACGCAGGAAGTTCAAGATCCCGCTCCTTTACAACGTCTAAAGCTGCTTGAGTTGCTTCTAATAGCACTGCGTCACTCAAACCAGTAAATAACTCTTTAGCATCCATGTACTGACAACTCCTTATTTCGATATAATTATACTACCTTCTTATATAAAACGCAACCCCTGTTGGAAAAAGCTTGGTGCACTAAGTTAGAATATAAATATGACAGACAAGACTTCAAAATCTAACATCCAGCCTGCTAAACAGGATAGTCCGATGGATAAGTTTAACAAAGCACTAAAAAAAATAGTCTCCGTTCCTAAAAAAGCCATTCAAAAGAAGTAATTTTTATTTGCAAAACGCTACCAAAATCAGAGTTGATTAGCCTAGTATGTTAGAGCTTTCTAATTACGGTTTACTAGAAACGTTAATGTTATAAACGTTTGGCAATACGGATCCTATTTCTTCGCCGGCCATAATGGTCTGAACCACTCCGAATGTATCATTGGCTGGAAACATCTGCCAGCGTTTTGCCCGGTTTGTGATACCGGCTTCAATTTCAGCCTGCATTCTGTCGCGGTCAGCTTGTGTTTGCTACTGAGCAACGAGAAAATATGACTTATCTTCATCCCTAGTTTTGTGAATCAGAGTACCAGCAGCACCGTCGTATTCTTGCAACACTTTACTGGAGTCTTGCCAATGTTTAATGAAATCCAGGTCGGTGACGTCCTTATTTAACTTTATCTTCCAGATAAACCTATACATTTACCAAATGCCTCTCAGATGCTTGAACTAGTGAACTTGCAAACTCTTTGATACGTAGCTTTATGCTTTCGTCAGATATATTTTTATCCTCATCAAAGTCGCTTTCGGTTGTATTAACGCGCATAGGTATAGTAGTTAAATGCTGGCTGCGGGCAACAAGCATTAGCTGGTCGGCAGCTTGTGGCGACCGGTTGCTACCATTGCTAGCCAGCCCAACAACTTTGTTGGTGAATTTGGCGCTGTGATGCCAATCCAAAGCATTTTTCAGCATGCCGCTAAAACTATTGTGGTAGATCGGGGTAACCCATACGAAAGCATCCATTTCCATGCTATCGTCCAAAAAGGCTCGGGTTTTAGGATCGAATTTATTTTCACGCTCGATACTGCGCTGATACAGTGGCAAACCGTATTCAACTAGATTTATTAACTTAACTTCTTGACCCAAGCTTTGAAGTTCGTTTTGGATTGTTTGGCCGAGGTGCAGGGAATGGGAATCTGCATCAGCTGATCCTACTAAGATCATGATTTTCATTATTTACTCCTTAAATTTTCTAATATTTTCTATTTAATATGGGTTCTTGTGTGCCATTTCGTAATAATACTTAGAGCTGTCCTGTAGTAACTTAGCAGCGTCTTTGCGTACATACTGGTAACACTTTGTGCCTTCTTTTATAGAAGTAACTAAACCGGCTTGTTCCAATACTTTCAGGTGGTTAGACGCAGTCGGCTGCGGAATACCAACCATTTCTGATATTTCACAAACACAAGTTTTTTCTTTGTTCTTTGGTGCTTTTCCTTCCGAATATGCGACGACGTGTTCGAACACACGCAGACGAACCGGGTTAGACAAGGCCTTGTAATATGTGGCTAATTGTTTAGTCATGAATGAATATTAAAGCAAAACATTTCAAAAGTCAAATATTTAAATATTGCAATATAACTTATTTATATCTCCTAGTATTTATAAGAGTAAAATATATTACTTGTGTAATTCTACTTTTAAGTCATATTAGTTAGATGGCAGATTGGAGCAAAATACTTAGTCGAGGCGATGTCGAAGATCGTCGGGGTAGTCCGATGGCTATTGCTGGCGGGGGTCTCGGTATTCTAGGTATAGGAACTATTCTGCTACTGCAGTTTTTAAGCAGCGGGCAAGTGGACGTTGGATCTATTTTGGAACAGTTGCCGCAGGCAAGCGGACAATCTACGATTTCACGTCAGCAGTTCGAAGGTGAAGACGATTACGAAAAATTTACGTCGACTGTTCTTGGTTCTACTAATGACACGTGGAATAAGATATTCCAGGACAGCGGCCGCCAATATCAGAAGCCAAAGCTGGTTTTATTTAGAGCAGCTACCAAAACAAGTTGTGGCTTGGCAACCTCTCAGGTAGGTCCGCATTACTGTCCAGCTGACGGTACAATATATATAGATGAAACTTTTTACGACGAGCTAAAGACTCGGTTTAAGGCAAAGGGGGGTGACGTTGCCGAAGCCTATGTCATGGCCCATGAGGTTGGCCACCATGTCCAGCACCAGCTGGATTTAATAAATAGCTCGGAGTCTTCCAATATTGAATCGGTCAGGATTGAACTTCAGGCAGACTGTTTTGCTGGTATTTGGGCCCATTCATTATCTGGACAAAACGTATTTGAGCCAGGAGAAATAAATGAAGCCTTAGATGCGGCGGCAGCTGTTGGAGACGACCGAATCCAGTCAGAAATTCAGGGTGTCGTCAGGCCGGAAACCTGGACTCATGGTTCATCTGAGCAGAGAACTAAATGGTTTACGACCGGTTATGACACCGGTTCGCCAGCTAAATGTGATACGTCAAAGGGAGTTTGAAATAAACTAAATTCTGCCAATCAGACCGATACCAATTGAAACTACTATCTGCAGAACTATATAACCGATCAGGAGTTTTACGAATATGTTCATGCCTTTAGCCGGAGCCGGTGTAGCGCTGGTCCCAGCTGTTTGACCGGCTGCAGCAACTGGAGTATTAAATACGGGATCGACTAGTTCAGGGTGCTTTTGTATATACAGTTTATGAAGAATAACGGCTATGAGAGTTAAGGTTGCGTCAATAATTCCGGTTGCGGCCAGTATCCGGTAGTACATTGATCCTAGGCTGGATGGCTCTTCCATGAATATAACCGGTAGAAGCATTAAAACAACAGCAACCATGAATATAAAGTTGGAATAAACGACGCTGTTAATACTGTCTTTCTTGCCGAGTGTTTTTGCCAGGACTTCGCCGTGCAGGATTGCGAATAGTAGTATGAAGTACAGCGCATATAGTTTACCAACAAAATCTGCACCCAGAATACGCCACAGACCAAAAATAGATGTAATGAAACTGAGGATTATTATTATGAATGTGGCGTTCGTAAAGAATGTTAAGCTATCGAATGTTTTCTGCTTTTCATTATTAACAATGAAGCTAAAGCTAATTAAGCTATGAAGCGCGATTAAAACAATTGTAGACAGAGCTTTTGATGTGACGTCATTGAACTGGCCGCTTAGAACTGTAACTACAGCAATAGCTGCCGCTGCTACCAGGCAGCCGATCATTGTTTTTAAGAAATAACTTTTTATTTTATCTAGGTTCATTATTTTACCTTTATTAATTTATAACTATACAATACACCGAATATAATATTATATACAAAAAACTGCGGTTGGTTTAATTCATTACCAGAAAATAATTCGTTTGATTAACTTCATATTATTTGAGCTTTTACATGATTTAAAAACTAATATGCTTATGCTTTTGACTTAATTACTAGTAGGTTATTATTAAACGGATGCATATTTTATCGGCCGAACAATTTAAACCTCCTGAACTAGAATTACTGTTCGACCAAGCAGATTACTTTCGAGGTCAAGTGGAAGATGAAGTATCTAAACAAGATCTAAGAACTTGGCACGCCGGCAAGATTCTGTGTAGTTTGTTCTACGAACAGTCCACAAGAACCAGGCTTAGTTTTGAAGTCGGTGCTTACAATTTTGGTATGAATGTTATTGGTACCGAAAACGCCAGAGCTTTTTCTTCAGCTGCAAAAGGTGAATCATTGGAAGACACCATTAGAGTATTAAATGAATATGGAGTAGACATTATAGCTCTACGTTACGACGAAGAAGGTGGAGCTGAGCGGGCAGCGGCTGTCAGCAAGGTGCCTATTATTAACGGCGGCGACGGCAAGGGTGAGCATCCGACTCAAGCTATGCTTGATGCATATACAATACGAAAAAGTATAGGGCGGTTAGATAACCTGAATATTGTTATGGGTGGTGATCTGAAGAACGGACGTACAGTTCGCTCACTTGCGAAGGTAGCATCAATGTACGAAGGTAATAGGATAACTTTCGTATCTATTCCTGAACTGCAAATAAGAGACGATATTAAAACTTTTCTAACAGAAAAAGACACCCAGTTTGCAGAAACATCAGAGATGCTGGATGCATTCAAAGATGCCGACGTTGTCTACTGGACACGACTACAAAAAGAACGGCAGGATGGTGAAACAAAAATTGAAGATGCTGGATTTGTAATTGATCATCATGCGATGACAGTACTTCCAGAATCGGCAATTGTCATGCATCCACTTCCAAACTCTGGTGAAATTGATCCTTTAGTTTATGATGATCCAAAAGTCATACCATTTGAACAAGCAGGCAATGGATTATATATACGCATGGGTTTGATAGATATGAACCTGACTTGCCAATAAATAAGTAGAAAATCTTATTGCAAAGCTATCCAATTCGGTTAATAATCTATTTAACCTGAAATAACAGAGGAGATAGGGACATATGAGTAAGATAAAGTTTACAAGTGGAAATGTTAGTATCAAAAGACTAATTAGTTTGATAGCTGTTTCTGCAGTTTTAGCAGGAATTATTCTATTTCCAGCCAGTGCGTTTGCAGCTACTGCCACCAGCAATGCCCGTGACTGTGACGACAATGCCGTGTTCAGATGTGGGGCGTTAACTTCCAAGGAAGTCCAAGTCAAGTACATGAATCCGACAGATGCTTCAGGACGTTATATTATCAATGCTTTTAATATCACTAATCATGACCTGGAAGTTTTTGACTCCACTGCGGTTCTTGGCCAAGTCACAAAGAGCGGTGACGTATTAGTTAACGGCCTAGTTGTCGCTAATAATGCAGTCACAGCCGGACGGTTAAATATGCCAGGTTCAACCGCACAAACTTACCAAGGAGTGACTTTTTACAAGCGGCCGCCAAGCGTGTCATTTCGCTCTGAAAGCATCCAGGCTTTTGTAGTTATGGAAAACAATGTATTTAAATTCGCAATCCTAACGAGTTGCGGCAACCCGGTCAACGCGACTCCATTAGTTCAGCCGCCAGCTCCCGTACCACAGACAACCGTTGTTCCTCCGGCAGCTCCTGCCGAAAAGATAATTGTGGTTAATCAGCAAGTTCAAACCCAGCAGGTTGTCGTACAGCAGCCACAACCGCAACCAGTAATTCAGGTAAGGGAAGTAAAAGCTGCCAGTACTGAACTGCCAAAAACAGGGGCATCCGGTATTTTCGGACTCGGCGCATTAATTTCCGTAATAGCCGGTCTTGGGCATTCATTAGTCACCAGGCGAAAAGGTCTGCTAGGAATGTACGAAAATTTTGTCCTGACCAAATTGTACAGATAAGTCAGTCTTACTTACTAGCCATTAAAACGTAATTGCTTACTTTTAAAGCATGCTCGCAAAGCCCGTCTCCTGCTCTGCTACCGATTAGGCCACACTTTTCCTGCCCCCTCCCCGGCTATTTCTTCCACCCTTAATCCGAGCTTCTTGGGTAAGATTTTTGCCACCGGTCGCTTTGCCGCCCTTGCTTTGTATTTCTCGTTTTTTAGTTTCGTCCATTGAATTAGATCCAAGTCCACGACTGCTCTTCGCCATACTTCCTCCTTTATTGGTTTGACTTATTTATTCTATGCAGACAGGTGGACATAGTCAGTGAACATTCTAACTTAGCAATTGGATTTACTAATCGTATAAGATTATATTCCTTTCTAAAGCTAAGCTTAAACGTTATAATAATTAGATTATGGTCGACCAAACCAGTGAAGAACTTGTCTTGTCGCCTAAAATAATCAGTCCAGCAGCTATTGGGGTGAGCGTTTTAGTTGTATTAAACTTCTTTTCCCATAAGACATATAGCAGCAACCCATTATTGGTTCTTGGTTTTTCGCTTCTTTTAACTTTGTTTGCAGCTTCTCATTTCTTTCCAAAATTGAAGTTTGGAAAAGCTCATGCCCTTTATCTATATTCATATACCTGGCTGATGTCGTTCATGATGATCTTTATTGTGCCGACTCTTTCTTACTATTTGTTTATTTGGGTTATGCTTTTTTACCTAAGCGAGTATTTCTACCAACTAAAAGGGACGTTGCTGGCATCAGGATCTTTGTTGGTGGCGATGCTCATGGGCACTTTGTACCAAAATAATGGTATTAATCTAGATCATTTTGAAAATATTGCTTCTAGATTCATCATGATTCTAATTGTCAGCTTGGTAGTTTCACGACTTTCTTTTGGAGACCGACAAGAGCGAAAAAACATGGAAGAAAAAATAGTAAAGGCCGAGTATGAGCACGGTCGTCTGGTAGCTCTGATCAACTCTATGAGCGATGCAGTTATTGCGACAGATGAAACCGGAAGGATTTTGACATATAATGCAGCGGCACTGGATCTGTTAGACACCAACGCAACTTTAACAGATTTGAACATAGCTGATGTGTTAAAGCTTCAAGATCAGAAAGGTAACTTGCTTAATATTATGGATGTTGCTGAAAAAACGACCTATGTGCAGCACAAGTTAGACTTATCTATCCCAATAAGTGCAGAGGATAAAGTAGACCTGGATATGAACATAAGCCGGATATCACGTTCTACCTTGCTCGCAAAACAACAAGGATTTACTTTCCTGCTTCGTGATATAACCAAGCAAAAGTCACTAGACGAAGAAAAAGACTTGTTTATCTCTGAGGTCAGTCATGAGTTAAGGACGCCGATTACAATTGCCGAGGGCAATTTGAGTATGGCCGTAATGTTGACCGACAAGCCACAACCGGTGATTCCAGATGTAAAATCCAGTGTCGAAAAAGCACATGACCAGATAATATTCTTAGCAGATATGGTAAATGATTTGTCAGCTTTGTCGCGTGCAAGCCGGGAAGACAAGGATATGGACATTGAAACTTTTGCCGCCACTGACGTGCTACGCGAGCTGGAAGAACAATACCGTCCACAAGCCGAGAAGAAAAGCTTATATATGAAGCTTGAACTAGATGACAATCTTCCGCCAATAACGACTTCGAGATTGTACTTCAAGGAAATTATGCAGAACTTTATAACTAATGCTATTAAATATACGCTTGAGGGCGGAGTTACTATTAAGGCTACTAAACAAGGTGGCGAACATATTAAAATTGGAGTCCAGGATACCGGAGCGGGTATAAGTAAGAGCGACCAGGCAAAAGTCTACCAGAAATTTTGGCGATCAGAAGATCCATATACTAGATCTACGGGTGGTACAGGTTTGGGATTGTTTATTACCGCAGAGCTAGCGCATAGACTTGGAGCTGAACTTGATTTGGAATCGAAGCTAAAGAAAGGATCTACTTTCTCGATCGTGTTACCTGTTGTCGCGGCTCAAGATATTGATGCAAAAAATATAACCAAGAATGAAGTAGCGAACGTCTTTAGTTAGTAAATGCTACGGGTTAGGAAAAGATTGCGGTTTATCTTCGACTGGAGCTTTAGGCTTTTCTTTGAGGCGAGCCATTAGCATACCGACGCCAACACTAATTGGAAATAGTGAAAACATTAGAGTGCTAATAACTAGTTGCTGTTCTAGTGGAAATGCATGCGGAACTGTAAAGGCAAGGGTAATAAAAACCATACCGATTGCAAATGATCTAATTTTTATTTGTTGCGATAAAGTTGGAGCAGCTTTTGCCTGCATCCAGAAATAGATACCTAATATAAGAAGCGCCAGGCTGTCGACAGCATAGAGAATAGTTGTAAACATAGTGTCATTGTAAATAAGGGCTAGCTTGCCGGCAGACAATTCAATTATTTTAGCTCCGTACGGAGGAGTAAGATCGCGGTAAACAGCTTCTGCCATTAATGCAGCAGTTAAAAGATACACAAAGATATAGGCGGTTTTCTGAAGCTTAGGTCTGTGACTTAAAAAAGCCCTAATTGAAATAAACCATAAGAAAATAAAAGACGCTGCTTGCATAACATCGCCAACAAAGGTTCCCATGCTGATAAGTCTTGGATCATGCGTGAATGCGGCTGGCACCCCGAATGCTACCATAGATACGCTGATATAAGTAGTTGCTAAACACAACTGTAGGCTGGTAAGATTTTTAGTCTTACGGTATCTAATTAGATTGTCGATTGCCAGATATACTGCAAAAGGTAATACCAAGTAATCCTGGATAAGGTTTTGTGGTATTTGCATAAGCATAATTATACTATGCATGACCTAATTAATTGCACACCTGTTAAACCAGAGTTAGGTTTACTGTGGTAAAGTAATCATATGAACGAATTGTTTAGAAGATTCTCCGCATATATTTCTAGTATTGTTGGATCAGCGCCGGCGTTTGTCGTAGCTGTGACCGTAATAGCTGTCTGGGCGATAACTGGACCAATGTTTAATTTTTCAGACACCTGGCAATTAATTATAAATACTAGCACTACAATTGTTACTTTTTTAATGGTATTTCTTATCCAGAATACCCAGAATCGAGATGCCAAAAGTATCCATTTGCAGCTGGATGAGCTTATTAAAAGTTCCAAAAATGCTAGCAATGCCATGGTGGATCTAGAAGATGCTAGTGATGATGAACTAGCTAAATTGCAGAAAAAATACAGCCGGATCCACGATGCAATTTCCAAGCACGTAGAAACTAGAAAGAAAAAAACTAACTAATTTGATGAAAACCGTTTCTAATTTTAATGAGGTGGAGAAGTTTCTGGCCGACTTTACGCCTCCAGTTAGAATGTTGCGTATCAAGTACGACCTAACCAATATGATCTCATTAATGGATTATCTTGGAAATCCGCAGGAAGATTACAAAATAATTCATGTAGCCGGAACTTCCGGTAAGACATCAACGACTTACTACATTGCAGCTTTGCTTAAGATTCTGGGAAAAAAAGTTGGACATACTGTCTCTCCACATGTCGACGATATAAATGAACGGGTTCAGATAAATCTATTACCGTTAAGCGAAAAAGAATTTTGCAGCGAATTTAACGAGTTTATTAAAGTATTAGAAAAAGCCCCGATAAGGCCAACCTATTTTGAATTCATGATAGCTTTTGCTTGCTGGGAGTTTAAACGTCAAAATGTCGACTATGCCGTGATAGAAGTAGGACTCGGTGGAATCGGTGATGCTACTAACGTCATTAAGAATAAGGAAAAAGTCTCTGTTATTACAGATATCGGCTTCGACCACCAGAATATACTAGGGAATACCTTGGAAGAAATTGCTGCCCAGAAGATTGGTATTTTGCTGCCTGGAAGTGACGGAATATGCCTAGAGCAAGACAGTGAAATTCTAGAAGTATTTAAAGACACAGCTGCCAGCTTAAATGCTGACATAAAGATATTCAAACAGCAAGACTTGCCTCAACTTAAAAGTCTACCTTTATACCAGCAGCGAAATTGGTATTTAGCCGACAAAGTCGTCCAGTTTCTGATTCAAAGAGATAACCTGCAGCCGTTAACAGAAGAACAAAAAACCCAAAGCTTGCAAACATATATTCCAGCTCGAATGGAAATAATTAAGAAAGATAACAAAACTTACATTTTAGATGCTGCCCATAACCCGCAGAAAATGGAAGCTCTAGTCAACAGTCTGAAAAACAAATATCCAGGACAAAAGTTCACTGTGTTGCTTTCGCTATTAAAAAGCAGAGATTTCAAACTCCGTGGTGTACTTGAAAATATACTTCCCATAACCGAGCAGATAATAGTTACTGAATTTGTTGCCGGCCAGGATTTGAAGAAGTTTTCTACGCCAGCTGATGAGATAAACAAACTATGTATTGAAATGGGATTTACTAAAACTACTCCAATAAAAGACTCTGGTGAAGCAATTAAGAAGTTAGAAACCACCGGTAATGGGCCATTTCTAATTACAGGATCTTTTTACCTGCTGCATGACATTCACAAAGATTTAAGATCGAAGTAGTAATCTGGTAAATATAAGCATTGATATAACAGGGGTAATATGTTAATATTCGTCAGTTATATAACTTATATAATCATGGGCCAGTAGCTCAGCTGGTTAGAGCACCTGCCTCTTAAGCAGGGTGTCGAGGGTTCGAGTCCCTCCTGGCCCTCCAATTCGGTTATGCCTAAACAGAGGTTTTACCTCTGTTTCTTATAAATGTTTCTCTATTTCATCAGCCACAATAGAAGGCTCAGGCCTTGCATCAATCATTACAGCTCCAAGCAGCCTATATTGATTAGTGAGTTTTGGATTCTGCTCAACGGTAAAATCAATTTGTGATTGATCCATACCCCAAAGCACAACATCTTGACCATTTTCTGCTAACTCGGCTCTTCTTCGTAGTCTCTCAGCAATTACAGCTTCGGGTAGCGTAAGAAAGAACCTCAAACTCAAAGCGTCATCTAGATCACTCATAGGTTCACGTAGTCTACCCACGAGAAACACGTGCCTTTTTTCTGATTCGTCAACTACTCGTGACAGTCCTTCAACTGTTAGGCCCCAGATATGTGTATCGAAACTAATCCCATCTTGTCCCCAATTAAACTCATTGTACTGAGCAATTGCCTTACCGCTAGATCTCTCATGCAAGGCGCTAAGCCCGGTCTTTTCTGGATCGTCTGTATCGTAGGCTGCATAGCCTCTTGAGGATAACTCCTTTTGGATGGTTGTTTTACCTGCACCGGCCGAACCTGTTATGAAGTACAATGACATATTATTTATTATACAGCAAATTCCTACTGCTTTCTTGGAAAATAGTTGCAACAAGAAGTACGGTGGCCCTCCAATCTTGATCATGTCTAAACTCCTCAATTTGGGGAGTTTAGTATTTGTTATAGTAATAACATGAAGAAGCTTTTTAGCTTACTATTTTTACCAAAAATTGGAGAATATTAAACTGTCGGCTGTATAATCATTGGCATAACCTGCACTTTGACTGCGTTAATGCGCAACTTAGATCCGGCTATATTGTTGCTGGGCGTAATCTCTTTTTTCCCATTAATGGCTTTTCTGGTTTACCATCTCGTCGTAATCTATAAAAAACATGATAAGAAAGTATCTTTAAGGCAAAAAATAATTGACCGTTGCATTGTCGTTTTCATCAGTGGCTTTGCTGCAGTTATAGTTTTTCAAAAATTCATCGATGATTCTATGGGTACGAGTTTATTATCGTATTCAAAGCTTAGTTTAATACTGGCAATCTTTGTAGGTGTGCGATCGTTTGTATCTTTTCTATTAATACCTATTTATTTAGAAATTGAGAAAAAAATACAATCAAATCAACCTTTAAACGATTTATTAGACAAAGCATTAATTAGTTTAATGAAAGAAAAATATTCAAGTCGACATATTTCAAGTTTTGGTTTTAAGATGACATTTGTTATTTCTATACTATGTGTTGTTGTATCCATGTTCTTTTATACTAATCCGACAGAACAGATAATTTTAAGTTACTCAATCTTAACATTTTTACCAGAAGCTTTTGTGAATAAGGAAATGGGATTGGTTCAAAAATAAAAATTAGGAAACTGGTATGATGTAAGTATGATAAAAGAATTTACTACAGAAGAAGCACGAGAAATAGGTGAAAAGATAGGTATAGATTTTACAAAGTTTGATCTAGAACAGTTCCGAATGGGATTGGCTATCGAGCTAGAACACGGTTCTAACGATCCGGAAACTAATGTTACCAACGGCGACGTTTACCTAACAGGCAAGATCGCCTGGGCACACTTAAAAGAAATCGGCGACTACTACACAAGACTTAAGAAAATGGAAACCGAAGCTGGCAGCTAGTAATTAGTAAAAAACTAATTAATATACGTTTAACTAATCTGTAACAAGTTAGCAATTATTGATATAATATAAGCATAAATAGTTTAAGGGTATAATGTATTGCCTATTTGCTGTTTATTAACTTATGAAATCTAGATTAATTGCCCATTTGGGCTGGCCAATAGTAATACTACTGACTGTATTTCCAATTCTACTTTGGTCGAGTATCGGCCCGATTAGCGACCGGTTTGCATCGTCATATGTCGCGCTTGGAATTATTGGTAAGCTGTCAGGCATAATTGCCTTAGTGCTATTCTGCATTAATATAATGCTGACTAAGAGATTGAAGTTAGTTGAGAATATTTTCGGCGGGTTAAACAAAATGTATATTGCTCACCATTTTAGCGGGGGTATCGCTCTATGTGTAATTCTTATTCACCCGATTGCATTGTCGCTTCAGAAAACAGTTTATTCTTTTAACGATGCGGCTCTGCTACTTCTACCTAGGCCAAGCGATATTCCGGTTGGCTTAGGCATTATCGCCCTATGGCTTTTTATTGGACTAATGTTCATTACTTTCTATATGAGTCTGCCCTGGTAATTTCTAAAATAATTAGTTAAGTTAATTTAAACTTTTTGACAGTTGTGGCAATAGCCCTCGATTTCAAACTGGTGGCGGCTGGGCTTGAAGCCGGTTTTATCTGTAATTAGACTGATAAATTCATCAATCTGTTCCTCGTCTTTAATATCTGTAATACGACCGCATTTCAAACAGCTTAAATGGTGGTGATGGGGCATAAACTGGTCGGACAGCTCTAGTTTGTATTTCCAGCCAATATTTATCCGACGCACTATGTCAAGTTTTTCAAATAACGTAATTATTCTGTATACCGATGCCCGATCTATTTCACCGGTTACTTTTTCGGTCAGCTGCTTCATAGTCAACGGCTTATTTGCTTCTAGGATATTAAAAATAATCCGCCTTGGTTTTGTGTCGCTAAGTCCGGCTTCTTTAAGATGATTGTGCAAGTGAAATAAGTTGTTAGACATGTTGCAATATTATAACAAAATGCGACAAAATTGCAATAATACTACTGTCCAGTTATAGTACATTTATGCTAGGAAATTCAAATGGCTAATTACGGTCATGTAATCTTTTTCTCACTAATCGGTGGAGTATTTTCGCTCATCGGTGGCTTCCTGTTATTAAGCAACAAGAAACTGGCTGGGACTCTAGGCAGGTATGCAACGCCATTTGCCGGCGGTGCCCTACTGGCAGCTGTTTTCCTAGATCTTTTAAAGGACGGGTTGGAAGAATCTACGACTGATACTGTACTTATCTCTACTTTGGTTGGTATTTTAATTTTCTTTTTAGCCGAAGGCTTCTTAAGCTGGTTTCATCACCATCATAACGATAAGGATGAAAAGTCGGACAGTTCTATTCCGCTAATAATAATCGGAGATACAATTCATAATGCCTTAGACGGGGCTGCCATAGCGACGGCATTCCTGATCAGCGTGCCGACTGGTATCGTAACTACTTTGGCTGTTGCCGCCCATGAAATACCCCAGGAAATCGGAGATTTCGGTTTGCTGCTAAGCCGAGGCATGAAGCGGCGTAAAGTATTGTTAGTTAATCTAACTAGCGCTCTCGCGACGACTTTGATGGCAGTTATTACATTTGCAGTTGGCAGTAAGGAAAAAATACCCCTAGGAGTAATAATAGGCATAAGCGCCGGCTTTCTTTTGTATATTGCTACCAGCGATATAATCCCTACAATTCATCAGCACCGGCGCACCGGCAGCCATGGCCATAAGCCGTTTGATCTGCAGGCGCTGCTACTAATTTTAGGCGCTGTGACAGTCGGCATTACTATCGAGCTGGCTAAAAAACTTGCGCCGTAATAGTAATATAAACCATATACATTAACTAGTTAGCAATATGTAGATTTCACATTTTTAATTGTTAAGCTTTAGTAGTACAGTCTAACTATGGAAAGAATTACCAAAACTTGTGATAGCTGCGGTAAGTTCAACAAGCTTGTAAGTATCGACGTAAAGATATTTAATCAGGAAGTCCAACCTTATGATTGGAAAAAATTCTACCGCTATACTTGTAAATTTTGTAACTTAATTCAAGTAGAATTTTGCGCTCCGAAAAAAGAGGCTCAGCTTATTGGTAGTAATGTTAAAGTTGAGCCAGAGATTCCTTATCCATACGAAGAAATATACGATCCGGTAAAAAAGACCACTGAACCGTTAACGGATTATGCAATTGATTTCCATGAAATATTAGCAGACCAAAGCAATTTGTCTGATCTTGCCAATGCCGAAATCAACTAAGATTTTAAGTATTTATTCTTCAGGTAAAAGCCTAGGTAAACTGCCGTAAAAGTAAAACCGATATATACCATCCATTCACCAATATAAGAGTAGACTATTTTTCTAGTGTTATTAATTACATTAACTTCAGCAGAATTTTTGCCATATACCTGCACAAGTTTCTTACCGTTATTGTCAAACGCATAGGCACTCGCACTGTTGGCAGACTGCAAGAAATATCTGCTGTTTGCTACGGCCATAAACCGACCTAAAGATTTTTGTTTCCAAGCAAATAGCCTGGAACCTTTAAATGTAGTTAGCGAAGCAGAGTTGGTAAGTACTGTAGCGCCGCTTGCGGTAAACTGTCGGTAATCCGACGGCGAAATAATACTTGAACAGACCGCCGCCGCTACTCGGGTGTCTTTGTCGATAACAAACGGTACAAGTTGCTGGTTACTTTTAATTACGCCTTTGGCAGAGCTGAAATAGTTTAGCGTATCAACTTGATTGGTAGCTCGAAGCAAAGTTCTTAGAATAAACGGCATATCCTCACCGGCTGGTATTAAACGATATTTGTCTTGGTGCTGATTGATCCCTTCGGTAGTATTTCCAAACACCATCCGGTTAATATGCCCGACATATGCTTGGCTATATACTTGCTCGGATCCTAAGAAATATGTTTTTGTTTCAGGCGACGATGTGATACGGTCTTTCAAATTTTTGTTGTCTATCTGCTCAAGACCATACTCTGGAAAAATGACTAGCTTTTCATCTTTTGCATTTATCGGCGGAATCCGGTCGACCAAAGTTTCACTGATAATCCTGGTTTTAAAGCTGCTGCCATTAGGAGTTCTGTATAACAGCCAACCGCTCAGCGACAGCAAGCAAAGTACGAAAACCGGTATTAAACCTATAAGCTTCTGCTTTTTATAGATAAAAAGGTAAACAAATGACCAAAATAATCCAGCCAAACCGAAATACCCGATAAGCCGGCTGGCAAAAACCAATGGCGTATTAATTAGTAAAAGTGCTGGAGAGCTAAGTGGTAGAATACTATCTATTCTGCCCTGGGGGCCTAACCAGATTGCTGCCGGCAGCCAGGCAATAAAAAAATCAACTGCAGAAAATAAAATAATAATAATTGGAACTGAATAATATTTAGGCAGTTTTTTATAAACCCGATTAATTCTACTGACCGACTTTTTCATAATAAAAACAGATAATGCGACGTTGGCGGAAACTATAAAAATCGCTAGCGCCCAGCCGACTATTCTAGAACCAGCCAAATCTAGTATGTCGGTTTGAAATGCCCAGAACCAAAATAAGAAGTACCAAAGTATTGTAGCGATTAAGAACGGGTGCTTTTTAGATTGTTTTATTTTTCTTAACATTTGCTTACTGCAACTTGTAGCTTGTCACTTTCCATTGTCCTTGGACTACCGCTAGTTGGCCTGTTCCTTTATATTCTATTCCGGATACTTTAGCTGTGAAATTCAGATTACCTGAATTTGCATCTGGCATATTCCAGCTGTTCCTAATTGTAACTACAGTTGTATTGTCTGGTAGGGCGCTAGTATCTGCAGTAACATATGGGTTGTTCTTAATGCCCGCGGTTTCAATACTAGTTATAGCTGTACAAACACCTTCTGGCATATTTGGAACGCCACAGAATACTTTGTTTGAAGTGGGTGCAGAAGTAGAAGGAGTCTGTGTTGAGGGGGCTGCTGAATTTTTAGTATTAGCAGCTGGGGTAGGGGCAACGGTCTGTTGAGGCTGAGTAGAAACTGGATCCGGCTGGACTGTCTTTACAGTATTGGATCGATTAGTAATACTTTTAGCCAGCACAGTTATTACCGGAATAAGCAGAATAAGCGCAATTACTGCTAGGCCAATCCTAATTCTTTTACGTGTAAAAAAAGGACCTCGGCTGATATTACTGACGAATGGCCTGGTAGGATGGGTATCGTTACTGTGAGTTGTGTCTTCAAGATTAACTGTATTTATTTTGTTAACCGGCTCTGGGTCGTTGTTCATACATAAGAAGTATAGACGATTGAAGTTTTCTAGGGTAGTAATTTAATTAGTCTGATATTATTACTCCCATGATTGAATTGGTAGGAATATTAAATATTACACCTGACAGTTTTAGCGACGGCGGATTATATTTGGATCCTGATACGGCTGTAAAACGAGCACGGCAAATGATTCAGGATGGCGCCTCGATTATTGATATAGGGGCAGAGTCAACCCGGCCAAATGCAGACTCACTAACTAGCGAGCAGGAATGGCAGCGATTGGAGCCGGTTTTAGAAATTCTAAACCCTGAATTCCCAGGTCGTATTTCACTAGACTCATATCATCCGGAAACGATTATTAAAGCTTTTAAAATCGGACCAGTAATAGTAAATGACGTTACCGGGCTGAATAATCCGGAGATGGTTAAAGTCATTGTAAAACTAGATGCCAAAGTAATAATTAGCCATCTGCCAGGAGTAGATATCCAGAAAGCTCATCGGGAAGGTAACGTCAGCGATATGCAGGTCGTAAAAAAAGAGCTGTTAAGTAAAGCAGAATTGCTAATAAGCAAAGGTCATAAGAAAGAAAACATAATTCTGGATCCCGGTATCGGCTTCGGCAAAACAATGGACTTAAATCGGGAACTTCTGAAATTTGCCGACTTCGTACCAGATTATAAAGTAATGATCGGATACTCAAGGAAGCGATTCCTAGGTGAAAAAAGAATGGACCTGGAACCAAATCTGGCAGCTGGCAGAATTGCCGCAGCCCATGGTGCAAAATATCTGCGAGTTCATGATGTCGCTGGGCACAGGGAATTAATAGCTAGAACAAGTATATAAAATAAAAAAAAGTAAAAAGACTCCTACGGCGCCATAGAAGTCCTTTGACTATTTATTAGTTGTTGTTATTAATGTTGTTCATGATTACCCCTTTCCTTTTATTGCATGGATCAGCCGCGTTAGCCCTATACCGCCTCCGGATCTGGGGAAGAAGCTAAGCTCCAAAAACTCGTTTAATTCCTTTTCGACTCTGTCCTTACCGAACAGGTTGAAAAGCTTGTCAGCATATTTGCCATCGGATATTGAGTAGAACTCGTTTCTCATTTCGCTCACGTCGCTACTGCGCTCGGCACTGCCGATCGTTTCATTACCCCTGATAATGACGTCGATCTTGTGGGCATGGTCGCCGCCCTTCTTCTTCATGTTCCAGAAGGGAGACGTATAGACTGGGAAATCCCGGCAGAAGACTACTTCGCCAAAATCTTTAAACATTTTATTCTCATGTCTGTGAGTTAGTTCCTCGGTTTTATAGAAATCTTTCAGTTCGTCGTATGTCTTATATATGAAATCTTTGCTGGCATAGCCTAGATGTTCGAGCATCTCAATTTCGAATGTCATTAGTTTTTCAATTCCGCCTTTAATTTCGAATTCGAACATCGGGAAGATTAGTTTGTGCCGTCCGGCAACTGGATTCTGTTCGTTGCGGTAACTTGTACTGACGCAGAATACTCCGGGAAGTTTCGGTTTTGTTAGCAGCTCATATTCGAGCCACATTTGTCCGGTTTGTGGTAGTGGCCATATTTCCCCCATATATTCATACGGCGCGACCGTATTTGGATCCTCACAGGCGGCCAGGATGCTCAAGCGATCCTGAGTATGGACTTCTGTCAGACCCTTCTTTAGACAAAAGTCGCGAAGCTGATTCACGACTTTTGAGTAGGCTTCCGAGTCCTCGACCCCTTTATAGTTATTTAACATTCACACCTCCTTTGATGTTTTATTATTTTGGTTGATAAAATTAATGCATAAAAAAACAGCCCCGGAGGGCTGTTTGATATAAAAAGGATCCCCTTTTTAAGATTCATGGAGATCCTTAAACTTATGCATTAGGATTAAGGTTAGCACGAACTGATCCAACATGCAAATATAAATTAATCAATTTTAAGCCAAAGCATTTTGTTATAATAGAAGGATGAAGAGGAGATACTTACTAATTGCCGGTGTACTAGTTTCGCTAATCGCAATTAATACTAAAGCTAATGCCGCAAGGCCGATTAGTGTAACCGAAAAAGTCGGCTATGACATTTCCTATCCGCAATGTGGCAAGAAATTACCGACTGATGCTGCTTTTGCAATTATCGGGGTAAACGGTGGCAATGCCGCAACTACTAACCCGTGCCTATCTAGCCAACTTACTTGGGCCAAAAAAGCTAGTGGCACGACTAACCAGCCTAAAATTCAGCTTTATGTAAACACTGCAAATCCCGGGGAAGTAATTAACCAGATAACTACATGGCCAACTAATAATAAGGATAAGTCAGGGAATACTGCACCTAACCCGCAAGGTACCTGCACTGGTGCAAATGATTTAGCCTGTTCTTGGCAGTATGGTTGGAACCGAGCGGTAGAAGATTATTTAGACCGGTTTAAGCCGGCAGCAGCTAAAGCAGGAATAAGTACTGCCATTGCCGATTATTATTGGTGGTTGGATGTCGAGACTATGAACACCTGGCAATCCGGATCTTACGAGGCACTGGCTCGTAATGCAGCATCACTGGAAGGCATGACAGCATATTTCAAACAGAATCAGGCTAAAGTCGGGTTATACTCTACAGCTTTCCAGTGGAATTCAATCGTCGGTACGGTGGATGCAGATAGTAACCTCAACGGATTAGCCAATTGGCGGCCTAGCGGAGCGAGCTTGGAAAATGCCAAAGCAAATTGCAAGGTAGATCCTTTAACTAACGGTGGCTTTATTTCTCTTACACAATATGTCCAACAGAACTTAGACAAAAACCACTCCTGTATATAATTAATACTTATTTCTTTTTCCATTTTGTAAACCTGTAAGTAATTCCATTTTCCGTCATCGGCGTGCTTTCGTAAAATTTAACAAATTTGTCTTCATATTCCGGGAAGAATTTAGTACAGCTAAATTTAGCGTCAAGTATTGTCAGGTCTAGTTCGTCGGCCAGGTCGAGCGTACTGGCAAATAGTCCGGCGCCGCCTCCAACCCAGATTTCCTGATCAGAATTAATTAAAAATTCTCTAGCATCCGGTACTTTTACAAACCCAGGTCTAAGTTCATCGTTAGAACTAGTAGCGACATAGTTAATCCGCTCCGGCAGAGGCTTGATCTGTTCTTTGTACCAGCCGGCACCCATCATGATGCTCTTGTGAATTGTCGAGTCTCGGAAATGGGCAACATCTCCTGGAATTTTACCTTGCCAGGGAATACCATGTTCATCCGCGATCCCACGCTTTGCGTCTATGGCCGCAATAAAGTATATTTTTCCAGCCATTATTTGTCTTTTTCTATCAGCGACAAGATATTACCGTCTAGATCCTTGAACCAGGCAATGCTAGGACCGTGTTCGCCATCGGATCTAACGATTCCTTTTTCATCGGTCTTCATATTCTCATTGTCGTATTGTTCAAAAACAATTCCTTTACTACTTAGCTCGTCAACAGATTCATCTAGATTGTCTACTACCAGATTTAGAACCGTAAAGGTAGCCGGAGTATGTCCGTCGCCTTTTGGGTAGATCATTATTTCTCCACCATTTGGAAGGCTAAGTTTAATTAGACCCATCTTTTCTTCTTTGTTTGCATCCAGCCCTAGTGTTTCTTTGTAGAACTTTAAGCTTCTATCGGTATCCTTGATCGAAAAACTGCCAAATCCGTTTACTATTTTCATATCTCCTCCTTAAGTTCCCTTAAGTTCTAATTATATTCCTGTTAAGCAAGTATTAACGAACATTTCCTATATAATGGTTGGGATGCATTATAGTTCGATAACAATTATATATAATCCGAATTCTACTGGCTCAAGTCAAAAAAAAGCTGAACGGCTGGCTAAAAGACTTAAACGTCTAGGTTATGACGAGCAGGTCCAAATTGCGGCAACCGAGCATAGCGGACATGCCGAAGAACTTGCCTATGAGCATTCAATTAGTACTGACAATCCATTAGTTATTTCTTCCAGCGGCGATGGCGGTTACAACGAAGTTGTCAACGGCATCATGAAAGCAAATGAAGCAGGAAAAACAGTTGTCAGCGGGCTGTTGCCGTCCGGGAACGCCAATGACCACTACAAAGAACTGCATGACCGGGATATCTTGAAGCAAATTAAAGACGGCTCAACCAAGCAAATAGATCTGCTATCAATTTCGGCAAAAATAAATGGCAAACCTTGGCAAAGGTACGCTCACAGCTATATTGGTTTTGGTATAACACCAGAAGCAAGTAAAGAACTAAATAAGATAGATCTTACGCCGGCCAAGGAAATCCGGATAGTACTAAAGACAATTTCCAATACCAAGCCAATGTTAATCGAAAAGTCTGGAAAGAAACAACAGTATTTCAGCCTTGTAATTAGCAATGTCAGCCGAATGAGTAAATTCTTTAACTTGTCTAAAGACTCAAGCATAGACGACGGCAAGTTCGAGGTTTTTACAATCGAACCGGACAGGGCGACTATACTACGCAGTCTAGTTAAGGCAGCTACTAGTGGAGTACCTCACTCAATTCAAACTGACAATTATTCCTTCAAGACGATAAAAAAACTCTCAGTCCAGCTAGACGGGGAAGTCTTTGACATTGATCCCGACTGCCAGGTCAAGGTAAGTATCAAGCCAAAAGCATTGTCCTGCGTGATATAGGATTGAAAACTTTAACTTAAGATTATAGAATACTTATAATGCTTAAAGACAACCAAAACGGTTTTATACCTATGATGCTAAGTATAATTTTAGTAATCCTAGCCGTTATTGTGTTTGCATATTTGAGAGTAAGTCAAAAATAGAAGTTAAAGATCTGCAATTTTACCCTTATCCAACTGAATTTCTGTAGCGTTATCATTGCTGTCTAATTCAATCGTAAAAACAGCTCCAGTTTCATCTACACTAAGAGTTCTGTAATCCTCGCCATCGATAACTAAGGCTGCTCTATTAGTTATACCAATAGCAGGCATAGGATGGTCGTTTTTAATCAGAAGTTGAGTAAAATTATCGCGTCTAGGTTCATTATCGGCAGTTTTAGAATCAAAATGGGGGCAGGCTGTCGCTCCTATAAATCCTAGTCCTTCAGTCAAAATATATTCCCATGGCTCACCTTCAGGTTTCTCATAAAATTCAGCATCACTGTGTCCTAGTTCAAACCATGCTAAAGCCCCAGCACTTCCGCCAGCTAAAACAACACCTTCGCGGATCTTGCTTTCAATTTCAGCGGCAATATTATTTTGTCGCCAGAAATTTATCATCGCACGTGTATTCCCGCCAGCAACAAACAGCATTGATGCAGCTCCTATTTTTTCAACTATCTCCAAGCTACTCGGAGGTTGCTCGAACTGATGCAGGTCTAAAACTGATGCACCTAAATTAGTAAAATGAGCCTGTGTTTTCTCAGCATATGCTTCGCAAGATTCAGCAGTTGCCTTTGCAGTATTAATAGTTAAGACAGTTGGCTTCTGCTCGCCGGTCATGTCCAGAGCTTGGCGAGTAAATATTTGTTCACGTTCAGTTAGAAGCGCGCTGCCCATGGCTACTACCTGTAACTTAGGTACAATTATTTCCATATAAAGTTATTATACAATAAACAATTGATAATAACAACAACAAATAGATATAATAATTTTAACGAGTATCAACCCTGACATTATCATCTACAAACTCTAGGTCACTCTTAAACTGATTTAAATTATCGTTCTGCAAAATAACTACGGCAGACATTTTATAGCCTTGGGAGGACAAGCCAATATGTTCGCCTGGCTTGGCCTTCAGGCTAAGGTATTTAAAAGAATCAAGCTGTCTTAACTTAACTTCATTTAGCAGCTCTTTAAATTCGCCGGGTACTTTTGGAAACAGTTCAAGAACGGCACAGCCGCTATTTTTCTTATTAGTTATGTCAATTGGCTGATCAGTCAATGTATTTATTAGCTGCTGGTAGATATTAATACCGTTAGCCAGCATATGCATTCTTGGCCGGTAGCCACCGTTCCGGGCACCAATCTCAACTATTCTCGGACCTTGCTCTGTCATAATGATCTCGATATGAGCGGCCGTATATTTCATTCCTAATGCTTTTACGCCGAGTTCGGCGGCTTCCTTAAACTTTTTCTGATCTTCTTTGCTTAAGCTTGTCGGTAATACTCGGCTGTAGTGGAAATTGTCGTGGTAGCCGATATCGTGGCCGGTCCGGTAATCTACGATCGCATCTAGGATATGGGGCTTGCCGTCTCCATCTACGAATGCATCCACGGAATGGACTGGTCCTTTTAAGTATTCCTCAATGATTAGCTTGGGTTTTCTGTGCGGAGCATGTTTACGGTAGATGTTATTGATTTCCCTAAGGGCAGATTCGTAAGAATCTACCAGCTCGTCCTTATTGTTGCAGGTGGTAACCAGCAGACTTTTGGCCAGGTTGGCAGGCTTTAAGACTAGTGGGTAGCTGTGTTTGTCAGCAAAATCAAGAAGTTCTTGTTTTTCGTTTACGACTCTAAAATCCGGGCTGATCTGTTTCGGGGCTTTATTGAATAAGGACCTCATTAGCTCTTTGTCCGTGCAGGCTTCAGCGCTTTTTACCGGCAAGCCGTTGGCTTTTAGTTTTTCCGCAATCCAGGCAGCCGGTAGTACGTAGTTCTCATATATAGCCACTACTGCGTCGACTTTGCCGGGTATTTGCTCTAATACAGATTCAATTGATTCGCGGCTAGAGAAAGATGCGGTGACAAAATTGCACCCCTGTTTAATTGCGTGATTTTCACCAACAAGTTCATCCAGAAGCAGCATTTGTTCGATACCTTGGTCAGCAAGATACTGCCTGAGACCGTTGAAATGTTTTCCGACAACTAAAATCATATATAGCAGTATATATTAAAGAGGGTATAATGCAGACGTAACACCGTAACTTTTTAAAGTAGTAAGTGTTAAATAACAGATATAAAGTTCTTTCTAACCAAAGATAAAATAAGTAAATTAGTATTGACATAAATGTGAAAATATAGTATAATCTCGGGATTAAATTAAGTTTAACAAAAGGAAGCGAAGTATGAGCAAATACCCTATGGTCATTGGCAGAGGCGAGCCGATTACTTTTGTTGATCTTAATATTCACGACGTTCCTGCAAAAACCGATACCGGTGCCTACCGGTCGGCTGTCCACTGTACTAAAGCTAAGGAAATTACAAAAAACGGCGTAAAGTATCTACAGTACTCATTATTTACCGGCCATCCATGTGCTACAGAATCTGAAGTTGTAGAGACAACAGAATACAGCCGAGTAAAAATTGCCAATTCATTTGGTCATGAAGAAACCAGATTTGAAGTTAAGCTCAGAGTAAAAATAAGTTCAAAAGTTTTCTTTACGACCTTTACTCTAGCCGACCGGTCTAAAAAGATATACCCGATCCTTATGGGACGCAAACTGATTCGCAACCGCTTTTTAGTAGATGTCCGAGATTCGAACATTAACCGCAAGCTGCTCAAAGAAAAATATGGAATCGCTCTGCCAGAAGACGAAGAAAGCATTGAGGACTAATATGAATATTGCAATTCTATCCCGGGGACCCGGGAATTATTCAACTAAAAGGCTAAAAGAAGAAGCTATTAAGCGTGGTCATAAAGTCCGGGTTATTAATCATGCCGAGTGTTATGTTACGGTCGAAAAAAGCCGGCCAGTTGTACGCTACCGAGGAGAAGACTTGACGGACATAGACGTGATAATTCCTAGAATTGGTTCTAGTATTACCAAATACGGCACAGCCATGGTCCGGCAGTTTGAAATGCAGGGTGTATATACCACTGCCAGTTCAATCGCTATCAACCGGTCACGAGACAAGCTGCGCTCAATGCAGATACTAGGTCGAGCTGATGTCGGTATTCCAAAAACCGTGTTCGCCCGGGAAACCTCTGATGTAGAAGACGTTATCGAGCAGGCCGGTGGAACTCCGTTGATTATCAAGGTAGCCCGTGGAACTCATGGCAATGGAGTTGTACTAGCTGAAACTAAAAAAGCTGCGCAAGCGGTAATGCAGGCCTTCTATGTCGAAGGCGTGTCATTCCTAGTGCAGGAATTCGTCGAAGAATCTGCCGGTGAAGATATTCGTGCTTTCGTTGTTGGGGGCCGAGTTGTAGCAAGCATGAAGCGTCAGAGTCTAGACGACGATTTCAGGTCTAATATTCACCAAGGCGGAGAAGGGTCTGTCGTTAAGCTTAGCGAAGAAGAACGCAAGACTGCCCTCAAAGCTGCCAAAGCTATGGGCTTATCAATCTGCGGTGTCGATATGATGAGAAGCGAACGCGGACCATTGGTACTGGAAGTGAATCCGTCTCCAGGTTTTGCAATTGAAAAAGTGACTGACCGCAACGTTGCCGAACGGATAATTGAATACATCGAACAGAACGCTAAAGCCAAGAACCGCAAAGACCGGGTCGGCGCTTAATATAAATAATAATCACCTTAATTAGTAACTTCAAAGTATAGTGCCATGGTATGATTAGGGCATGAATCCGCTTATAGTTATTGCCCTAATTGGCGGCTTGACTTTTGTATTAATCAATCTGTTGCGAGTAAAAGCATCTTATGTTTTTCTAGCTCTTGCAGCTGGTAACATTCTGACAAATTTTGTGAGTGATGGTGCACTTGATTTCATGCAGTATTTCATTAAGAACTACAGTGAAAACAGCATGGCAATTACGAATGTCTTACTTTTGGTTTTGCCGGCTTTAATAACTATGCTGCTGCTAAGAAAATCAGTCAGCGGTCCGAATGCAATAACCAACTTGTTGCCAGCCGCCCTGACAGGCGTAATGGCCGTCTATTTGGTAGTACCTTTACTTTCACCTGGAACTTCTAGTAATATTATTGCCTCTCAGCAGTGGAGCCAATTACTGCAGTACCAAACAGTTCTTGTTGGCACGGCAGTGTTTATTGCCATGCTTCAGCTTTGGTCTGGCGGCAGAGGTTTAAGGGGACATAAAAAAGGTAAAAGGGGCAGGTAGTTATATTTTAAAATGACAACATCGGGTAAATGTCTATGACTACTTCTTCGTAAGGATGGACATTTTTTATTAGATTAACTATGTCTGTTACTTGCGATTTATCGCAAGCGACTTCAATTCGCTCTTCATTTACTTCTTCCAACTTGCCTTTAGATCCAATATGCGGATTAGCATTTTTACCTGGTTTGAATCGTCCAATAACTCTGATTGAATAACTACAGAAAGAATAATCGCCGATTTTTCCAGCACCGGCTTCACCTAAAGCTTGTCGCATTTGATTAGCATTTTCTTCAGGAATAAATACGACTAATTTAACTAATTCCTTCATTAGTATTTTAATTTCCCGCCATTTATTAGCTCAAAACCTTTTCTAATTGCAATAAACTCCTCGTCATCTTCACCTTTAGCTTCCGAATAAGCTTTGTCGAGTTCGTTTACGCCGTACCAGCCATATTCAGAATGATCTGCTTGGTTAAGGATTACAGGCATGGAGTCATTTGTAAACTGAGCATAATATACTACTTCAATCGAATGGGTCCCGGTTATTTCGTTATGATATGTAAAAACGTAAAAAGGATCATTGATAACAATATCTTTTTGGAATTCCTCCATAATTTCCCTGGCTAAACCTAACTTCAAATCCTCATTGAAATTTATATGGCCGCCAGGTAGTTCAAAAACGTTTGGCAAAAACTTTTTAGTAGCTGCACGCTTGGCCAAAAACACTTTTTCTTCACTGCCAATTAACTTGTGAATAAAAGCACAAGCTGTAAATACTTGTTGCCCACTAGGTATATTAGTATTAACTGATGATGTATTTGTCATGAATTTACTATATCAGAGATATGGCTTATTCTTAGATTATGCCAAAGCTTAATAAAGATAATAAAGACAGTAACCGCAGTAGCTTAAACAATTATATTATTTCCGGAATGATATTGTTTACGGTCAGTTTTGTCGTCATGATTTTTAACTTGCTGCATACCTATGATGTTGGTAACAAATGTATTTCATCAGATGACCGTGTCTGCAGTTCCTTAGACATGGCTTCACTCATTGGCCGATTAAGTATATATGGATTATATGCAGGTTTAACTTTGAGTATAATAGGTATTTATTCCAATTATCGATCAAAAAGAAAATAATTTAATTAGAAATATAATCTAAGTGACAACTGGTTCTAGCTCGTATTTGACCAGAGATATTAACTGTTTGGGTGACAAATCAGCTTTTAGCACGTTCTTGTAGGCGCCTAGTTTCAAAGCTTGGTTGAGTAATTCACCTGAAGATAAATTACTAAGTAGTATTATTTTAGGCAATCGCTCAACTTTGCTTTTGTATTTCTTCAGGAATGACACTCCGTCGACTCGTGGCATCATAAGATCCAGTAGTATCAGGTCGAAGTTATTATCTTCACATATCTTTAAAGCTTCGTCGCCGTCGCTGACCACAAAAAGATTATACGGCTCTGTCGACAAAATAATGCTATAGCTTTCCCTCAGCATTTCATCGTCTTCAACTACTAGTATTTTTCTCATATCTTTATTTGTCTCCAATCGGCAAAAAAACTTTAAATATTGATCCGTTATTCAGACTTGACTCGACTTCAATTCTGCCTTTGTGCATCTCAATTATCTTGTTAGACCAGTATAGTCCAAGTCCGGTACCGCCGACTTTGTCTGACAAGTCGTTCTGTAGCCTGGCAAACTTAACAAACAGCTTGCCGATCTCATTACTTGGAATACCTACACCGTTGTCAGTTATTGAGATAGTTATGTTTTTTGCCGACTTATGTACTTTAATGGCAATGGTACCGTTATCAAAAGTGTATTTAGAGGCATTGCTGATAATATTCTCAATTGCCATCCGAAGGTTCTGCATATCGGCAATTACAGGAATAGACTTTCTGTTGCTTTTGAATTCTATATGCTGCTGACGGTCGGCGATATCATCTTTGAAGTCGCTAATTATATCCAGAATCATGTTGTTTAGGTTGAACATGGTCTTTTTTAACTTCATCTTTCCGGAATCAACCTGGGCTACTTTAAGCAAGCTGTTAATGATTGAGATTAAGCGCTCGTTGCTTATGTAGGCTTTGCTGACAATGTTGTAGCTGGGTTCATCCAGAGTATTTAATATGCCGTCAGTGAAAAGTCCTAGCATTTGCTTGACTACTGTTGCTGGAGTTCTTAACTGGTGGGAAGCAAGGGAAATGAAATCGTCTTTTGACTGGTTTAGGCGCTCCAGCTCGTTACTCTGAGCTTTTAGCTGAGAGTTAGCCCGTCTAAGTTCGTCTTCGTGCAGCTTTCTTTCAGTAAGGTCTCTAGTTACTTTTGCAAAACCGACATGCTCGCCTGAGCTGTCAAACAGGGCGGTAATTAATACGCTAGCCCAAAACCGACTGCCATCTTTTCTGACCCGCCAGTCTTCATCTTCGACCCGGCCGTACTGCTTAGCAATAACTAGCTCTTTATCTGGTTTACCAGCTTTGATATCTTCTGCCATATAAAAAACAGAGAAATGCTGGCCGATTATTTCATTAGGCTTATACCCCTTATTTCTCTCAGCCCCAATATTCCAGGACTGGATGTAGCCATCGTTATCCAAAAGAAAAATTGCATAATCTTGGATGCTTTCAACAAGCAGTTTGTATTTGTCTAATTCCACTAAAGCTTCGCTGTGTTTTGTTCGCAATGTCTTGGTCTTGGTTTTTGTCACTTCCACCAAATCTCCTATTATGTACTCAAAAAGTATTCTATTCCGTTACAACCTCTATATTTGTTAAATATATTACAATGAATTAAAAAGTAGTAATTATTAGTAACGAAACAGATAATACTTTAAAAAAGTACTAAAGTTAAAATTAACTATTTAACCTAAGAAACATAATGAGGGATCATTAAGTGACATAGATGCTTTTAATAAGATTCAAAAGCAATAAGTGCTTACTCAGTTTTTATTTTTTAGAATAGAAGTATTCAGGATGCTTCATAAATACCTCGAGCATTTCATCAAAATACTTACCTATGTCTACATTGCTTTTAGCTTTTTTTCGAGAAGCTTGAATTCCTTTTTCAAAATCTTCTATTGTTATTTTTTTTCTTTCGAACGGTTGTGGTTTAACTAAAATCCTAAAAAAGAATGGGACTAATTTGTCGACCGCGTAAACAAATAAGGCCTCATTAGAAGTTTTATTTTCATATTCTTCGATGTTTGTAATTAGCCATGGAAATTTTGAAAACTCTTCTATTATTTTACCGAAAGACTGTTTTTCACGATTCTCCTTCTGTGCTAATTCTTCTTCTGAACCCCAAATTGATACGTCTCCAGCGTAAATCTCAACAAGATCGTGTACTACGGCCAATTGTGCAATTTTACCGACATCCAGTTTACTATCGATAAGCGGTGCTATGCTACATGCCACTATTGCAATAGACCATGCGTGTTCCGCATCAGTTTCCTTGCGATGTACCGTATCAGTTATTTGAATATCCATATCTCTATTAATTAAATAGAACGGCAGCACTAATTGATGAACGAGTTTTTGTATTTCGTCGAGATTGGGTTTAGTCATAAAAAAAAGTATTTTTGGTGGGCTCACTGGGGTAGTTTAGAAAAACTTTACTTGCCTTACCAAGCATAAAAATTATTTCTAATATTCTAACTTAACACCCGTCTTTGCAGCTACTTGTTGAAGCCATTGCTCCATGCGCTCGACTTTGCGTGCCAGCATTAGATGCTCTTGCGTAATATCAAGTACTTGCTTGGCGTAACTATCTACCGAACTGTGTAATCCGCGGACCATCTCTTTTACTTCACCTACATCATCACGTACAAGTTTAAATTCATCTTGCATGTACTTGTATAGTTTAGTGAATTGATCCTCGCTCATAGTGCACTAAGTATATCAGATCATGGATGTTATTGGAGGGTCCAGTGGGACTCGAACCCACGACACCCTGCTTAAAAGGCAGGTGCTCTAACCAGCTGAGCTATGGACCCATTTGTTTTGGTTAGTTTATTTACCAAAATGGGAAATTAACTCCTTACATTATCTATTTTTTTAGTAAAAAGTCAATCTAGACAAGATTATTATTGCTTTTGTTTATAAGAACTAATGAGCATATATTTATTTCTTACATGGGCAAGGGTAAACAAATGCGGCAAACAACTGTTATCTCTATGTGTTTACTCGGGTTTCTGGTGGGATTAGTATTGTCTCGAAAGCATCAGCTGAACTTGGGAATATCGGCAATCTTGCTGGTGTTTTTCTCTTGCTGCCTAATACTTATCCGGAAGTTGAGAATAGCCGGATTAATATTGCTGTTTACGTTACTGGGGATCTTAAGGGGTAGCGTTTATATGAACAAGATCAACGATTACGTAAGTCTGACAAGTCAGAAAGTAGAATTTTCGGCCACTGCATCTTCAGACTCAGTTTACGGCGATAAAGGCCAGCTAAGTTTTGATGCCGGAAACATTGTAGTAAGCAAACCTTACAAAAAAGAGCTGATCGGCACGATTGCTGTCAAAGGCTACGGTGAATCAATGGTCTACAAGGGCGATAAATTAAATATAAGCGGCAAGATACGAATTGCAAAGGGTAGTAGGCAGGCAAATATCAGCTTCGCCGAGATTAATAAAATTCAGTCCGGAAATTCTAATATAGATAAAATAAGGCGCCAGTTTGCGGCCGGTATCCAAAATGCCATGCCTGAACCATTAGGATCCTTCGGGTTAGGAATTCTGATAGGGCAGAGGACTACCCTGCCCGATTCCCTTACCCAGCAGATTTCCATTGTCGGACTGACGCATATAGTGGCAGTCAGCGGCTACAACCTAACTATTATGGTAAATCTGGCCCACCGCTTGACGCGAAAACGGTCCAAATACCAGTCAACAATTCTAACTTTGTTATTAATAGGATCGTTCCTGCTAGTTACGGGATTCAGTGCGTCAATTGTCAGGGCGTCAATCGTCAGTATCCTGAGCCTTTGGGCTTGGTACTTCGGCCGCAAGTTCAAGCCGGTTTTACTGTTGCTTTTGTCGGCAGTTATTACAGCCGGCTACTTCCCGCCATATTTGTGGAGCGACATCGGCTGGCACTTGTCCTTTCTTGCCTTTGCCGGTGTGCTGGTGCTTGGTCCTTTAATTACCCGGCGTTTCTTTAAAACCGAACCCAAAGCTATTGCCAGTATGTTTGTCGAGACTTTTTCAGCCCAGCTTTTAACCCTGCCCTTGATAATGTTTATCTTTGGCAAGTTATCTATAATCTCACTGCTCGCAAACATGTTTATTATCCCGCTCGTTCCATTGGCTATGGGACTTTGTCTAATTGCCGGAATGGCCGGATGGCTGACACCGGCATTAGCCGGGTGGCTAGCCTGGCCGGCAAATCTACTAATGACCTATATTGTCGATTTGATACGCCTGTTCGCAAAACTGCCTAAAGCATCGATCGAGATATCTTTAACTGCTTTACAGCTTATTTATAGCTATATATTAGTAATGTTGATTATTCTTGTACTCTGGAAAAAGACGCCATTAAATGCTAAACTAACAGATAGAAAACAGTTAGTTTGAGGAATAAATATGTCTGGACATTCCAAGTGGTCAACGATCAAGCGGCAAAAGGGAGCTAAAGATGCTGCCCGGGGCGCCATATTTACGAAACTTGGTAACGCCATTGCAATAGCTGCCCGTGCCGGGGCTGATCCGGAAATGAACTTTACGCTGCGATTGGCGATCGACAAAGCCAAATCTGCCAATATGCCAATGGCCAACATCCAGCGCAGCATTGACCGCGGATCCGGCAAACTAGGCGGCGAGCAGATTCAGGAAGTCATGTACGAAGGTTATGGTCCTGGCGGCGTAGCTATTCTTGTCGAATGCGCGACCGACAATCTTAACCGGACTTATCCAGAGGTCCGCTTGGCTTTTTCTAAGCACGGCGGCAATATTGCTGAAAAAGGCGCAGTTGCCTTCCAGTTTGACCGCAAAGGTATGATCCGAGTAAAAGGTTCCGGTGATGAACTCATGCTTCAAGCCATTGATGCTGGTGCCGAAGACATGCATGAAGAAAACGAAGAATCAGTTATATATACCAATCCCAAAGATCTCAATAAAGTTAGAGATACATTAAAAGACCAAGGACTGGATATACTTGAATCCGAACTGACATTCGTTCCAAACAGTACGGTAGAAGTAACCGATGAAGCTACCGCCGGCAAGATTATGCGAATCATGGATGCGCTGGAAAGCCTGGATGACGTCAGTAATACGCATGTCAATTTTGATATAGCTGAAGAAAATGCTTCTAAAATCTAATATATTAATTTCATAAGCATGATTGGCAATCTAGTTTTAGATATTGTGCCATAATAGTAACTAATATGAATAAGAAACTAGTTATTGTTGCCATACTACTAGGTATATTTACATCAATAGTGAGCTTTCAGATAATTAGAAATGGATATTACTTTGACCATGAATTTAGCAATTTTGGAAATACAGCAAATAAACAGCCCTGTGACGGTACAAATGTATATAGTGATGCTTATATAGGACATGATATAGGTTTTCCATTTTCGGTAGAAAATAAAACTTACGTTGATGCTTGTACTTTCTATGAATTCGATTCACCAAACAGATTTTCGTTAATGATAAATACAAAATTGTTTACCTACTGGCAGTATTGGGCTAACTCATTCTTTTGGGCTATTATTTGGTATGGTTTTATTTTGTTATTATTAAAGATAAAAAACAGACATGCGAATCCTAGGAATTGACCCAGGCACCGGAATTCTTGGTTTCGGAGTCATAGATGTAAGCAAGCGCGGTGAGATTCAACTTGTAGATGCCGGTGTTATTAGAACGCCCGTCAAAGAAGACGATGCAGTCAGGTTAGTGACTATCTTTGAAGAACTGACAGATATAATCAACCAGAACAAACCGGAAGTAATGTCGGTTGAGAAACTGTTTTTTGCTAAAAATGTTACTACTGCAATGACTGTAGCTCAGGCCAGAGGTGTCGTTCTTTTGCTAGGCCAGCAATACGGCATGGAACTGTATGAATACACCCCAATGCAGATCAAGCAGGCTATTACCGGATACGGAAAGGCGGATAAGAAGCAGATGCAGGAAATGGTCAGAATGCTTTTAAAGCTTAAGGAAATTCCTAAACCTGACGATGCTGCCGACGCCTTGGCAGCGGCAATCTGCTGTTCAATGGCGATCAAATAACTTGTCCGAGTACAATCTCTAGGCTATGGTAGATATATGCTAGACAAAAAATACTTCATTGCTTACCGGCATACCGGTGAAAACATAGACGAATTGGAACAAAGAATAAGAGTTGTAGAAACAGCCCTGGCGACAAAAGATATTAAGGCTTACGCTACACTATTTGACGAAGAACAATTTGAAAAGAATCAGACAACAGCCGGGCAGATAATGGAAAAAGCGTTTCAAAAAATAGCTGCCATGGACGGATTGTTCGTACTAATTATGAAGGGCGAAAAAAGCGAAGGTCAGCTAATGGAACTAGGTTATGCTCTTGCCCTTAAGAAACCAGTAATTGTAGCCAGGCAGAAAGATGTTGTAACGTATGCCGATCAGCTAACAGACCTGTCATTTGAGTTTAGCGATCTTGCAGACCTGTCGAAAAAAATCCAAGGCTTGAATATATGATCGTCAGCCTGAGTGGCAAAGTCGGAAACAAGCTAGGTAGGCAAAGTGTAATAGATGTTGGCGGAGTCGGTTACGGAGTAATAACCACCATTTCCGACGAACTGCTGTTAGTTCCTGGATCAAAAGTCCAAGTATATATACATGAGCATATCAAAGAAGATGCCCATGATTTATATGGTTTTACAGAGCTAACTACAAAGCAGCTCTTCGAGCAGCTAATCAGCGTCAAGAATGTCGGGCCTAAAGTTGCATTGGCAGTTCTGGATTCCGGAAGTAGTGACCAAGTTCGGGCAGCAATCGCTGGAGGAGATATTAAGTTTTTACAATCTGCCAAAGGCGTAGGCAAGCGGGCAGCCGAGCAGATGGTAGTCGAGCTAAGGGATAAAGTTGGAGCTCCGGTAGGCGGAGCGGCTGAAGATTTAGTTAACAGATCTGGACTCAACATTAGTGACGAAGCGGTCCAGGCTTTAATTGCCCTTGGCTATTCCGATTCAGACGCTGTTACTGCACTTAGTAATATAGATCCTAAATTACCAACTGAAGACAGAATTAAAAAAGCTTTAGCGAATAGTTAGTAGCTAATAGCTAAATTTAGAATCATTTTTTATCTATATACTTGTACCAAAAGTCAGTCGGCTCAGTCCGACAGTTCCTATCGAACGAGCTAATGTACTAGATAATTCGTTAAGGTATTCACTGCCGAATAGCTTGTAATCTTCAATTCCAGCCCTAAGTTTCACGGAAGGACTGCTTAATTGAACCTGAGTGTTTGAGTTAACTGCATCAAAATCGTAGGCTTCTAAATGTCGGACAACTTTTTTTGGAACCATTTTGCTAAAACGGGCGTCCCGTCTTAATGAAAGAAATAAATCAATTTCAATTTCATCTGAGTCTTTATCTTCGGCTGATTCTAGTTTTTCGGTAATATAGCCTGGAGCAAAACCAAAATTCGGTAATACGGACCTTTGGATTTCACTACTTCGGTGGTCTAAAATATTGTCTAGAAGTTCAATTCTATCTAAATCGACATGGTAGTTTGGATCTATAACAGCATCTGTAAATCGAGGGATTACAAGGGGTTCGAAATATAAGCCGTCAGCTTTGGCTTCATATGGATCTGCAAGTGTCCACTGAACCATTTCATTTATAATATTAACGCTTGTGCTAAGGACCGGCCGGATAATTTCAATTTTTGACATTCACTTATTAAAGCATTAAAAAAATACGATGTCAATATGCTTACAGATATCAAAGTGATCTCACGATATATATTATCTGTCTTTGGGTAATTAATTTGCAGTATAGTTAACTACTTAAGCTTGTTTAAATAACCTATAGCGTAAATAGGAATAAACTTACTTCGCCAGTATAATGGGTGTATGGCAATTGAACGGATAGTTAGCGATGGGGTAATCGAGGATGAAGTTGAAGAAGTACTTGAACAGACGCTTCGACCTAGAGACTTTACTAATTATATAGGTCAGGAAAGACTTAAACAGAATATAAAGCTAGCAATAGACGCAGCCACAAAACGTGGAGAAGCACTCGATCATATTCTACTTTACGGTCCACCGGGACTCGGTAAAACTACTATGGCGAGCGTAATCGCTCATGAAATGGGTGCCCAGATTAGAATAACCAGCGGTCCGGCAATTGAGCGGGCAGGTGATCTAGCTAGTTTGCTGACTAACTTGCAGGACGGCGACATATTGTTTATTGACGAGGTCCATCGTCTAAACCGTTCGGTCGAAGAAGTACTCTACAGTGCCATGGAAGATTTCAAGCTGGATATAATGCTCGGCAAAGGCCCGAGTGCCAAAAGCTTGAGGTTGGATCTGCCGAAGTTTACTTTGATCGGGGCGACAACTCGTACCGGAGCCTTAGCCGCTCCATTGCGCGACCGTTTCGGCATGATTCACCGGTTAGAATTTTATAAGCCTGAAGAAGTCGCAATGATTTTAGAAAGATCAGCGGAAATACTCGGGATAAAAATAGATAAGCTGGCTTCGGAACAACTGGCACACCGGGCTAGACTGACGCCACGTATTGCCAACCGTTTGCTTAGGCGCGTGCGCGACTATGCTGATGTCAACGGCGACGGAATAATAGACACTGTCATTAGCCAGCAAGCTTTAGATCTACTAGAAATAGATGAGCTAGGACTTGATCCGGGCGACCGGATGCTGCTGAATGCAATCATTGAGAGCTATGATGGCGGACCTGTTGGTGTCGATACTCTGGCAGCACTAACGGCAGAAGAGCGAAGTACGATCGAGGATTTTTACGAACCATATCTCATGCAGATAGGCTTGCTGGAACGTACACCAAGAGGACGGAAAGTGACAAACAAAGCCTACAAGCATTTAAATAAAAAACCAAAGACTGCGAACACCTCTGGAAGCAATCAGGCTACACTGGTATAATGTAGCAAATGAATCCCCCTAAACAAGATTTTTCCCACACCTTAGAGCGGGTTGATCCTGATGAAAAACTACTAGCAGTTATTAAGAAGCACTTGTTCGGCCTAATAAAATTGTATGTCCAAGCTGGGCTCGGGATGCTGACTTCGATCGGGCTGGTACTGTACTTACTGCCGACAATGATTTCTAAAGAAGACAACCCGGATGCATACGGGCTTATCGCCATGATTGTCGTAATTGTTTTAGTTATTGTTTCCTTTATGCTTCTAGTAGCAACTTTTATTTACCGGCAGAGCAAGATTATCCTGACCGACAAAACTATTACCCAGACGTTGCAGGTAGGTTTGTTTAATAAGAAAATATCCCAATTAGCCGTGTCCAGTATCGAAGATGTCACAGCCCAAAAAGCCGGTTTTTTCCCGACTATGCTGAATTTCGGGCGGCTGCTGGTAGAAACCGCCGGTGAGCAAGAAAATTTCCATTTCGACTACTGTCCGAACCCGGACCACTATGCCAAGTTAATTCTGGAAACCCGACAGCAGTTTATGAGCCGCCGCGAATTTGAAATGAGAGAGCAGGAACTATCATACGCGTCATATGCTGCACCCCAGGGTATGCAGCCGCAATACAGGCAGATGCCTCCCCAAAATCAACAACCTCAACAACCCCAGCAGTTTCAGCAACAACAGCCAGCACAGCCTTATTACCAGCAGCAAGCTAACAATCCGCAGTTTCAGCAGCAGCCTCAACCGCAACAACAGCCAGCACCCCAGCAATATCCGTCTCAGTACCCTTTAACTGATACTGGCCAGCAGGAACAGGGTAGTTCTACTCCTGGAACGGATTATCGCGGGCCTGCTTAAACAGCGACCGTATTTCAACATTATTATCTTCTAGATCTGTCAGTTTCTTAATTACTTCGTCGGAAATAGTCGGCTTCTTAATAGTTTGCAGTTTTTCAGTGTAGACGTCTTCGTCTGGTTCACGACGGTCAAGAAGGTTTATGTTTATTACCAGCCAGCTATACAAAGCCAGGACGCTAACAATGCAGATTACAGCGTAGTGTTTCAAGAACCATTTAAGGGCCGGTAAAATCTTGGTCTTAAAGTTTAATTCTAATTTCTTCATGGTTTAATATAAAGTTTAAGTGTCATATTCATTACCAGCTTGCTCCTATCCTGATCATACGGCGTTACGCTAATGTTGGAAACTTGAGCTGTCCGGCGGTTGTTTTCTAGCTTAGACAAGAAATTAATAAACGCCGGGTATGAAATTGGCAGTGTAGGGTCCTGTTTTACGTTGATTTCCATTTCATATACTCCAGGAATTCCAGCGACTGGTTTAACTTGGGTCTCGGCTGGTGTGGCCGGTTTCTTCTGACCATCTTTATTTAATGGAACTGGTTGTACTATACCTAAGTTGGAACTTGGGAAGGTAATGCTTGATAGCCTTATGCCGGATTCACCAGACAGATTCACCAGTTCCCTTACGGCTTTAGCCTGGTCCTTATCTTGTGGCAATACGGTTCTGGCAATTTTGTCGAGCTCCTTGTATTTATCAATTGATTTTTTAGCAACACTAAGTGCGCTCTGTTGGTCTTCTAATAGTCGGTTCTCTAATTTAAGATCAACCAGCTTATCGGATTCCTTCTTAAGGATCTTGGTTGAATAGTAGGTCGATCCGACTATGCCGAAACCTAAGACAATTAGTAGGAAAATGGTCAGCCAGTAGACATGCTTGCTGCTCATTTCTTCTCCTGACTAATAAATAAGTAAGATTTGTCTGCCCCAAACCTTGCTCGCAGGCTAATGGAGCATGGGTAGGTATTTCGGACTACTGTATCGCAACCAATGTTTAATAGATCGGCTTTGTCGAATATCTTGTTATTTGGATCTTGGAAGTTAACCAAAACCTGAGATGCGGCATTGTAGTCAGCTCCACTGGCAGACAAATCGATTCCGCCGCTTGTGTTGGCAATCTTTAGATCAGTTAAATTGGTTTTTGGCGGCATTGCGGCACCAATTTGGGTAAATAACTTAGAGAATAGTATTTCTTTGGATAAGACCTGGGTTGTAAGTTTTAGATTGTTGCTTATCGATTCAATTTCTTTTTGGGTTTGAGTTAGTTTTTGTTCACTTAGCTGGATTTTAGAGCTTTCAATTTGAACTGAGTATTGGCGCTGAGACTTTTTCAGGTAGAATATTCCACTTACTGAAATTACACCCACCCCGAATATAATTAACAGAAGTATTAAGCACCAACGCAGTAGTTGGGTATTCCGCTTGGCAAACAAAATATCCTGTTTGACGTTGGAGCTAAGCAGGTTAATCATTGGTATAGGCCTTTAGGCGAAATCATAGCCGCGCCGGCTGCCGACATGTAGCCTAAGCTTTCTTGCTGCTCCGGTGGCTTCAGTGAACCGAAAGTAACTGTCTGCCATGGCTCGATTGGACGGACAGGCAAACGGAGTGCATCCGTCATATGTTCGCTTAGACCAGGTATACCGGCTCCTGAACCCATCAATACTACCTGGCTAATCTTTTGGCGTTTCGGATATCTTTCTTCGTAGTAGCGGATCATGCGCTGGACTTCTTTGAAAAACTGCTCGAGTATCGGATCTAGGGCTTTGGTGATCTGAGTCTGCTTGTCGCTATAGCTTAGGCCGTACTTGCCTTTAATATCTTGGGCTTCCTGAGCTGATACGCCCATATAATTGGCTATTCTTTCGGTAAAGCTTTCTCCACCGCCACTAACTGTACCGGTTGCCAAAATAACATTATCGAAAATAGTTATATCGACTGAATTGGGACCAAAGTCGATTAATACTGTCGGCGTGACATCGTGCTTAGAGATCGAAAATAATCTGGCTGCTGAATCGATGGTTGTTTCTATTGCGACTACTTCAAGATCCAGCATTTTGGTCAGGGCTACATATGAATCAATAATGTTTTTTGGAGCCGCTACGGCAAAAAGTTCGACGTCAGTTTCATTTTGGGCAATGACAGTATGGTCTAGATAGAGATCATCAATCGGCAAGGGGATATACTGCTCGGCTTCCAGCCTGACTGCATCGTTTAACTCTTTTTCGCCAAGTTTCGGAAGCTTGACCGCCCGGCTAAACGTCCGTGATGCCGGAATAGAAACTATGACTCTACGAGTCGTAATTTTACCGGTAATACCGTTTTGTAATAGTTCTTTAGCGGTTTTGGCAACCGCATTGATATCTATAATAACGCCGTCTTTTAAGGCAGCCGGATCGAAAGTACAGCAACCATAAGCTTGGACTTCAGGACCGTGCTTAGAATCTTTGACTTGCATAATTCTAAGATCGTTGAAACCAAGTGAAAGTCCGAAGATTGGTTTGTCGCGGTAAAAATATGTTTTTTTCATAAATAAGTCAAAATTTTGCTAAAGCATAACCGCTTTACTTACTTGAACTATAGCATATCCAAGTACTATTTAACAGATTAAAACGAGTAGTAATTTTTTATAAACGGCGATATTGGACTGCCCGCCAAGCAAGGTCGACTTGAATCTGTTCGGTCGGGAAAGTCGGGTCTAGGGCAAGGTCAAAAGGTGTTCCAGTACTACTAGCCACATAGATATTCTTACCTGAAACACCGCCTAAGGCTGGATTAGTGCCGAATTTAGTCTTATCTAGGCAGATACCGTTGGTCGATAGAATAAACAGATCAGGGGCTGAAGTATATGAGCCTGGTGAACCCTGCCCTAAATAGGCAGAACCACCATACGGGCAGCTACCAGACTTTGATGCTGGATCTGCGCCATAAACTACTAATACTATAGGGCCACTATTGCTTGCTGTTCGGATGCTATCAAAATTAACTGTACCCTCAATGAATATAAACCTCATGGTCGTACTAGGATTATTAAATATCGGTGCGCAGGCTGAAGTAGCGCAGAAGTTTGCTCTAACATGAACATGATCGTTGATAACATACGTATGGTCGTCTAAGTTGATGTTTCCGTTAGTGCCGCATGAAGTTGTACTAATATTAGCACTGCTGTTGGGGTAATGGGTTTTTTTAGTATTTCCAGTGCTTGGAATTTGCCTGGTCGAACCGCCAGTTGTCCAGTCTCGGCAATCACCGCCAATAGAGTTCTGGTAGGTATTGTCCATATATTGTGACCATGGAATAAATGTTGACTGAATCTTTGTCAGGTTCGTTTGGTTGGCAGAAACAGTAAAATTGGCATTGCTGGTATTGCCGGGAGGGGAAATACAGTTGTTAAAGCCCATATTGATGATTGTTTTAGTCTGGCCGGGGGTAGAGAAGGTAGCTGGTTTGACTAAATTACCGGTTCCTCCTATCGAACAATTACTAGCCGAAGTATTCTTATCTACCACAGTAATATTTTCTGCTATTAGATTTGTAGTATTCTTGCTCATATTGATGAACCCGTTGACGTACATCCCCTTAGCAGACAAGTTTTTCACGCCACTGGCAATATCGACGATATTGCGGCTGACAATAGAAGATGAACCAGTCGAACTGGATCGTTCAGCTGAGACTTCTATTTTTCTCGTAAAACTAGGAGTCAAACTGTTGGCTGGAATAAATACTTTGCCAGTGGCTGTAATCTTGCGGTCTTTGCCAGAACCAGTAACTGAAGAGGAATAGGTTGATTTGTATCTTGAGTTGGCCAATATCTGAATATCGGAACCTGATCCAGCGTAGCTCTCGTTACCACTGTTAAGCATAGCGATTGCACTATCTACGCCAGACTCGGCTGCGTATTGGGCCTGGAGCAAAAGTACCCTTCCCTTCGCTCGGGTTATGTTGGCATTGGCCAGCACGATCAAGCTGGATGAAATTATTACAAAAAAGATACTGACAATTAATATAGAAACGACAATTGATCCCTGCTGATTGAGTCTTTTTATATGTTTAGCTTTAAATATATTCATAATTATTTGAAGTTAAGTGTTCCTCAGGGCAATCCTGATTATCGTACTGTTTTTAGTCGAATTAGTCTGGTTCAAAAACGGCTTCTTGCTTAAGTTCAAGGTCAATTCAACAACCTCGACAACTGGAAAATCTGGCCCTATGTATGTACCTGGAAGATCGGGATCGGTAATTGAAGTGTAGTCCAACAGATTACCAGCCCTAGAAAAATACCTTAAGTCGACTGACTCAATGTCGCTGGCAATCACCTTGTCGGCCGAACAAGCTTGTGTCGCTTGGCTGGGCGGGCACGAACTAGCAATTTTGTTGCCGGCTGCCTGATTAGCTAAAGTCCTCAGCAGCATCTGTTTTTTAGCTGCGTTTAAGTAGATGACATACTCGTCTTCGTATGGCTGGGTACCGTTTAGAATAAAATTGCCAGTAGTGTTTTGGGTGAAGCGGCGGAAATATAGCAACGGTTTGGTGCCGTTTGCAACCGAATAATTGCCGGGAATAGCATGTAGCGGCTGCCAGTGCAGACCGTTAGTCACTAACGGGTCAGGATTTAGAACATGGCTGTCGGGCAAGCTGTTTTGGGTGATTAAGCCTGAGCTTTGGGTCAAGTATTCCCTTAAAATGTCACCAGCATTTAATCTAGTTGTCAGGGTATCCAAATCTGCTTCCTGGGACGCACCATAGCGCCAGTAGCTGAAAGTAAAAGTCATGATTAGAGCTACGAATAAGGCGGTCATTATCAGTGTTACCAGCATTTCAGGCAGCGTATAACCGTTTTGACCAAGATTATTATTTTTCTTCACGACAAAATGCATTACAGCTGCCCGATTCCGTTACGGGTGATTAGCATCCTGAGTTCCAATTCCGGAGCGGTGCTTTTTTGGAATTTAGTAGATATGTTAACTATCTTTGAATCAGGTATTGATTTTAACGGATCTGTATTCGGTAGGGCTGAGGTATTAGTAACGGTTAGGGTTGGCGTATAGGTAATAATGTTGCTCCCCCCGCCTTCTGCTTTAAATGAGTTGTTCGGGTAGCAGTTGGTGTTGCTGGAAATAGAATCGTACTGCAGGGCCCGGTCAATTTCCGGGCAGGCGGATAGTACGGCGTACATTTCATTAAATTCCTTGCTGACAGTATATGAGCGCCGGATAGAGTCATATGCTCCAGAAATAGAAATGACCAGTAATGGAAACATGATACAGGCTAGAAGTACCTCAAAGATTGTAAAGCCGTGCTCACCCTTAATACTGAATAGTTTCATGCTTATGTTAATTATAGCTTAGTTTGTAGGCAATAAAATAAAAAACCGGAGCTGTTTTGGCCCCGGTTTTTTATGTAACGGCTTCTCGTGAACTGTTTTAGTTCAAGCTGTTCTTGGTGTAGTCGGTAGTACCTTCCTGCTTAGCAGTCAGAGTGTACTTGTTACATTCTGTAGTCGAAGCGTCTGCATTGCTACAGGCACTGTCAGCACCGCTAGATGGGTGGTAAACAACTTCATATGAATATCGGTCGACTGTTGGAGTACTCTCAAGTGGAGTTGTGTCCTTGGTTGTGTCGCGAGGATCGTACAAAGCGTCCTTGTCTAGACCTTTCATATTAGTAGATCGCCAGCTTTCAGTGTTTAAATCGGTTAATTCTGGATACTTACCGTTTTGTGCAAAGTATGCTTCCAGCTGTCCGTGGATTGCTTTAATATCTGTTTGACGTTCTGTGTTCCGTCCCTTTTGCTGTATACCAGTAAAGGTAGTGATGACCAAACCGACCAAAATACCGATTACGATGATCACGATTAAAAGTTCCACAATTGTGAAACCCTGTTGCTTGTTTCTTAACTTCATGGAGCCCGCCCCCTTGTTTAATAATATTTTTGTTAGAGCATTTTGTGCATCTAGTAATGATTATAAGCATAACTAGTTCACAGTCAATAGTATTAGTCATTAATTAACTTGTTTTATATGGGGTGAGAAGTAGAGATTATTTGATATAAACTGCAAGCAAGGTTATATTTATGCTTATACAACAATAAGCAGTAACAAAAGGTATAAGTGAAAAAAATGAAAAAAGATCAAAATGGATTCAGCCCGGTCGAGGGAATTTTACTATTCGTAATTGTAGGTATATTAGGTTTCACCAGCTGGTTTGTGGTCAGAAACCGAAACGCTGCCAACAAACAGTATGACAAGATTGCAAGTACTGAAAATGTAATATCAGTAAAAGATGATTCAAAGTCTAAAGTAGTTCAGTTGAAGGAAACTGAAATAGCTACCTTGAAGCAGACGCCGACAAAGTCGACTTCGGCTGCTAGTAATCCTTCTACTTCCACGACTACTAAAACTCAAACATCTGCACCGGCTGCTGCACCATCCACGCCTGCTGCCAGTTCCGGCTACTCGATTACTATTTCAGCAGACGGCTGTAGTGTTTCAGGCTACAGCGTAGCTGGTAACAGTATAGAAATTGGTGCCTTCTCTACTAACAAGGGTGGTTCAGTTGTCTACGACTTCACGACAAATGAAACAATTACTAAGTCATCAGGTGGCTTTAAAGGCATGACTGCTTTTGGAAAAACTGTCGATGCCCAAGGAGTAATCTTGGCATATCATTCGGCCACAATTACCGCTGACAGCTGTCCAGCAGCTGGTTAACCGGTTACTGATTTCCGACGTTTTTGCTTAGGGAAGCAATTGGGCCCATGACGCTAGCGGCAATTAGGCCGACGGCAGAACCTAAGAAAATTATCATAAACGGTTCGATAAATGAGCTAATAGTTTCAATCTGGACTGTCACATCTTCTTCATAAAAGTCGGCAACTTTCACTAGAATTACGTCAATCTGACCGGTTTCCTCGCCGACGGCAATCATCTGGCCGACAATTGGTGGAAAATGCTTGCTAGCCGAAATCGGCTCGCTGAGCGGCCGGCCGTTCTTGACGTTCTTACTGGCCTCTTTAAGCTCATTCTCGATCACAAGATTACCCATTGCTCCGCCGGTTACTTCCAGCGCGTCCAGGACGTTCACACCGGCGGACATTAAAGCGGCAAACGTCCGGCTGAACCGGGCGACAGCTACTTTTGTGATCAGGACTTTGACGTAAGGTACTCTAAGTAGCAGTCTGTGGTATTTAAGCTTGCCACCGGGAGTATTAATGTAGCGTTTCAAGAACCAGATAATAGCTGAAATAGCTATTATTAAGAATATTGCGTAGCTCTGCATGAAGCTACTGATACCGACCATTATCCGAGTTAGTAGTGGCAGCTGGGCGTCCGGACCAGCTAAATCGTTTAAAATCTTGGCAATTTTAGGAATGATGAAGATCATGATGCCGAAGAAAGCTACAACTGTTATCGACAGGATTACCATCGGGTACATCATGGCCGATTTTATCTTCTTGCGCATGGAAGATTCCTGTTCCACCTGGGCAGCCAGACGTTTTAGGATTTCGTCGAGTATTCCTCCGGCTTCACCAGCGATAACCATATTGACGTAAACGTCAGAAAATATATTCGGGAATTTAGCGAACGAGCTGCCAAGCTGGTTGCCCGATTGGACGTCTTTGGCAATCGTGCCAATGACTTCTTTGAAATATTTAGTTTCAGCCTGGGTCTGCAGCGTCGCCAGAGATTTATTTAAAGGTACGCCAGCCGAGACCATGGTCGACAACTGGCGGGTGAAGATAACCAAGTCCTTGGTCTTTACTTTTTTGGTTTTTGTAAAAGCTAGGGTAAATTTATTGCCGGATATCTTTTTGATGATCAGGGGGCGCATATTCTGAGCGTGGAGGTTCTTGATCGCCGAATCCTGGTTGGCAGCTTCCAGCCTGCCATGAACAGTAGCACCAGACTTGTCAGTGGCGATATACATAAACTGCATTATTTATTATCCGCAATATTCATATTATTCTTCACTGGTTACTCTTAGTATCTCTTCGATCGTTGTCTGACCGCGTAGGGCTTTAATAAAGCCGTCAATCTGCATTGGGACCATGCCCTGCTTAATGGCCTGAATCTGTATGTTTTCTGAAGTATCGCTGTTGACGATCATTTTCTGGACATCCGGCGAGTTGGCCAGGACCTCATAAATACCCATTCGTCCTCGATAACCGGTATGCCCACAGACTTCGCAGCCGGCTTCATTGGCTTTCCACATTGTCTTGACGCTTTGTACGTCACTGCCCAGGGCCATATTGTTGACAGATCCGTCCTTGGCTACAGATTTTCCGATGCCGCTTTGGCCGGCTATGATTTCGAGTTCGTTGATATGTTTCATGACAGCCGGGTCATCAGTATGGAAGATTTCACTTAACTGTTTCTTAGTCGGTTCATCCGGCTGATAGGAGATTCGGCAGTCGGCACAAAGCTTGCGGACTAACCTTTGCCCGACAACAGCTCTGACTGTGCTGGCAATTAAAAACGGCTCAATCTGCATGTCGAGCAAGCGAGGCAGGGAAGTTGCGGCATTGTTTGTGTGCAGGGTTGAGAAAACCAAGTGTCCGGTCAGGGCAGCCTGGACGGCTAGGTTGGCAGTTTCTGAGTCCCTAATCTCACCGACCATTATGATGTTCGGGTCCTGTCTTAGCAGTGCCCTCAGCCCGTTTACAAAGGTCATATTAGCTTGGACATTGACCTGGATCTGGTTGGTGCCGGGAACCCGGTATTCGACTGGGTCTTCTACTGTCGAAATGTTGACTGATGGTTTGTTTAGCAGGCTTAGGACGCTAAACAATGTGGTAGACTTGCCGGATCCGGTCGGTCCGGTAACCAGTATCATACCGTGCGGTTGGACAATAGCTTTGTTCATATAGGACAGTGAAGTTCCCCAGAATCCCAATTCTTCCAAAGTTGCCGGCTTAGCTGATTCGTTCAAAATACGCATAGCCACTTTCTCGCCGTCGACAATCGGCAGGGTAGACACACGCAGTGCATAGACTTGCCCGCTGACTTCTATCTTGAACCGGCCATCCTGAGGAGACCGGCGTTCGTCAATCTTTAGATTAGACAGGATTTTAATTCTCGATACAAGCGCACCTAGCATTTTCTTAGGCAATTTGTTGGCTTCCCTTAGAATTCCATCAATTCGGTAGCGGATAAGGACGAAGTTTTCCCGAGGCTCGATATGGATGTCGCTGGCGTTGGATTTGACCGCATATTCAATCAGTAAGTTTACGGTCTGAGCTATAGGAGAGTTCTCAGCCAGGTCTTCGGCATTGACCTGCTCTTCTTCCGGCTGTTCGGCTTCGGTAGTTGAGATTACTTTTGTAAGTTCTGTCGATATGTTGCCGCGATACTGGTCAAGCGCCACGTTTATGATCGACTGGGTAGTGATATTCACCTTAATGTTGGTGCCCAGTTGTTTGCGCAAGAAGTTGATTGCCTGAATATCATCAGGGTCGGCCATGGCCAGATTAATACTGCCGTCTTCTGCCTTGCCAAACACAATTACTTTGTACTGCCGGGCGATTCTCTCAGGGATAAGCTTTAATAGTTCCGGTCTAATTTTCTTCGGGTCAAATTCAACGTACGGTACATCAATTTCTAAAGCGTACAGCTTTGTAAGTTCTGGTTCGGTTGTGACCTGGTTTTTTATTACCAGATCCTGAAGCGGTTTCTTCTCGACTTTTTCTTGCTCATGCAGAGTATTAACCTGCTCGTCAGTGAGCCGGCCGATATTTTTCAATAGCTGTATTACTAGTGCATCTGGTATGCGCATTAAGCATTAGTATAATGGAGAAAGAATAAAGTATAAAGATATCCGGCTAAGGTTTAACGGTTAAATTATCATCCTTAATTGTAATCGGGCAAAGAAACGCTGTACAAATTAATACAATAACTTAACGCGTTAAGAATAAAATAACAGATGTGTACGAAATTAGACAGACATTTTTCATATACATATTTATATTGTTGGTATACACTTTTGTCTGCAAGGCATTTGCCAAACGCCGTGCATAAAGCATAAACATAGTTTTTATAAGGAGGAACCATGGCAAACAAATCTACTAAAGCACCAACTAAAGTACCGCAGGAGATTCCGACCAACGAATCCGGCAAGACTAAAGCTCTTAGTCTGGCGTTGGATACGATCGAGAAACAGTTCGGTAAAGGCTCGATCATGAAGCTCGGCGACTCAGTCGAAACTAAAGTCGAGTGTATTTCTACCGGCAGCCTAAGCTTAGACTTGGCTCTCGGCGGCGGAATACCAAAAGGCCGGATCATTGAAATCTATGGACCGGAATCAAGTGGTAAAACTACACTCAGCCTGCATGCAATTGCAGAAGTACAAAGAAACTGTGGCACAGCCGCTTTTATCGATGCTGAGCACGCGCTTGACCCGTCATATGCCAAAAGAATCGGTGTGGACGTCGAAAACCTGCTATTGTCCCAGCCGGATAACGGCGAGCAAGCACTTGAAATTACCGAAACACTAGTCCGGAGTAACGCTGTCGATATTATCGTTGTCGACTCAGTCGCCGCGCTAGTGCCGCGAGCTGAAATAGAAGGCGAGATGGGCGACAGTCATATGGGTCTGCAAGCTAGGCTCATGAGCCAGGCGCTGAGGAAGCTGACAGGGGTAATCAGCCGGAGCAAGGCAACTGTTGTGTTTATCAACCAGATCAGAATGAAGATCGGCGTCATGTTCGGCAACCCCGAGACTACAACCGGTGGAAACGCTTTGAAATTCTACGCATCCGTTCGCATGGACATTAGAAGAATTGCTCAGATCAAAGCCGGCGATAATATTATCGGCAACAGGACGAGAGTAAAGGTGGTCAAGAATAAGATAGCTCCGCCTTTTAGACAAGCCGAATTCGATATTATGTATAACGAAGGCATCAGCCGAAGCGGAGATGTCTTGGATCTAGCAGTCGAGAACGAGATTGTCGACAAATCAGGTGCTTGGTTCGCATATAACGATAACAAGATCGGACAGGGTCGCGAAGCAACCAAGAAATACTTAGAAGAAAATCCAAAAGTACTAAGTGAGATAGCTAAGAAGGTTAGCGAAACTGCTAAGAGCAAGGAGTAAATAGTAAAGATGGCAATTGAAAGACTAAAAGGGACATTTACTTTCGCACCCGAACAGGAAGACCTAGAAGCTTTGTTTTATGTTGCCGAAGAATTACCTCCATTTCCCGCATATATGCTACTGGAAGAAGTCGAAAAAAATGTCTTAGTTAATAAGGACTCTTTAGACCGCTTAGTTCCTGGTTTTAGCGGATTAGTCCGAGAAGTTGTACGAGTCGGATTATTTCCGTATACACCGGTTGCAAATGGGCGGGATGGGATCTTTATTCCAGATGCTAGTGTGTAGTTGAAATGCAAATAACGGATATCAAGCAGCAGGTTAAAACAGCTGGTAGGTATTCAATATTTGTAGACGGCAAGTTTACTTTTGGCCTAAGTGAAAATGCCCTGCTAGTCAGCGGACTGCGTGTTGGGCAGGAGTTGAGCAATCAGGAATTAGACGAGCTTAAAGATACCGCAAAGTTTGATAAGGCTTATAATCGGGCACTGAATCTAATTGTTCGCAGAGTCAGAAGCGAATGGGAAATTAGGGAATACCTAAAACGCAAAGACTACGATCCTGAACTAATCGACCAGCTGGTAGCAAAGCTGTATCAACATAGCTGGCTGGATGATTCAGTTTTCGCTCGCAAATGGGTAGACAACAGAAGACTGCTAAAAACTACCAGCAAGCGGCGTTTACAGCAGGAACTTAGAGCCAAACGAGTTAGTGATGACATAATCAAGCAGGTACTGGCAGAAGATGAGACGGACGAAAAAGAACTGCTAAAAGGTCTAATCGAACGAAAACAGCAGCAAAGCCGCTATCAGGACAAGCAAAAGCTCATGGCCTATCTTATTCGTCAGGGTTACAACTACGGCGATGTAAAAGACGTATTAGAAGAAATCGACTATACCCAGGAATAACCTTTTAGGAAGCTGGTGTCGGGTTTAGAGCCGGGGCATTAGCTGGAACCAACTGGAGTGGATCTTGGACAATTATCTTCTTGCTAGTGATCTCAATAATCTGGGTTCTGTCGATACTTAAACTTGACCCGGTCAAGCTTTTAAGCAGGCTTTGGGAAACATATATTTTCTTGATCAGCAGGCTTTGCGGTTCGGTTGCAAAATCATTTACTTTGCCAAGTTTTTTCTTTGATTTGGTATATACCGGCTTGCCTATTAATTCAAAATTCATCTGAATGGTTTTCTTGAGTCTAATAAGATCGTCCGGTTCGCTTAGAACGCTATGGTCATTTACAACCAGGCCGGCTGGCAATACATCTCGGATATCCTGCGACAGTAGTATCAGGTGTTCGCGGCTAAGCGAATCAGTACAGTGAAAGCCTTCGATCTTTAAATTGTTCGGGTTAATAATCGCTTCATGGGCAACAGCAATCTCTCGTCCGGTTCTCAGACTCATGACTTTTCTGTTTAATACCATCTTGCTCAATATCAGCATTACTTAAGTATACGTTGCCTATTCTTAATTCGTCTAGGAAGAAGCTTACATGACCACATGCATCTATTATCTACAATATAATTTAATAAGGTTTAATTTCTGGTATTATATAGACATTAGCATTTATTAATAGGAGAACTTTTGGATGTTAATTTGTATCAAAAAAAGCACTCTATCATCTAATAATTGTTAGCTGAACCCTAATATGAAAAAGATCTTTCTTAAGTTAGTCCAGATTTCCTACAACAATATTAGAAAGTTATTATTTTATTATTATAAACTAGCAAAGATCTTAAATAAACTACAGCACTATTTAGTTAGTTCAATTCGTCCAAAGTCCAATAAATTATATAAGATTTTGCACCATCATTCTGCGCAAAAACCCCACGAATATTTGATGGCAAAATCCAAACATTATTTATGGTGGCATAGCTGGAATTACAGAGGCGTTCATCACGGTCATGTGCATGGGTTTTTAGCTGCTGCATGGATTTTTATTGTTGCGATCGTATTTATAACTAAAACCTCAAATGTATCTGCCTTAAGTACATGGAGCCAAACTGATTGGAGTGGGGGGGCAGGGTAGTAATGCTATCAATCAGTTTTCAGAAAAAACTAATATAGATGTTGGGGATGGCTCGTTCAGCATTAGTCCCGAAGAGCATCTAACAAATAATGGATTTGAAGAAAATACAAATAGTTGGAATTTTGAAGCAGGTAACCCAATTTCATTTGGGTCTAAGAATAGTTATTCTACAGGCACTAATCCTCAGAACAATTTCCTAGGAGATTTGGACGGAGACGGAGACCTTGATTACATATCAGCTAATTACAATGCAAATACTATTTCGGTACTCAAGAATATTGGAAACGGATCATTCAGTACTAAAACGGATTACGGTGTGGGGACAAAACCTTATGATATAAAAGCCAAAGATCTTGATGGTGACGGAGATTTGGATGCTGTAACTACAAATTTGCTAGGTCATAACGTTTCTGTTATTAAAAATAATGGCAACGGGACGTTTAGTGCAAAAACAGATTATTCCACAGGGAATTATCCCCAAATCGTTACGCTAGGTGACTTAGATGGTGACGGAGATATCGATATTACAACTACAAATTATTTTGTTGATACTTTATCGGTTCTAAAAAACAATGGTGATGGAACATTTGCTGCCAAAACAGATTATATTGCAGGCAGTAGCCCTCGGTTCCTTACCAATGCCGATCTTGATGGTGACGGAGATTTGGATTTAGCAGTAGCAAACTATGGCACCGGCTCTATCTCTATTTTTAAGAATAATGGCAATGGTACATTTGCTGCCAGAGTAGACTATGCGGCCGGCGGTGCATATGGTATAAATGCAGCCGATCTTGATGGTGACGGAGATTTGGATTTAGCAGTATCTAACTATACTACCGCAGCTACAATTTCTGTTTTAATGAACAACGGAAATGGTACATTTGCAGCACGTACACCGTATACTGTGGGTAATACGCCAGAAACTGTTTCTATAGGTGATATTGATCTTGATGGACATCTTGATATTGTTACAAACAACCAAAATTCCAGTACTACATCAATACTTAGAAATAACGGAAATGGTACATTTGCGGCCAAAGTTGATTTAGCTACAGGAAGTGCTAGTGTAAATCCTCAGTTAAGTGATGTCGACGATGATGGGGATTTAGATTTAGTCACCTCTGAATATAACAATAATCTGTTATCAATATTCATGAACATTAGGGATACTTTTATACGTTCAACTCAGCAGTCTCAGAACTCTGCTGCATCAGGCAGAATAGACACGACCTCTATTGGAAGACTAACTCAATCTAAAAATCTTGGAAACACAAATCAGCATATCCTCGAAGCGTATGTCTATACTAACGGCAGCGCAGTTACAAGTAATGATGCATCACTATATGTGGGATCTTCTACAGTCACTACTAACTATACAGACGTAGGTTCTGGTTGGTACAAGCTCCAATCAACCGTAACTGGCACTACTACTGAAAAAAAATATGGTTTGCAGGTTGGGGCAAATAAAACAGTTTACGTTGATAACTTATCGCTAAAAACATACGGTTCTGGCACTCTAGTATCGGGCATCATGGATACCGATCACGGCTCTGCGTGGGGTAACTTAGCATATGTAAAGTCTGGTGCGGGTAGTGCGAGTGTTAAAGTACGAAGTAGCAACAATGCAGATATGTCCGGTACTCCGGCTTTTGCTGGATGTGCACCAGTTACAAGCGGTACTGACATTACTGGCCAATCGTGCGTAACTGAAAACCATCGTTACATACAGTATGAAGTTACGCTAGTAGGGGAAGATGGTCAAACGCCTTTATTTGAAGATATTAGCGTTGAATATTCACCATACGATAATGTAGCTCCAGAAACTAATGCTTCTGATATTAGCATGAAGAAATCAGCTGGTGGTGATAATATAACGGAAAATTCTTGGACAAATGGTAATTCTCCGTTTTTTGAATGGACAGCCGGTGAAGACATAGGAACCGGAATCAAAGGATACTGTTTATATCTAGGAACGGATCAGACAGCAGATCCAGTGATGACAAAAGGCAGTCTGGGGACAAGCCCATTAGATACCTCTGGCAGCTGTCCATATGCTGTAGGTACAAACTATATTGATACTGCTGTGTCTGGATATCTTGGATCAGCCTTAATCAGTTCCTCGGACGCATATTATCTGAGAATTAAGGCAATTGATAATGCCCATAACATTTACGATGAAGATAGCGCCCAATTCCACTTTAGATTTGATAATACTCCTCCGAATAATCCAGATTACATAACGGCACCTTCTCAATTTGTAGGCAATAAGGAAGTGACGCTAACTTGGCCAACAGCAGGCAGTAATGCAGCCAGTGATAATCATTCCGGTTTAGAAGGTTTGCAATACCGCATCGGAAACAACGGGACTTGGTATGGCGAATCGCATAATGGCAACCAAGATACCAGCGATCTTTTAGCGAATGATGGCACCTATATTACAGTTGATCCTGAAGATTATGACGCCATCATTGAAGGAAATAATGTGGTATTTTTTAGGACTTGGGACGGTGCGGGAAATGTCAGCACTACGTATGTCACTACTGTCATAAAATTTAATTCGTCAGCTGCGAGTAGTCCTTTGAATGTCACTGCTACGCCGTCTAACAGTTCAGCTAATAGCTTTGCCTTTTCTTGGGTACAGCCTGCATCTTTCCAGGGTGATTCCAATAATCTGACGTACTGCTATACAATCAATACACTGCCTAGTAGTAATACTTGCAACTGGACTGAGCCTGGTGCGACAAATTTGGTTGCAGGCCCATATGCTACACAACCTGGAGAAAATACATTTTATGTAGTTGCCCGCGATGAAACTATGGCTGTAAATTATGCCACAGCCGCCAGCACTACTTTTACTGCCAATACATCTGCGCCTGGAATTCCGCAAGATATTGAGATTGCAGATGTTTCTACCAGGGCTACTAGTACCTGGCGATTGGCGCTTTCTTGGAGTGCACCACAGAATACAGGTGTTGGCGTCGCCAATTACAGGCTGTCACGATCGACAGATGGAATTAATTTCTCTCAAGTTGCATCTACTGCAGGAAATAGTCATGTGGAGGGTGGATTAACTCAGGCTGACTATTATTATAAAGTTAGGGCGTGTGATAGTGCTAATAATTGCGGTGCATATAGTAGTATTGTATCGATGACACCAACTGGAAGGTACACAGAACCGGCTAATTTAATCAGCCAACCTTCAACTACAGTTAGCACGCGAAATGCCAACATTACCTGGGTGACAGATCGTAACAGCGATAGCCGTATACAATATGGTACGTCAAGTGGTAAATATTTCACTACTGAAGCCGCTGCCTCACTGCAAACAAAAAACCATGGAATCGAACTTTCAAATTTAGACGCCGGTACTACCTATTATTACCGTGCTCGATGGACTGATGAAGACGGTAATGTAGGAACAAGCGGCGAACTTAGCTTTACTACTATGCCGGCTCCATCTATCCAAGAAGTGTCTGTTAAGCGAGTTACAATGACTACGGCAATTATTGAGTTCACTAGTGATAATGCATCAAATGTAAAACTTTATTACGGTAAATCTGCTGCCTTTGGTGGACTTCACACCGTAAACACTTCACTTACTAATTCAACTTATACAGTCGAATTGTCTGGCCTTGAAGATGGTACAAAGTACTATTTTGGAATTAATCCAGTAGATAATGATGGAAATGAATATAAGGTTCCTAGAATTGATAATTTTTCGACGCCTGCCCGTCCCAAAATATCGAATCTACGTTTCCAGCCAGTTGCTGGGGAACCAACAAGTACCCAAGAAGTTACATGGAATACTAATGTACCAGCCTCATCGCTGATTCGGTTTACGACTGCCTCAAAGCCCAAACATGAGCAGAATGATTCTACTCTAACCTTAGACCACAAAATGGTAATTCGTGGGCTTGAAGATGATACCGAATATTCACTTGCAGTTGAATCGCGAGATGGCGATGGCAATCTGGCAATATCTGATTCTCATGTTCTGCGTACGCAACTAGACACACGCCCACCTAAGATATCAAATCTCAAAGTCGTATCATCGATAAAGGGGTCTGGAGCAGAAGCCAGGGGACAGGTTATCGTATCCTGGACTACCGACGAACTTGCTTCTAGCCAAGTAGCTTACGGCAAAGGAAGCAACTTAAAAGTGCTTAACAACAAATCAAGCGAGGATCTCGAGCGAGTCTTGGAACATATTGTCATAATTTCTGATTTATCTACATCTTCGGTTTATACCATTGCACCTATTTCATCTGACAGATCTAATAATAAATCTACTGGTACATTAAAATCTGCAATAGTCAGTCGAGCTTCCGATAATCTAGTTACAATAGTTATTAATACCTTACAGAAAGTGTTTGGATTCTAATTATGAGCGGTGGGATAATAGATAAAACCACTATATTAAAAATTGAAGATGTTAGTGTCAACTTCAATGTTGGCGAAGAAATTATTACTCCACTAAAAAATGCTAATTTTAATATCAAATCTAATAGTTTCAATATTATATACGGTCCATCTGGAAGTGGAAAGTCAACTTTATTGAATACCATCGGTGGACTACAAAGACCAACCAGCGGAAAAGTAAACGTACAAGGTTATGATTTATACAGACTTACTAACGATGAATTATCAAACTTTAGAGCGAATCGTATCGGCTTTATACACCAGACAAACTACTGGGTCAAAAGCTTAAGCGTGCTAGATAATGTTGCAATTCCATTGTATGCTTTAGGTTTTTCTAGATCTAAATCTGCGAAAATAGCAATAAGTGCGCTAGACCGAGTACAAATGACAGAACACGCTCATAAATTCCCGTCTGTATTATCTGGAGGTGAGCAACAACGAATTGCAATGGCCCGAGCATTGGCAAATGACCCATTATTTTTAATTGCAGATGAACCGACCGGTAATTTAGATACCCCTGCTGGAGACTCTATTATGCGCCTGCTACTGAATTGCCAAACAGAGTTTCGCCGAACTATTATTCTTGTAACGCACAACATGGAATATATACCTTTTGCAGATCACTTACTTAGTATTCAAAATGGAGTAGTAGAAGATATATCCCAAGATGATACATCGTCTCTTACTGGGAAGATAATAAAAGAAACTAAAAACAGAATAAGAGAACTCGAAAAGGTTAAGGCTCATGCAACCCGAATTTAAAAAATCCTTTACGGCAGTTTCTAAGCAAATTAGCTTTTTTATGGCCTGGAGTAACCTGAAGTTCAAAAAACTTCGTACTCTCCTTACAATTGCCGGTGTGACTGTGGGCATAGGCTCAATATTTTTCCTACTGTCGCTTGGTTTGGGCTTGCAAAATCTAGTAACTCATGAAATTATAGGGAGTCAATCTGTCAAGACTCTAGATGTAACAAGTCCTAATTCGGCAATAATTAAAATTGATCAACAAAATTCTGAAAAAATTAAAAACCTACCTAACGTCGATCATGTAGGTGGCAGCTTTGATAGTTCAGGTACCATAAAGCTAAACGGTAGTGAAACCGATACTATAGTTTACGGTGTCGATGAATCGTATCATTCAATTGCCAGTCTTGACTTAATAAAAGGAAAGTTTTTCGCTAATGAGGAGACCGATAGAGTAGTAATTAATAGTGCTGGATTAGAAATCCTTGGAATTGGAGCAGATCAAGCAATCGGTAAGACTATGGAACTGATTGTGTTTATAGAAAAGGCTGATTCCGTTCAGGAAGTCTCTCAAAAATACAAAGTTATAGGTGTTACCGATTCTGGAAGTGGAAGTGAGGTTTTTATACCTCGTAGTTTGTTCGATGCTAATAAAGTTACAAATTATTCACAAATAAAAGTTGTTGCTGATAATATAGATAATATTTCTGAAATACGCAGCAAAATAGAAAGTTTAGGTTTTATAACAACTTCGCCATTAGACACTATTCAGCAAATCAGTAAACTTTTTAATTATATAAATATAATACTTATTGGCTTCGGGTCAATTGGTATGCTAGTAGCTATTTTAGGAATGTTTAATACCTTAACTATCTCACTGCTTGAAAGAACGAGAGAAATAGGACTTATGATTGCACTAGGTGTACGTAACCGAGATATTCGTAGATTATTTATCTATGAAAGTATTCTGCTATCAGTAATCGGCTCGATGCTAGGTATATTATTAGCGGTTTTTGGAGGCATACTCATCAATCTAGTTATGAAAACTGTTGTAGCTCGTCGTGGTTTTAACGAGACTTTTTCAATTATTTCAGTGCCATGGTGGTTACCTATTATCTTGATCATATTCATGATTGTAGTAGGACTAGGTGTTTCATACTTTCCGGCGCGTAGAGCTGAAAAAATTAGTCCGGTAGATGCTCTCCGAGATGATCAGTAATAAATACTGATTATTTTGTTCTAAAAAATTCTACAAATGAGCATACTACGAGATAATTGAAAGTACTTGTGTTTATATATTAAATATGTTGCAACAATCTAAATACAGTCGTATATTTATTTCATGATGAGGGTCAAAGGGGTAATTGGTCTGCTAACTGCTATTGTTTTAGGTATATCGCTTGCAGCTGGCAGTAATGTTCAGGCAGCATCCGGCTTAAAAATTACTAAAATTCAGGCTGGCAGTTCTGCTTCGGCGAGCGAAGAATTTATTGAAATATATAATTCTGGATCAAGTCCAACAGATTTAAACGGTTGGAAATTGGAATATTACCCGGCAACAGCCAAGGATTTTAATTCGCCTACCCGGACTATTCTACTTAGCGGGGTAATAGGAGCAAAGTCTTTTCTTACCGCTACCAGCAGTGGTTATATGACCTCTAGTTCTAACTTCAGTTTTAGTCCGACATTAGCTGCAGCCGGCGGGCAGGTCAGATTAGTTAGAAATATTAGCTCTACCCAAGAAGATCTAGTCGGCTGGGGAACTGCCTTGCAACCGCTTGGTACTCCTGCGTCTGCTATGTCTCCTGGCCAGATTTTAAATAGGAATAAGGACTCTAATGGAGACTATGTGAATAGTCAGAATAATTCGGCTGATTTCACGCTAATAGAAACTGGTAATATACCATCAGAGAATTTAATCTCTGGAAGTGGTATCTACGACATTGAAATTAGCGAGCTTTTGCCTCATCCGGCTAAGCCAGCAACAGATGCAAACGGCGAGTTTATTGAACTATATAACCCGTACGACGTACCAGTAAAGCTGACTGGATACAAGCTAATGACTGGTGCAACACTGAACCATTCTTTTACCTTCAAGGATCAGGAAATTGCTGCTAATTCGTACCATGCATATTACATAACCGAAACAAAACTTACTTTGGCTAACACCGAGGGCAAAGCCAAACTGCTTCGGCCGGACGGCACTGCCTCATTCGAAACTTCCAGATATGCATCAGCACCAGCCGGCAGCTCATGGGCGTTGGACAATGGCACATGGAAATGGACTTCTTCAGTCACACCAAACTCGGCTAATGTAATCAGCGAACCGTTAGTCGGCGCGAGCACAAAAGAGGCTAAGACTGATAAGGCGGCTAAAACAAAAACCAGTACCAAGGCAAAACCAAAAGTTGCCAGTAAGAAATCGCAGGCGGCCAAGAAAGCGGGGTCTGTACTATCCGATGCTACAAATCTGCCAGCTAAGGCAACTATGCATTCAGGGGTACTTGCAGGAGTCGGCGGCTTGGCTGTACTATACGGGGCATATGAATACCGACAAGACTTATTCAATTTCTACCACAAGCTCAGACGAATCCGAAAACCTAGGTGAAAAACTAGGCAGGAAGCTTACCGGCGGTGAAGTCATTGAACTTACTAGCGACCTCGGCGGCGGCAAGACTACTTTTGTCAGGGGGCTGGCAAAAGGAGCTGGCAGCAAAGATATTGTTGCTAGCCCGACTTTTATGATCTGCAAGCAGTACAAAGCTAAAGACCTGACTATCTACCACTACGACTTTTACCGACTAAGCGATCCAGGAATAATCAGGCACGAGTTGGAAGAAGGCTTGTCCGATCCTAAAGCGGTCGTAGTGGTTGAATGGGCCGATATAATTAAGGACGTATTGCCGGACAGTAGACTAAAAGTAAATATCAAATCAACCGGTGAAAATAATCGGGAGATTTCAATAAGAATTCCCCAAGATCTGAACTACTTAATGGAAGAAATATAATGATAATACTAACTATTAGGGGTGATAAACCGGAAGCAGAAGTAGGCCTATTTGATGACACGGAAAAGCTGGCTTATGAAAAGTGGCAAGCACACAGGCAGCTAGCTGAGACTATTCACTTGAAAATTAAAAAACTACTAGATAGCCATAAGATAACCTGGAGCGATATTGACGGAATAATTTGTTATAAAGGTCCAGGCAGCTTTACGGGACTTCGAATCAGTATAAGTGTGGCTAATACTATTGCCTTCCAAAACAATATTCCAATAGTCGGCACAAACGGCAGCGACTGGACCATAGACGGTATCGACACGCTCATGAACAACGAAAATGACGAGCTGGTATTACCCGAATACGGCGCACCGGTTCATATTACAAAACCGCGCAAGTAATATTTACGGTTAGTTTTAAAAGCAGAAAAATTACAATAACATAAACTATATTTAAGGCAAATATGCTATTATTATGTTTAGGATAGTGCGTTTATTCAAGGCATCTACCAACATTCAGAAATTATTAAAATTCGAAACAACAGATAACATGCGGCTAATGAAGTGATAGTGATGCCACTTGTTTCTGCAAATATAGAAAGGGAGTGACATGGACCCGATAACCATTGTACTAGCATTGGCTGGGCTTGGTATTGGCTTTGGTGCCAGTACGTATTCAAGCAAAAGAAAAATAGGAACAGCTCAGGATGCAGCTGAAAAGGAACTCAAGAAAGCCCGCAAGGAAGCAGAAAAAGCTATTAGCGATGCCCGTGAGGAAGCCAACAAGATGGCCGATGCTGCCCGTAAAGACGAGCAGACAAGACGGCGTGAAATTAAAGAAATTGAACAGAAATTGTTAGACCGGCAGGAGTCGTTAGATAAGAAGCTTGACCAATTAGACAAGCGCGGAGATGCACTGCGTAAAGGCGAAGACGAATTAGAGGAACTTAAGAATGAGATTCGTGATATCCGAAAACGCCAGACTGAAAAGCTGGAAAAAGTCGCTAAGCTGACGAAAGAAGAAGCAGCAGAGAAGCTTATCAAGATGACTGAACGCGATATCAAAAATGATCTTCTTGGTCTTGTAAACAAATTGCAGAATGAGGCTAAAGACAATGCAGAAGAAAAAGCGGCCGTTATCCTGACTTCTGCTATGGAGAGGATGGCTAGTGAAGTGACAGCAGAGCGAACGGTAACAGCTGTCAAATTAGAAGACGAAGAAATGAAGGGCCGAATCATTGGCAAGGAAGGCCGTAATATCCAGTCGCTGCAGCGGGCCACCGGTGTCGACATCATGGTCGACGACACGCCTGGTATGATCATCCTAAGTTCGTTTGATCCTGTTAGGCGTGAAGTCGCAAGACAAGCTCTTGAGCTGTTGTTAAAAGACGGACGAGTACATCCAGGAAGAATAGAAGAAGTCGTAGAAAAGGCTCAGAAGAATGTCCAGAAAGATGTTATCCGGGCTGGAGAAGATGCAGCTCGTGAAGTCGGAGTAATTGGAATACCAAAGGAAGTACTTCAGCTTCTCGGTGAACTTAAATACCGGACTAGCTATGGACAGAACGTTCTGAAGCACAGTACTGAGATGGCCCATATTGCCGGTGTTATCGCCGAAGAAGTCGGCGCAGATGTCCGGATTGCCAAGTACGCGGCTCTAGTCCACGACTTAGGCAAAGCTTTAACTCATAAGATAGAGGGCAAGCACCACCATATTAGTGGGGAAATGCTGCGTAAGTACGGTGCGCCCGAGGCAGTTGCATTAGCAGCCGAGCAGCATCACGACGACGTCGAAGCGACCAGCGTAGAGGCAGTCATTGTCCGAGTGGTAGATGCGATTAGCGCATCACGTCCTGGCGCCCGAAACATAAGCGCTGAGAATTTCGGCGAAAGAATGAAGGAACTAGAAAATATTGCCAACGGTTTCGAAGGCATCGATAAGAGCTACGCCATTAGTGCTGGACGAGAAGTCAGAGTTTTCGTAAAACCTCAGAATGTAGATGACCTAAGTGCAATCCGACTAGCTCGAGACATTGCCAACAAGATTGAAAGCACTATGCAGTACCCAGGTACTATCAAAGTGAATGTTATTCGAGAAACCCGGGCAATTGAATTCGCCAAGTAGATAATACAATTGTTTGAGAATAACTTAAGGCGTAATATATTCTTACGATGGCAGTAAAAAATTCTCAAACCGACTATGTAAGTAAAAGCGACTTGATAGACTTTGGAAAAGATCTCAGCAATAAAATAGTTGATGATTTAACAGACGTTATAAATCAGTTGGCTATTAATGTTGATCATAGATTTAATCAACTTGAAGAAAATGTTACAAAACTTGAAAAAAGCATTGATCGACAAACAAATACGCTAGACGGGTTTGCTAGTCTATTAGAATCATTGGAATTAGACATTTCATCTCGTAATTTAGAATATAGAAGACTCTTAACAAGGGCAGAAAAAGTACCTGCTAAATCTGGAATTCCAAGCGGGTACTGAAAATGGCAAAGTTCGATATTCCTCCAAAACCCAACCTTGCCAAGCAGCTGCTAGCTTCAGCTCTAATATTGATAGCAACTGGAATAGTTTTCGCAATATTGGCCAAATTAACAATTGCTTTCATTATCTTTTTGCTCGGTATGATTGCTGGAATTGGCAGCCAGGTAGTTAGAGATAACCCCTTTGGGAAAGACTAGATATGAAAATCACAAAGCTAGTCCATTCGTGCGTCTTAATTGAAGAGGCAGGAAAAGTAATTCTAATTGACCCGGGAATATTTAGTTGGAACAGCGGTATAATAGAAGTTTCCAAGTTTCCTAAGTTAGATGCTGTTATTGTGACTCATAAACACGCCGACCATCTTGGTGAGCCATTCGTAAAAGCAATTGTCGAACTACAACCAGACGTACGGTGGCTTGCCCCGGCTGATGCTTTTGACGATCTTAAATCGTTGGGTGTAATAAACGTCAGCGACCAGTCGACAGATGTAGTTGAAGTTAAGACAGTAGACCATGCCAAAGTCGTTCCTTTTGGCGTCCAAGTCCAAAACTTAATCGTAAATATATTCGGCAAGGTAACAGGTCCAGGTGATACCCATGATTTTAATGAAACTAAAGACGTTTTACTGCTACCTGTGCAAGCTCCATGGGGTACTACTATCCGGGCTTTTGAATTAGGACTGGAATTAAAGCCAAAGTATATTATTCCGATTCACGATTGGATGTGGAATGATGAATGGCGAAACCATGTCTATAACCGTCTTGAAGATGTATTCAAGAATACAGACACAAGAATTATCCGACCCGTTGACGGGGAAAGCATAGAGATAGAGGTATAGTAAAATAACATTCAATCTGTTAAAATTACCCGGGTATCGGGGTGTGGCGCAGTTGGCTAGCGCGGACGGTTTGGGACCGTCAGGTCGAAGGTTCGAGTCCTTTCACCCCGACCAGTAGATATTTTCGTTAAATCCACCAGCATATTGTATGGTGGATTTAGCTTTATAACAGATACAGCGTCGTTTGCTACTCGTAGGTTCAACACCAGCTCGTTACACACAGCGTCTTGTTCCATTAAATCAGTCGTTTTCAGTAGCGTCACCAGATACGATTTAACAAGTTCGTAAAACTCTTTCTCGGTAGGCAGTCCAGCACTCAACCGTTTCAGTTCGTCCTCGCTCTTATTAATGTTGTGCTTGGCTACGTTTATAAGTTGCTGGTGATGTTCCAGCTTGCCAGTATGGTGCTTCTTGTAATCAGCAGGGTGCTTAATCTGAAAGTCCTGATACCTCGCATACTGCTTTTCATTGGTTCGCAGGTCGGTCTTGGCTTCTGATAGCTTACGTTTAGCAATCGCCGTGTCCTGAGCCAATCTGACGCTCAACCTGTCAATGTACTGCCTATACGCCTGTTTGCTTTTCTTAGTACAGTTACGCAGTGTCCACTCTATATGAGCCATTACAATGCCAGCTCGTACACTCTTCTTGAGCTTTATACCTGCTTTGGCGTTCTCTTCGTCCTTGTAGCGTTGGCAGTCCTTGTTTCGGCAGTAGAAGCTAATCAGCCAGCGACCTTTGTTTTTACCACGCTTAATTTCCTGGTGCTGAAACTGCATTATGGTGTCGCAGTAATCACAAATGACCTTGCCTCGTAACAGTCCGTAGTCTAGGCGTTTATTTTGTACGGCTTTGCCAGCATATTTAACACCAAAACTACTTGCTATGCCTTGATTAAGCTGAATATGTTCGTCGGGTGTAAGCAATGGCAGGAAGTCGTACAGTTCAGTCAAATCAGCCAAGTTCTTACCGTACTGATACAAGCCAAAATAAAACGGGTCGGCAAAAATATCGCCTACCATTTGCTTGTCTACTTTGACCATTGCGTGGTCTTCGTCTTGGTCTTTTCTGACACCTAGATGTGATTTATTCAAGAAGTCAGCAATCTCTATATTGTTTTTACCCTGATACAGTCTCATATTGACTGCTTCACGCAGCAAGTCCCAGTTATAACCGTCTGGCATAAAGTAGCCCGTACTTTTGTCTACGTAGTAACCCTTTTTGGTAACACCCGTGTACTTACCGTCCTTGATATTGCCTGTAATGCCTCTGCTTACGTCCACTGACAATTTGTCAGAATACTGCTTAGATGTGGCAAACAGTATGCCTAGTAGCATTTTGCCGTTCGGGTTGTTCTCAAACTGGTAGGTCTTGAATTGCAAGTCTTGTATTTGCTCTTGGTCAATCATTTCTATGACCTCGCCAGCTTCTTTCATATTGCGTGATATGCGGTCTGGTGACCAAGCAATTAGCCCGTGATACTTACCTGTCTTAAAGCCCATAATCATATCGTCAAATATGGGTCTGTTGCCTGATATTTTTGCAGAAGCACTTTCTTCAAGTATGTCCCGTTCGTCTACTGTTATTTTAAGCCTGTGAGCTAGTTCTAGGCACTCGGCTCGTTGGTCTTCCAGTGACCGTACCTGCTTGGCTTCATCATCAGTAGACTTACGCAGATACACCACGTAACGGCGTTTCTCTTTGGGCAATATGCGGTTTGCACCCTCTTCAACTCGTACAAAGTATTCGGTTAGGTCTTGGACGCTACGCTTACTGACGGGCAGGGTATACACGTCAGGATTTTCAGCTTTACGCTTGGCTAACTTTTGCTCAGTCTCAAGCTGTTTGTCCTTTGGTAGCAGTACCTTTTGACGTTTTTTACGAGGCTTCTTGTCTGGCATTTAGTACTTTGCCAATTCCCTCTGCTGTAAGTGGTAGTTCAAGCTCGGTTATAACACCTGCTTTTGCCATTGCAGCATTAAAGTATGCAAGTTCGTGTTCTGGTAAATGGGCTAACAGTACTTGCTTTTTGAGTGCCACCGCCACCCCAATTTCGGTCTGAACACCAGCAGAGGGTTTATCGCTTAACAACGCCAGTAAAACGTCACTTTGCTCTATATGTTCCATATCAAGGCTAAATGCTTCTGCTGGGTCAGCGTCGTTGATTTTGTACTGGTCTGCTCGTAATGCACAAAAGACTGTATGACCAAGAGCTTCTATCACTCCCAGTGTACTTTCCAGCCACTCCTTGTATTCTGGAAAAACCTCACCAGTTTCATAATTAACTTGTGACGAGTAGGACGCTGCTACAAAGATTTTCATCGGTTTGCTTCCTTGTATAGCGTGTAGTCAACGGTAGTTAAACCACCGTCAACAGTTAGGGTTGTACCACTAACAAAACTGGCTTGGTCTGACATCAGAAAACTAACTACGCTCGCCACTTCTTCGGGCTTAGCATTACGCTTTAACGGTGTAAGCTCTTTGCTTTCATCAGGCATAGTATCGGCTGTCATTTCGGTCTCAACCCAGCCTGGTGCAACAGCATTTACCCGTATGTTACGTGAGCCTAAAATTGCAGCAAGTGATTTTGTTAGACTAATAAGTCCAGCCTTGCTTGCTGCATAGGCAACAGTGTCAAATGCAGCACAAAATCCGTCCACAGAAGCTATATTTACTACCGTTGAGCCGTCTTTTAAGTTGTTACGTAATCCGTGTACTAATTTAAGAGGAGCAGTTAGGTTAACGGCTAGTGTTTCGTCCCACTCGTCAAAGTTCAACTCGTCCCATTTTGTTAAGTACACAATGCCAGCGTTGTTTACAATGCCGTCTAGCTGTACGTCTTTAAGCTGTTCTAGTAGCTGTTTTGTGTCATCTGGTTTGGCAAGGTCTGCTCGTATAGACTTAAACTTGTCACCGTGTTTAGAGGTCATTTCGTCAGCTTGAGAGCTGCTTTCCTTATGAACACCGTAAATCGTGTGACCCTCTGACAATAGCTTGTCGGTAATAGCCCGTCCTATGCCTCTCGTAGCACCAGTTATAAGAATTGTTTTCATAATTATTCTCCTGTCCGCTTAGCTTTTAGTTTCTTGTGATTGGCTGACTGTATGTAAATAGTACGAATTATGTCCCATACTAGGTCGTCAATTAGTTCAACGTCTTCTCTACCAATATCAAGGTCAAGCCCGTCATCTGCTGGGTGAGCACCGTAGTTGCCAAACTCTCTTATTTCCTGAGCCTGTTGCTCTATTGGCTTTGTAATCAGCCCCTCGCTAAACATCAGTGTGATTTTCTTTTTGAGGTTATCTGCTTTATTATCAGTTATCTTCTTTTGACCAAGCTCCTTTTTGGCGACACTTTCAACTACTCGTCTATATAAGACAACTGACGCCCGATATGCCTGTGCTCGCCTACACAACTCGGCTTCTGCTAGGTCGGTGCGTATGTTTTCTGGTATATCATCACTGTAATCAGAGGCTGTGATGTAGCCAAAAGGAAAAGTCCTGCTGACGTAGTGGTTCAAGGTGTCAAATATAACAAATACCTTTTCGCTACATTGCGGACATTTAGCTATCAGCCACACTTCGGTGTCGCCATATTTCACTTCTGGTACGTCAGTTAGGGCAACTGCAAGTACCTTGTTATGGCAATTTCTGCACGTTAATACCAGCTTAGAGCTGTCGTACTTAAAGTCTGGTCGTACTCCTGGTGGCATTACACCCCCTCTGTCTTAAACTTTTCGTACTCTGCTGGTAGTGGTATATCAAATCTGTCACACAATGCTTTAACATCGTGATAGTCATCTTGGTCTAATTCATAACCGCTATGAAACTCAACCATTACGTCTGCTGGTATGCACTTAACGGCATAGCCATTTATAGACCCTGTGCCTGTTAAGTGACGTGGTTCGTAAGCCACTCCAAACACGTTTTTACCGTTTTCGTCAAAGGTGTATGAGTGAAAATCAATCTCGTGTCCCTTATCATCACCCAGCACAAAATTGCAGTCCCTTGTGTCGTCACGGGGGACGTCCTTATAGCCTTTTGCTTCAAGCAGCTCCCTTAACTTTGGTACGTGTATGTGGGGTAGTGCAATATCTAGGTCACCGTGTTTTCGTGTTTGTTCGCCAAGTAAGGCGTCCACACCCCAACCACCGTCAACGTAGACCTCTATACCGTTTTCGTCACATAGTTTAATAACATCAACCACGTCCTGTGCGGTCATTTCCTTTGTCGGTGCAGTCTCGGTTTTATCGGTCACAACTTCGCTCACTTCTTCTCCATAAACTTAATTAAGTCTTCACGCTTGTAACGTCGTATGCCACGTATGCCTATGCGGTTGGCTTTCAGTACACCTTTTTTGTCCCAGTTTCGTAGGGTGTTTGGGTGTACCTGCAACAGTTCACAGGCTTGTGTAAGGGTTAAATATTCTGGTTGTTTAGTGTCGGTCATACAATCTCACTTTATATAACATTATTATACAACTAACAGATAGCCAATAAAAGGCTTATCGGTTAAAAAACGGTCAATTTTTGGTCGTTAAATCTTCCACTTAGTCATTTCACCAAGTCCAAAGGCAGGTAGCTCATAGTCTCCGTGTAGTTCTAGCTCCGTTTCGTCCTGCCGTAACGTGTCACTTAACTTAATAACCATTGTTACCAGCTTGTCAGTGGACATTTCTGACAAGTCACGCTTATCAAGTTCTGCCTTTGCTCGGTTCAGTACATCGCCAAACACGGCAATCCTATGACGTTTAGTCATTGCATACTTTTCTTGTAACTCGTCTAGGTACAGCGTTCGTTGGTTGTGTATGTCCTTTGACGTTTGCTCTTCCTTTGACCACTCAATTAGGGTTGGTTTGCTTACACCAATATCATCAGCTATTTTCTGGTAGCTGTAACCTTTGGCTCGCAGTTCAATAAACTGCTGTTTTTCGTCTAATGTTTTACTCATAGAAGTAACTCCTACTAATTAGTTATAATTATTGTAGGTAGTTGGTAGCTACTGGTAGGTTCAGCAAGTTTTAGGTTTAGTTATTCAGCTACGACAACTTCGTCGTCGCTTCCTTGAAATGTCTCTATAACAACTCGGTCACTAGGTGTGGTAAATGGTCTGTCGTCCCAGTTAGATGTGTCCTGTGGTGACGTTTGCGGTGGCAAGCTAACAGGCTCAGCAGGAGCTTGGTCTTGTGGTTGGTTGTCACTTGCGTCACTCATACTCTTATATTATAGCAAAAACTGTGTTTCAACGGCTCGCTCTGGCTTGATTAAGTCAGCTACTAACTGGTTCAGGTCGGTCAGCTTTGACAGAAGTAACTTGTAGTGCAGGAGCAGGTTGTATAATGTGTCCAGTACAGGTTCGTTAGCAGTATCTGTATTGCGACCATGATCGAAATCTTTCGAGTTAACGAACCCATTCCAGGGTTCGTTTAATTTATGGGTGATTTCGTACCTCTGTTGCTTGCCCGTTCCGTAACGCTTAATTGTGTAGTTCGAGAAGAAGATTCTAAGTATTCCATCAAGTAGCTCTTGATTCTGTGATTTTGGCAATTCTACAGATATGAGTTTGAATAGTTCGAGATATTCGTCATAAGACAAAATTGCGTCCTTAGATGTCTTTAGTGTAGCTTCTAGCTTCGTAAGTTCAGCCTTCATATCCTCTAAATCACTCTTTATCTCTTTCAGGTCGTAATCTTCCTTTAGTTCAGGATTGTGTCTAATTAAGTCTTTCGTACTGTCTAGCTCTTCCTGTTTACGTCCAATACCTTGCTTTGCTGAACCAATCAGGCTTCTAATCTCTTTGTTGCGTTGCATAACCTGATCCCTAGCACCCAGTTTGAATTTGTCGTAATTAGATTTAGTTGTAAATAGGTGTTCGCCGAGGAAAGCATAGGAGTAATCAAGAATTACATTTGCACGGATACTCTTGTTTTTGAACTCACAATGCTCAGTTTCGCATCTGTAATTGTAATAATGTATCTTCTCCTTACTGGCAAGTACCTTTGATGTTAGACCAGCTGATAAAGCCTTATTGCAGAACCCGCAAAGTATCATTCCGTTTAGTAGACTTGCTTTTGTATCTCGCTTGTCTTTAGACATAATGGATGACACTAGTTTAGAGGAGTTAAGGTCGTCTACTTTGTTAATTTTCAAGAAGTTCTCAACAGATATGACAGGAGAGAAATCATAGAACTCCTCTAAATTACACAGATTATCGCCATACTTGAGTACCCCTGCGTATATCGGGTCTTTCAAGAGGTCTGACACAGTATCTTTACCCCATGTATAATCAGCTCTTTTGAATCCTGAGTTTTTGTCATCGTCTTTTATACGCTTAAATACCTGATAACCTGTCGTGTTTAGCCATTCGGCTATGTTCTGTTGAGTTTCGCCATTAAGTCGCATATCGAATGCTTTTTTGATAATTACCCAGTTATTATCATCAGGAAACAGTTGACTCTGTTTGTTCATACGATAGCCATGCTTAAATTTGCCAATAAAGACACCTTCTTCAATCTTTCGGCGATTACCTCTGGCTACACTCTCGCTAAGGTGCTCAGAGTATTGCTTGGACAGGACAAAAGAGATGCCGAGAAGCATCTTTCCAGTTGGACTATTTTCGAATGTTGATGTCGCAAAGCGTAGGTCTTTTAAGATGCCCTTATCGAGCAAGTCGATAATCTCACCAGCCTCCTTCATGTTTCGAGACAATCTGTCTGGATGCCATGCAATGATACCGTCTACTTTACCGTCTTTAACATCTTGAATGAGCTGGGTAAATTTCTCTCGTATCCCAGGGTCTTTAGCTGAACACTTCTCTTTGATAGCCTTCTTGTTCACATTTAATCGGTACTTGCCACCATTGGCATCTATCTGGTCAACATCAACAATTTTGTCTTTAATATCCCTTACCTGGTCTGGTATAGAACGTTCTTGTCTTTCATCACCAGTAGTAGACTTTCTTGCATAAATTACATACTTCAGTTCGGAATAGTCAATTTCTCCAGCTTTAGGATCAACCCCTTCTTTGAGTAAGTCGAATAACTGCTTTGATGTGTTCAGAGTGTCCATAGATACAATTATAAGCTCTATGTATTAGTTCGAGAAAGTTTAGGCTACATTAAAACAATACTCGCTGCGTGGTGACTTCTCCTGTTTTCTTATCAATGAAATCCATTTTTGTGTATTGTTTCTTCCCAGTTTTGTATTTGTTGCTTTGGTTATCGCTACGAAGCGTAACCAGTAGCTCTGCGACTGATGCCATTGCGTGGTAATCACTAGCATCTTGTTGTGTCTCAGGGTTGATGTTTTGTGTTTGTTCTTGACCACTCTCTTGTGTCGTTTGAGGAGTAAGCATTAAAAAATCCAATACTATACTTACCTCGCTGAACGGTCGAGGGGTTTATATTGGTTTAATGCTGTTCGCCTCTAAAAAATAGCGATTGTTGTTTGTGCTTTAAGCACCTAGAGGCATAGTTCTATGTTAGTAATTATACACCTTACCATAAGCATTGTCAAGTAGAAATGATGCATTTGAGATAATGATAAGAGAGGCAACGCCGAAAACAAAGGAGAAAAATGGAAATCAAAAAAGCTGTTGGTAGACCACCTAAAGTAACCTACACTACTATGCTACGTTTAGAGGATGCGATACAGCACAATAGTACAATCACCGAGGCTTGTCGTTGGGTTGGTATAAGTCGGACAACTTTCTTTTATTACATGCGTAATAATGAAGTGTTTAGAGACAAGATGACTGCGGCGAAACAAAGGCAGAGTGAAGTAGTATTTAGTTTCTTTGCACTTCCATAGAAAATCGCTACATTTTGTGATGATTTTGTAGATTTTGATGTACGGAAAGTACAGCAGTTATTCAAGCAAACGGCGTTAAGGGGTGTAAAATCTGGACAAAATTCTCATACGCACTAGCCTATGGTATTTCATGCATGATTAGTGAACAAGATTTAATGCCTTTGTGGAGCATTTAGGAGCTTTCTGGACGTGTTCTAGGCTTGAGTTGAGTATTTGTGCTATCCCTGTGGCCAAGGTGTTAATTTGGAGGTATAATCGAGGTATGGTTTCTTTTGTGAAAAAGCCCCAGCTACTAGATGAAAGCCACAAGATCGAGGACCTTCTGGATTTAAGTAGGCTGATTAAAGATTTTGATAAAAAGATTATAGGTGCAAAAAGTGGGTCAATGATTGGGTTGGTGGGCGAATACGGATCGGGTAAAAGCACGTTGCTCCATCAAATACATATGACTAGATCAAGCGACACGCTATGGATTGAATTTGATGCTTGGAAGTTCCCAGAAAGAAAGGACCTATGGGAAGGTTTCGTACTCGAATTTGCTCGACACATTGATCAGGAGGCGTTTAATGAAGCTCTGAGCAAGATAGATGGTAAGCAGAATGATGATAAGCAAGCGTTAGTCGGTACTATAGCTTCTATCCCTGGCATGGGTGCTGTTAAGGGTCTAAATCATTTCTTTTCAACGACTCCTGCAAGAAGAACCTTCGAGGTTCAGATGGTGCTGGATGGGTTAATTGAGAAACATTGCAAAGAAAAAGAAGTGGTCATAATCGTAGAGGACATTGATCGTTCTGGGGACGCTGGAATCTTCTTCCTAGAAACCCTTAAACATTATTTGCGGTCAAAGCACACGGAAGCAAAAATCAAAGTCGTAGTACCAATAGCAAATGAAATGTTTAATCTAAATCAGGATTCCTACCTGAAGTGTCTAGATATAATCGAGCATTTTGCAACTAGGAGAATAGGTCTAACGAAGTTTGTAGCTGAGATATTCGACAAAGATAATCTGGAAATACAAGGTGCTAAGCAACAGATGATTCAATTTCTTGAGTTAATGCTGGCTAAGCCTGGCATGACCTTGAGAAAGATGAAGCAGATTCTGAGGAAATCAGACCTTAATTACTCCAATCAAGTAAAAGAAGGTCTGGACCCTGATTTTAGAATGACAATTATGTTTGAGATGGCTAGATATGTGCCAATACCTAGTGGTGACGGAAGGACTTATTTTGAGCAGTTCATACAACAAGGGCGTGTAGCTAGAGGGAGTGACTTTAATACCCTAATGTCGGCCATTGTTGGCAATAGCGGACTGCTTGATAGAGAGAATAAGCCCGTCAGAGGAGGTTACGATTTTAAGTTGATTACTCGTGATCCTAATCAGGGCGTAAAGGGACATCCTTCAATTCCGTGGGCAATTTCAAGATTTCCTGGTGATAATGACGACAGCCATTTCAATTGTGACTTCTATTTGGATTACTGAAATACCAACATTGTATAATATGCTTTTTAACAGGGGTAGGCGAAAAGAACACTAGCCCTTGACAAAGCCTTATGTCGCTAAATAAATGGCTCTACCCCTGTTAGGGTACGTCGCTGAATGTTGATTGTGCGACATAATATTGAGACATAAGATGTTAAAAGTGCAAGAGTAAGCTGTTACAATAAATTCAATGAAATCAGCAGTTATTATCCCTATTTATAATGAGAGTGAAAGAATCATAGCCCCTATTCATGCTGCACAAGATTTTCCTCATATTGACGAGGTAATCGTAGTAAATGATGGCTCAGTTGATAGGACTGAGGAAATATTGGACACCATAGACGGGATAACTGTGCTTACCCACCCTGAAAATAGAGGTAAAGGTGAAGCACTGGATACTGGTATGGAACATGCGAGAGCGAATGGGCATGAAGCTACAGTTTTTCTTGATGGCGACCTAGTTGGTATCGAGCCGTATCACATAAAAGAGCTACTTTCTCCTTTGGATGACGAAGCATTCATGACTATTGGTTATCTTGGGTTGCGAAAAGCATTCGTCAAAAAGGCCATCTTGAATCACTGGGGAGCATTAAGCGGACAAAGAGCTTTGAGAGCCGAGGTATGGGATTTCCTCAGTAGCCAAGATAAGCATGGGTTCAATATTGAAGCTGCATTAAATGCTAGGATGCGGAAAAACAATCTTCATGGGACTATTGCCAGAGTAGCTCTTGATGGAGTGGGCCATGTTGGGAAACAACATAAAGAGAATGGTTGGCCACAAGCAATGTGGGCATACACAAAAACGTACAGTGCAGCATTCATGACTTATGGAAGAATTGAACTTGAAGCTGCTCGCATAGTTCCTATTAGAACTGACAAATAAGTTAATACGCATTCAATGCTCTTTATAAGAGTATATACCCAGGGGCTATGTACATGTGTTGAGCGTCTTTCATGCTTCCCAGAGTAAATCCTTCCATCTCGTTATCACCTTAATAATGAGGGGTGAATTATTTTCAAGGTGCTCTGCCATTACCCCACCTAGTAGATTAGGTTTTCAGTTTGAACCGTTCGGGTTTTAGGGTTACAAGCATTTCTCAGGCTCTCTAAGACACTCTTAGTTTCATCTGAGCATTCCAACAGATGAACCAGTAGTTCGTGTAGAGTATGTTCGACCCGACCCGACCAATAAGTATTTTGTCTAAATCCACCATCAAATCGTATGGTGGATTTAGCTTTATAACGGGGGTAGAATCGTTCCCAGCACGTAGGTTCGTAACAAATTCACTGCAAATGGCGTTCAGGACGACTATATCGTCCTCATGTAGTAGGTCTAACAGTTTAGATTTGGTGAGTTCGTAGAACTCTTTCTTGTTAGGCAATGCAGTATTTAGTTCTTCCAGTTCATCTTTACTCTTGTCGATACTCTCTTGGGCTAAGTCTGATAACTGTTTGTAATGGTCTAGTCTACCCTTGTGGTGTGCTTCGTAAGCCTTAGGATCGGCTACTTGAAAGTCAAGTAACCGTGAATACTGCTTGTCGTTAGTACGCTTATCCTCTTTAGCTTGGTTTAATTTACGTTCTAAGATTGCACGCCGAGAAGCAATACGTGCATCGAGTCTATCTATGTACATCTGATACGCTTCTTCGCTCTGCTTGGTTAAGTGACGTAGCTGCCATTCAATACCTGCCATCACGTACTTGGCTCGTATGCTCTTAGCGAGTTTGATACCTTGCTCTTTCTGCTTTTCTGTATTGTGACGTAAGCACTCTTTATTACGACAGTAGAAGCTAACGACCATTTTGCCTTTATTCTTACCTCGTAAGATGGGTTGGTGTTGGAATTGCATCAGTTCATCGCAGAAATCACATATCACTTTGTTGTTAAGTAAGCCGTAATTGAGTCGTTTGGTTCGGTTGGTTTTGACGGTAGTCTTTTTGTTAAAATCCTTAGCTATGTCATGGTTCAGCATGATGTATTCGTCAGTCGTTATGAGTGGCTTAAAGTTGTAGATGTCTGTAAGGTTCACGATGTTATCACCGTACTGGTAAAGACCACAGTAGAATGAATCCTCGAATATATCTGCTACCTTTTGCTTAGTAGCTTTGAATAGTACGTACTTATCATCTTGCGTTTTACGGGTGCTAAATACAGCGTCGTTTAAGAATTCTGCAATCTCAACATTGCTTTTGCCTTGGTTTAATCGCATATCAACAGCAATACGTAGCAGATTCCAGTTGTATTCGTCGGGTATGAAAGTACCGTCACTGGCATCTACGTAGTAACCCTTTTTGACTACGCCATTGTATTTACCGTCTTTGATGTTACCGTCAGTACCACGCTTTACATCAACACCGAGCTTATCTGAATACTGCTTAGAGGTAGCAAACAGGATACCTAGCATCATCTTACCGTTCGGTGTGTTATCGAATTGGTACGTGCAAAAAGCAAGGTCTTGAATGTATTCACGGTCAATCATTTCAATCACTTCGCCAGCTTCCTTCATATTGCGAGAAACCCTATCGGGGGACCACGCTATAAGCCCGTGATATTTACCAATTCTAAAGCCCTGTAGTATCTCGTCAAAGATGGGTCGGTTACCTGAAATCTTAGCAGACGCTGATTCTTCAAATATGTCCTCGTCCTTAGGAACCTCTATCTTCAAAACATCACGAGCCAGTCTAATACACTCATCACGTTGGTCGTCTAACGAGCGTACTTGCTTCTGCTCGTCATCAGTAGATTTACGCAGATAAATAACATACCGTCGCTTCTCTTTGGGGAGGATTCTTTTCGCACCCTCTTGTATGTTTGCGAAGTAGTCGGCTAGAGTATCAATCGGGTACTGAGTATCTTGCTCAAAGACAACCTCACGCGCTTCGAGCGACTGCTCCATTATCTGACCAAGCTCTAATTGCTTTGCGGAAATAACCGATTCTGATACGTGCTTTACTTCACGCTTCTTGCGTTCACGTTTCTTCTTTAAGGGCGGGTCGTTTTTAGCATTTGCCATAGGAATAGTGTACATGGCAGTAAGTGTTCCGTCACAGGTTATAAAGTCGCCATTGTCTATACTTATATACAGAGGGTAAGCAACAAAAAGGAGCTAAATGGCAATCAAAAAAGCAGTGGGTAGACCCACCAAAGTTACTATGCGTACAGTCATCAAATTGGCTGACTTGATACAACACAACTACAATATCAGCGACGCTTGCAAGTATTCTGGTATATCTCGTGAAACCTATTACAGATATTTGAATAATGAAGAAGTATTCGCGGAGAAGATGGCTCTCGCTCACGCTAATCAAAATAAGGTCGTGTGGAATTTTATGACAACTATCTGAAACTAAGCACGCTCACGCTGGGTTTTTAAGAGTTTTGGTGTTAGGTAAGTTTGTAGCTTAGGTGTGGTGAAAAATGGCGTTGAGGGTCTAAAAATCCAGAAAAAATCGTATCCGTTATTTCTCTAGTCATTAGTCTTGAATGAGGTGAAAGGGCTACAGATACCTCTGTAACGCACGGAGAGCGTCTAGGACAGGTTCCTTTAGAGGAGTTGGGAAAAATATACTCCGCGAAACAAAATGCTCACACTACCTAATCCTGTTTATTGCTTTTTGACTTGCTTACCCCTATTATTATGGTAAAGGTTAAAACAGATATGCCCGAAGAAAACAATAATCAGCCCGCAGAACAACCACAAAATACCCAACCATCAGAGCAGCAGTCAATAGTTGTAGGCTCAAGTACAGAGCAACAACTCCAACCGCAGGTAGCTTCACAGTCAGTGCAGCCTGTCGGTGGGAATCACAAGCTACTCAAGATATGGCTAATCGTATCACTCGTAATTTTGATACTCAATACTGGTTTGCTGGCACTTACACTGATACCTTTCGCTGGCGTATATATAGCTATCGGTGCAGCACCAATCCTTCTAGCTACTGGGGTCTTGGGGCTAATCAACATCTTCGTTACTTTAAGGTCGTTATCTAAGAATTATGTTTCGGGTGGACTCAGGAAAGTGGCAACAACGGTGCTAGTTCTAAGCGTCTTAGCTGTACTTGGGGGAGCATCATCACCTTTCATTTTGGCGACCCAGCATAAAGAGAATGCTAAGACAAAGCAGGTGCAAAACGAAACAAATAGTAAATACTCAGAAGTTACCGTCGAAAAAGCCACTGAGTTGTTGAATAGTTGTCAGGTTTACCAGCTTTCTTATAGTAATGGCAAGGGCAGTGATTGGGAGAAGTCCCCAGAAACGTCGACCACAGGAATCCTAATCTATAATGAGCCTACAAAATACGGTGCACCGTCTCCAACAGGTAGCGGTTACGTCGGTGGTACGTACATCATGTACCCTGCTGACAGAATGGTTAGTACCATAGTCCCTATTGCACGTCAGGCTCAGAGCAAATGTGGCATACAGTTCTACCACGATGACACCAGTGAAACGTGGAAAGATGGTCACTGGTATTTCAAGGGCACCCTAGTTAAGTAGGTTCAACAACTTTCTCGTATATCTATAGAATATGCTATTTCTTGCGTTTAACAGATTTAATACGCTCTTGTTCAAGGTATGGATTATTTAGCATATCAGGGTCAATCATGCCACCTTCGCTAGAACCACTCATAATGAATTGGGCTGCGGAACGTTTCGGGTCAGGTAGTGCAATAGCTCTATTGTCCCAGTTTGATGTATCTTCAGCCGATGCTTGAGGAGGTAACTCTCGCTTATCATCGGAGCCCCTTACCTTGCTCAAATCTGGTAGTCTCACATCTGTCATCTGCTTCAATTATAACAAGAACTGTAAATCGGTAGCTGGCTTGGACCACAGGTCTTCTACTAACAGATTCAGCGATTTTAGTCTGTTCTGGATACTACCAAAGTTAAGTAGTAAGCTATGTAGGGTCTGAAGTATAGGTTCGTTTAACGAGTGAGTACGTCGACCATACAAGACATTATTGAACCTCTTAGGAGGTTCTTTATTTTTATATGCAACTTTAAAATAGACAATACCAACAAAACATAGTTTAATAAATGTATAATGTCAGACTTAACTAGTTCTGATGATCGTCTTATAACTCCTGAAGCAGGACAAGAGTATTTTGTAATGCAAGCACAACTTTTACCAGAAATAGAATCAGCTGTGCTTTATTTTAGTGGCGGAAGTGTAAGTGTGGTTAGAGCCATAATCGAACGAATGGGCGAAGCGATAAGTAAAGATCCTATGCAAGAAACAACGGTCAGTAGGATTAGGGAAGTGATAGGGGCCCCTGATGATTCTGCTTCAACAGATGAAGTTCGTGTATGGAGAGGTAACTTTTGGGACGCTTTTAAAGCTGAAAAAGCAGCTCGTTTAGAGGATGAAGACTGTACATAATTAGCAGAATTCTTTACTATCTAGACTTAATACTTCTCTAATTTTGCTATGAATATTGTGTTCTTGTTTAATTTCCCTGATAGATTCTTTAATTGAAAACATATTTGACCTCACTAATTAACATAACTATTTTACAGGTAAGCAATAAATAGCGCTGTTAGATATTTCTCTTAGAATTAAGTTTAGTCCTACACCTTCTGCCGTGTACAATATTGATTATGATATTCCTGCTCACGGCAGTTCTGCCAATCTTTCTGCTTTTAGTCCTGTCTGAAGTTCTTTGGCGGGCTAAAATACTGCGTGGTGAGAATGCCCGGAAACTGCTTCACATAATAATCGGCAGCTATGTTGCTGTTTGGCCGTTTTTCTTAAGCGGGAGGCAGATAGAAGGTCTTAGCCTCGCTATGTTTGTTGGCGTTGCTATTTCTCATAAGTTTAAAATCTTCCATGCGATTTTAGATGTAAAGCGAAAAACGTTAGGGGACCTACTGTATGCAGTTGGAATTGGCATCACAGCTTTCCTATTTAAAAGCCCATGGATATTCGCTATTGCCATTCTGCATTTGAGCATTGGTGACGGCTTGGCAGGACTAGTTGGAGTCAGGCATGGAAAGAATAACAAATACCTTGTCTGGGGGCAGGACAAGAGCCTGGCGGGCACAATTGTCTTTGCTGTATGCTCACTGGCAATTTTATCCCTTGCGCCAATCTACCAGCATGTATCAATCGGGAGCCTTTTGGTTCTACTGCCGGTTACCGCTGCACTAGTAGAAAATGTCAGTATATATGGAACCGACAACGTAACAATACCCTTACTAATCACCCTTGCTCTGAATTCAATACTCTAAGACTTTTGTACTGTTTATATTAAGCAGCTTTCAAATAACTAAGAATTAAATAGTGCTTTGCGGTCGCTGTGTGCTCGCAGGGCGTATACGATAACAACTACGTCGACTAGCTCTTGAATAGCAGCGCCGTAGATTGGTGGGAATTTACCGGTAGCAAAGATAAACATGAGGATAACGCTTAATACGATTCCCGTCATTATGGCCTGCTTGGCAATCCGCATAGTGCGTTTGGCAATCGCTACTCCAACAGCAACTTGTTCTAAGTTATCAAGCATTACTACTACATCGGCAGATTCACTGGCGGCTGTAGAGCCTCGAGCTCCTAGAGCGATACCTACATCCGAGGCAGTTAAAACTGGCGCGTCGTTGACGCCGTCGCCGACGAACCCGACTGGTTTTTCTTTGACGTTTTCAATTGCCATTAGCTTGTCTGCCGGCAGTGTATCGGCAAGGACATGGTTGATACCCATCTGCTTAGCAATCGAATCGGCAGTTACCTGGTTGTCACCGGTGACCATGAGAAAGTTCTTAATTCCTATCTGCTTAAGTTTTGTGAGTGTAGATTTGGATTCTTTTCTGAGTTCGTCTTCGAAAGTAATAACGCCGGCAAGCTTGCCGTTAATAGCAATGTAGGCAGAAGTTCCTTGAATACCGTCAAACTGTTTAGTCTTTGGAAGTTCGATTTTTTCCTGTTTCATGAGCCTTAGCCGCCCGACCAAGACTTGCTTGCCTGAGATGACTGCTTCAAGCCCCAACCCGGTCATTTCTTTTACATGCTTGGCTTTGGCAAGCTTTATGCCTTCTTTCTTTGCGGCTTCAACAATTGTACTGGCTAATACGTGGTTCGAGCCTTGTTCTAGCGTTGCGGCTGTCTGCAAAATCTCATCACGCTTAAAGCTGCCGAAGGGTATAACTTGTTTAACTTTCGGTATGCCGCTGGTTAGGGTTCCGGTCTTGTCAAAGCCAAGAGTCTTAATGGTTGCCAGTTGTTCAAGCGCACCACCGTTCTTGATAATAATTCCGTGCTTGGCTGCCCGGCTCATGCCACTTATTAAGGCTATAGGCGCACCTAGAATTAGCGGGCAGGGGGTAGCAACGACAAGGACCTGCAGAAACCTCAAGCTGTCATTACTCAGCGCCCAAGCACCTAAGGCAATAGTAAATGAAAGGAGTGTAAAAGGTACGGCATATCTGTCGGCCATACGGACGAATGGAGCCTTGCTATTCTGTGCAGCTTTAACCAATTTAATAATCTGACTGTATTGGCTATTGGCAGATGTCTGCAAAGCTTTGACGGTTAATACGCCGTTGACATTAACTGCTCCACTCATTAAATCTTGATTGACTGTTCGACTTACAGGCAGACTTTCACCGGTTAAGCTGGACTCGTCTATGTCGGAATTGCCTTCAATAATTACTGCATCAACTGGGATTACTTCACCAGGTTTGATTAGCAGCTTGTCGCCGACTTTGACTTCTTCTACTCTAACTTCAATTTCTTTGCCTTTGACAAGTAAATGGGCCTTTTGAGGGGCTCGGTCAAGTAAAGCTGACAGTTCGCTTTGGGCTCGAGTTTCAGCGTAATCTTCAAGTGCTTCGCCACCGGTTAACATAAAGACTATGATCATACCGGCCCAGTATTCGCCGAACACAACCGAGCTGATAATAGCCGTAGCCGCCAATATATCCACACCGTATGTACCAACCCTCAGATCCTGAACCATACCCCAGAGTAGAGGGATAACGTTTATTCCGGCACTAACAGCCAAAATTATTTCGGCAGCTGTAGATTTACCAAGCAGTTGCAGTATTAGAGCTATTATTACGCTAATTAATACAAAGCCGAACTGTTTGTATTCTTTAAAAAAATGCACAGTACTAGAAAATAGGTTTTTAGGTCGTTTCAATTTTGTCTCCCTTTTTATAAATTATAACAGAGACAAACAAAGCAATACAAACTACGATATTTATTAGTCTAATGTAGTTAAACCAGTAACTTTACGCAGCTGGAGTGTCAGCTGGCGGGGTAGGTGGGGTTGGTGGCAAGTTAGGATCTGTAGGAGCGGTAGTTCCATCTGTAGGAGCTTCAACAGGTGCATTACTTACGCCTCCGATTGAAGCAGGTTGCTGGCTGGCAGGAGTAGGATTAGACGCATCTGGTGCTGGCGCACTGTTATCTGTTGACTGCGGCGGAGTATTTACTGTCTCATCTATCTTATTGAACATACCTTTAATTTTATCTAGAAAACCCATGTTATCCCTCTTATTGTTAGTTGATAAAGTTAGTATACGATAATACTATTGGAAACTCCAGTTAGCTGATGCTAAGTGCCTGAAACCCTATATCTCTTCGATGATGAAAACCGCCCTCAACTTGGATAATTCCACTAAATATAGCATCATCAACGTTTTCTTTAGCTTCTTCAAGAGTTTCACTGACTCCTGTAACATAAGCAATTCTTCCGCCGCTAACTTTGCCATCTTTTATACCTGCCCCATGTAAAATTACTTCTGGGTGACTTTCAGTATCGTATTCAACCGATGCACCTTTTTTCACATCAGTTGGGTAATCATTTTCAGCAATGCAAGTTGTAAGCGCAGAATAGCCAACATTTTGTGATAGGCTGATTTTAAGTAGCTCACCAGCTGCTGCCGATTTAAGTAGTTCATAAACATTTACACCAAGCTTTTGGAGCAAAGGCAGTATTACCTGAGTCTCTGGATCTCCGAATCGGGCATTGTATTCGATCAGCTTCGGCTGGCCGCCATCATTCTCATCCATCATAAGCCCTTGGAAAACTACACCACGGTAAGCCCCACTAAATTCTTGATTTAATCCATCGATTGTTCTCTGAGTTAATTCCATGATTTGAGCATATTGTCTTTGATTTACGATACTCTCCGGTACTGGAGCGTAAGCGCCCATACCGCCCGTATTAAGTCCTTCGTCGCCGTCATTTCGGCGCTTGTGGTCCTGACTCAGTGGCAGCAATACAAAATCTTTACCGTCGGTTACGGCAAAAGCGGAAACTTCCGGTCCATATAGCCGTTCCTGAAATAGGATGCCTGTTTCTCCCGCGCCGTCGTATTTCCCATCTACAAGCATATCTTTTAAAGCTTGTATAGCTTCAAAGTAATTGCCAGGTAAAACTACTCCCTTGCCGCCAGCTTCACCATCAGCTTTTATCACGTAGTCTATGACATTAGTTGCCTTCAAGAAATTGATTCCGTTGTCATAAGTTAAGCTCGGATAGTTGTTAGGTGCAGGTATTCCATATTTATCACAGAATACAGCCCCAAAAATCTTACTGGTTTCCAGACGAGCTCCATTTTTATCAGGTCCAAATACTAAATTTCCTTGTTTCCGAAGCGTTCCTGCTAAGTCCTTGCTTAATAGTCCTTCAGGACCAATAACCGTTAGATCGATTGCATTATCACTTACGAAATCAGGTACCTGGTCTATCGTCAGGTCTACATTCTCACCAATATTACCAGTTAGATCATTTCCTGGTGAAATAAATACTTGGTCAACTTCACTTGACATTACTCTTGCTAATTCGTGTTCTCGGCCACCGGTTCCACCAATAACTAATACAGTTTCGCCCATTTAACCCTCCAATTAATATGTTCAATTCTGCTTTATAGAGATAGTTTAAGCAAGCATAAGCAAAATAAAACCGCCCCGAGAATATCCCAAGGCGGTGTCTATCCATATACCCTCCTATTTAATCGTCGTTATCGGTTGAGTGCATTCCTTCCTTGTGCATACTTTGCATGCCATGGTGGCCGCGCCCGCCCAAAGCTAAACCATATTCCTCAGGAATATTGTTGTCGCTAAGCCATTTCTTAAATTCATCCCGCTTGGCTTTCATAGTTGCAGCATCAGGTTTTGTTCCTGAATCGCGTGCCGCATCCCGGTCAGCCTGCAGTTCCTTAAGTTTGGCGATCAGCTTGTCTTCCTGATCCTGAGTCAGCTTGCCGTCTTTGACGGCTTGATCCAGCTTAGTCTTAATGTCAGCCTCATGTTCGGTTTCCCGGGCAGCGTGCTCTTCGTCAAAGACTTTCTGGACGTCGGCTTTATTCAAGTTAAACTTGGCTACCAGTTTATCCACTAAAGCGTCTCGACCGGTATTAGACGTTGCTGCCGAAGCTATGCCTAAACCTCCGGCTGTAACCGCACCTATGCTTATAAGCGTCCCCCCTATGAGTAGTGATCTTTTTAGTTTGGTATTAATAATATTCCTCCTAAGTTTAATTAATCTGTCCGGCCGTATGCCTAGTGCTGAAGCACTTTCTATTCCCGGCATAGCTGTCGGCTTAACAAATTGTTTTGTTGCCGGATCGATTCCAATGCAACACCCAAATAGTATTCTTTGAAGATTAAAACTAGCTTAAGAAAACTAGAATTTGTCCAATAGCTTGGTAGCAGTATTGAAATTTCGGATCGTCATCTGCTTGTAGATCGGGTTTCCGGCCAGCTTTCCGGAAGTTGTCCGGCCGAATAACTTCAGATCGATCGACTGGTAGACTACGCCGTCACCCGGAGCAACCGATTCAATATCCGGCTTTATTTGCCCAATTGCATTAATTGCTGATTCGGCGGTAACTGACCTGAGCAGTATTAGTAGATTATGCTTTCGGCTTTTGTCATTCCCCCATTCTTTAGGTGCCTTGTCGATTATCTTCTGCCACTCGGGTTTAGTGAATAAGACAAGTGCGATGTTTTTTTGAGTAGGTTTTGTTTAATTCGCTAGCTATATGCTTTTCTAATTTTTCTATATTTTTCTCATCCGACTCAAAAAATACGTTTCCGGTTTGGATAAATGTCCGGACATTATTAAGTCCCATCTTTTCAAAGCAGACTCTTAGATCAGCCATCGGGATTATATTATTACCGCCGACGTTAATTCCTCGGAGCAGGGTGAGATAAGTCATTTGTTTATTGTATTCCAATCGGATAATAGTTTATTGATTCCGATACGAATCTACCCATAACTTATCATGGTTCGGATTTGAATCGTAAAGCGCAAATTCTACAGTCGGTTCTTTAACATAACCAAGCTGAGCTTCAAGGGCTTTATGTATATCGCTGACATCCTGACAAAAAGCTGCTGACGTTGCAATATAATGTCTCATAGTGGCGAAAAGTTTTCCTGCTTTTCTTTTATTTTCAGTTGTAGAAATTAGAAACGGTACTTCACCCCATTTAAGTATTCTGAAATTATGTATTGTGTCTAAATCTGGTAAAGTAAAATGACATTCAAAGTATGTTCCTGGATGAAGCTGGTCTAAGCTAGTTTTAGGCGCTAATGGGTGCCACGGTGTAGTTTCGATTTTTTCACGGACTACATCTAATCCTTCAGCTCTTAAGCTAGCTGCTATACGACCAAGTTCGCTAAAAGCTTCGCTACTTCTACCAACTATTTCAGAACCAGTTAAATAATCTACTTCAGTTTTTCCTCCATTAGGTCCCGGGTATTCATTTAAAATTACATGAGCTTTTATTCCTAGGTTATTGCACACTCGTGTAAATAATGACTCATCTGTAGTATCTGGGTTAACTGTCAGATGAAGTTCATGCGGACCAACAAAGTCACTATTCTCAATGCTACTCATATACTGAATTATAAAATTATGAGTTTAATAAGCAAGCACCATAAAAAAAGTCCAGAAACTGGACTTGTAAATCTGGGGTGCCTGATGGGTCTCGAACCCACGGCCTTCGGAACCACAACCCGACGCTCTAACCAACTGAGCTACAGGCACCATCGACGCATATTATATCTGTTAAACGACTTTTTTACAACTGACTTCTACTTACTTAAGCCGGCAACTAGATTAATGGTCGTAGCCACTATCACTGTCCCAAAAATGTACGACAAGAGGGCATGTTCTATTGTAAGTTTTCGAAAACGCCTGTCGCTTAGGGCCGTATCTGAAACCTGGAATGTCATACCAATAGTAAAGGCTAGGTAAATAAAGTCCAAGTAGTCAGGATTCCGCTTTTCATTGAAATCTACGCCACCTTCAGGATCGGAGTAGTACATTGCTGCGTATTTCAAAGTATAGATAGTATGAACTACCAACCATGAGATTACGACGCTGGAAATTGCCAGAAGCGCTTGAAAAAGAGTAGATAACGTATCTCCACCAGTGTTTTTAGATAGTATCAAACCGACTGCTGCCAAGCTTATTAATGCCGCAGCTAGAATAATGGTGTCGGACAGAGTGGCATCCGGGTCCTCTTTTTGAGAGTGGCTTTTGGTTGCTTCGCCGTCTAAAGGCCATATGATTTTCCAGACTAGAATTAAAAAGGTAATACCAGCTACATCCCAACCAATTACCGGTGCGAAAAGCACATGTCCGCTTAACAGAACTAATATGCTGGCAATTAATCCAGTTCCGAAAGATATTAGAAGTTTCTTTGTAGATGATGCGTGCATAAGTTTGCTTAATCTTGGTGCCCCGGATAGGATTCGAACCTATGACCTTGAGCTTAGAAGTCTCCTGCTCTATCCAGCTGAGCTACCAGGGCCTAGTTAATAACAGGTGTATTATACATTACTTACTTCTTATAAGTTGCAAATTGTGGAAAAAATATTCATAATTCCAAGCATAAGCAATATAAGGATACTCAAATGGCTGAAAATACTGATAACAGTGCGCCAGAAACAAACACTGAAGATAACAATAAAGAATTAAATAACGAAACAAAAATACAAGTAAACCGCGGACCAGTCAGCAAACCGTTGCCCAAGCTTCCAGCAGAAGAAGACGATCTAATTGCCGCCAGTGCTAATATCGACGACGACATTAAAGATTCACAACCCGCCCATCAGGCGGTTGTCGGTATGCAGCCTAAGAAAAGCAAGAAGAAGTTAATAATCATCATTATAGTTCTGCTTCTAATCGCTGGGGCAGCCGCAGCTGTGTATTTTCTTGTTCTAAACAAGCCAAAAACGACGAGCAAGCCGGGGCAGACAAATGCTACCGACTCCGCGCCAGCAGTAGAAACTAAAAACAGCTATCTTCCAGAAAACATAGCTTATGCATTTAAAGCTAAGGAATCGGACCCATACAGTGTCTATTACCGTCCGGCAGCAGGGGGCGAAAGAAAAGAAGCATTGAAGCTCGATGCCGGCAAAGTGGTGTTGGATAACGACGCTCAAGGGCCGATTGTGGCTTTCATAGCCGACAATGTTTTGTATGCAAGTACCGATTCAGGCAAAACGTATACGAAAATATATGAAAAAACAGGATCAGAAGAGTTAATAAGCGTTCGAATATCTTTTGACTTCAAAAGGATTGGCCTTAGCGTTTTACCAGAATTCGGAACTGCTACTAAAACTAAAGTCTATTCGCTAGATTTAAACGGTAAAGACAAGAAAACAATCGCCGAGTCGGATAAAGCTATACTTCTTATCGGATGGAACAGTGACAAGAATAAGGTCGTTTACAGTACGGGTTGTTACGCCTGCGATGGAGCACGGGATGGTTACAAAATTACTGACTTTAAAGAGAATAAGACTCAGGATATTGTCAAAAACCTAAATGTTAAAACATTTAATTATTCAGTTGCAGTCTCGACTGATATGTCGAAGTTTGTCTACTCTACTGGCTTAGAAGATAATGTTAGCGAAGGACTAGGCGTTACTACATTAGCTCCGTATGTTATCAAATCAGTCGACCTGAACTCACTGGCAGAAACTACGCTGGCTACAATTGGCACCAAAGACGAAAAGAATTCGAACGGTACAGTCAAAAAAAGAGATATCAAATTAGGATTTCTTACTGGTTCCAGCACGCCTTTTTACATAGACGGACTGACACTCAACAAGCTGGATGCCGGCAAAAGCAGTTTAATCTACCAGTCAGACAAGAATATTTTAGATGTCGACTATGTCAGCGATAAAAATATAATCGTGTCGACCGGTGGAGCAACTTCCGACTTCCTGTTGAGCAACTACAGCCTTTCTGACAAGAAATCGACACAGATATTCTCCGGCGATAACAATACATTAATATTGGGAGTTACAACTAAATAACCAACAGGGGTGGAATAACAAAAGATTTATTGCTATACTATCCCGAGTTCTGCGGGTGTCGTACAACGGCTAGTATATGAGTTTTCCAAACTCAGGACGAGGGTTCGATTCCCTCCACCCGCACCATTGACATTTAAAAAGGATAATGGTTATATTGTACTATGTGTAATATATATCTACAGTTAAACGCACACCGCAGCAGCCGTATCTACGGGAGCTGTTCTTGATATTGTAGACTAATATTTTAAAAGCCTTAGCAGCTCCCGCATCACGGGGGCTTTTTAATTTAATAAGGACAAGAAAATGGAATTTGAAATAATAAACTTTAAGGACTTACCTGAAAAGACGCAATTATCAATTGCAAGTCATGTAAGTAGTTTTACAAATGGGCAGATGGGCGAAATACCTCAAATGCTGCCGATCAGTATTGAAGAAGTATTCAATAAATACGACATTGACATCGGATTATATAAGTCTAAGTTTGCTGGAGTCATTGCAGCCAACCAGTTGATAGAATGGAACGGTTTGGAAATGTCCGAGCTAGGCACTTTGATAGTAGACAAAGAATATAGAAATCACGGATTCGGATTTAACTTAGTTGAACATATGAGTTCGAAATTAGCTGATCAAAATATAGGTTCGTATGCCTTTTGCAATCATAATAGCTTGCCAATATTTAAAAAAGCCGGCTTTGTTGTCGCTCAGACCTGCGAAATACCAGATGAAGCTTTCGAGCTTTGTCAGTCATGTCCAGCTTTGCCCAAATCTGGCTGTTGCGACACAACCGTAATATATTTAGGAGAATAAGATGTTTACTTCGGAAATCATAGAAATTACTAGCGGTAAGCCAGGTCCGACGTTAGCGATTTTTGCTGGCGTACATGGAAATGAAACAGCTGGCGTACTAGCTCTCGAGGAAGTTATACCCGAGCTAAAATTAGCTAAGGGCAAAATCTTCTTGGCCTATGCTAATCCGCCAGCGCTAGCTAAGAATGTCCGTATGATAAATAAAAATCTAAACCGTTGCTTTTATAAAGGCAATAATGGTAATACTCCCGAGGACGTGCGTGCTCGGGAGTTAATGAACGTACTGGATAAATGTGATGCACTTCTAGATATACATATGTTCTATGATGACGACGGCTCGCCGTTCGTAATATGTGAAGAAAATGCAATTAAAGTGGCGGAAATCTTCGATGTCGATGTAATTTCAACTAACTGGACTGAAACTGAACCTGGAGGTGCGGATGGCTATATGTTTGAGAATGGTAAGATAGGAATATGTCTTGAGTGCGGACCTATTTCTAAGGCAGCTGAATATAAGAACTTTGCAAAAGTCTCAATCTACCAGTATTTGAGTTACTACGGACTAATCAACAATTCTGTAGGATACTCGTTAAAAAAGAAACGGATCATTAAATCAATAAAGGCTGTAATTAAAGATACTGAATTGTTTTCTTTGTTACCTGGATTTACAAATTTTCAAAAATTAAATGCAGGTGAATTAATAGCAAAGAATAAAGATATTTACTTCATAGCTAAAAAAAACGAATGCATAATATTCCCGCACTATAATGCAAGGGTAGGTGAAGAAGCTTATATTATCGGAGTAGAGCAATTAAATTAATCAGCAACTATTTAGAGTTTTTAAGAACTTTAATATTTACTAGCGTAATTGAATCTACCAATCCTGCGGCGGGTTGTAAGAGGTGTCTGGGCATATGGGTTTACAAGCTTGCGGGCTTTGGTTACCTTTTTCCATAGCTCTTTATCTAGCGGTAGTACAGCTTTTACTTGTTCGTTGGACAGATCATCTCCAAAACCATCGGCGTTGACATCAATATTGTAGGCATGAATCGGAACCGGCTCATCGTCGCGGGCAGATAATATGACTGGATCCCTGGCTTTGTTCGAGCTAATTTTTGCCGGATTATTTTCATCCATTTGCTGACCCCTAAGTGCCATTACCCGGTGTTGAATGAAATGGGTAAATTCCCGCAGATCGTCTTTTTTGAAACTTTGGAACTTCAAGTCCTTGGAAAAACTTCGGACATGTATGGTAGCGCCGATAAACTGATGGCCGTAGTCGACTTCGGCGATCATGTCGTAACGGATATCCTCAACTGTTAGAAAGAAGATTTTCTTATCGACTAATAGCAGTCTTTGATTGGTGGCCACCAAGGTTGCGAACCCGCCTGAGTAACGGCCGTTGATGATATGCTGGATTTCTTCGTCGGACATAAGAATTTTTGGAAGTTCGCCCCGTTCAGGCCCGCCAAAAGTAGATTTGTCCGCACCTAAGCGCTTCAATTCTTGCTTAACTAGCTTGATATCCCTCATGATTTCACCTCCAATCAAAAGTACACTCTAACTATAGAACAGTAATTATCTGTTAACAGCTAACTTAAGCGCAAAGTTAATGTGCTATTTGTCACATTACAGATTAGATTGTAAGATATCTTGCTATTACAGATAGGAAATCTTTGTAACGTAGACTTTCTACAAAATCGTGTCATAATTAATCCATGTTGGCATCTGACAAACCAGCTAAATCATTAGTTGATACTTTCAAGCAGGGTGTTTGCCTGACATATAAGAAAGGCGAGTACATCATCCGCCCCGGGGAAAACCCGTCGGCGGTTTTTTTTATAGATTCTGGAATTGTTAAAGCCTTTGATATTACCAAGTACGGCGAAGAGAACCTGCTCATTATCCGTAAACAACATGAAATTTTTCCTCTTATCTGGGCGATTACCGGACAGGAAAGAAGCGTTATCTACCAAGTTCTAACCCCGGCGGTGGTCTGGCGGATAAGTCGAGAGCAGTATCTTGACTATCTTCACGGCCATCCGGAAGCTATGCAAGCCGTCCTGGAAATGACGATCGAGATGTATAGGATCCACAGCGAAAGAATTATGAGCCTTGAATACCGAAGCGTACGGGAAAGGCTTATTTCTTTTCTAATCGGCAGTGCCCAAAGATTCGGGGTCAAAGTCAAAGAAGGCATGCTAATAGACGTACCTCTACGGCAGCAGGATATTGCCAGCTCGATTAATGCTTCCAGGGAAACCACCGGCCGGGAACTGTCAATATTGGAGCAAAAAGGCTTAATTGAAGTCAAGAAATCACTGATTATTCTCAAAGACGAAGACAAGCTGAAATCTTTTCTGTAAACCATTAACAGAGGTTAAGTGTTATAATTATACTTAATGAAATTACTTAACGGTTCAGAACTAGCCGGCTTTATTAAAGAGCGCCAAGCTGCTCAAGTCAGACGGTTGTCCCAGCAATTCGGGATTCAGCCTAAACTTGCTATTATTCGGACTAATCCGGATCCAATCGTTGACAGCTACATGAAGCTCAAGCAACAGTACGGCAATGATATCGGGATTGAAGTTGACGTCCATACCATAGACCAGAAAAATGCTTTGGCTGAAATTAACAAAATTAACAGTGACGCAACGGTCCACGGTATCATAGTCCAGATTCCTTTGCCTGACCCCAGTCAGACAACTGAAATATTAAACGCCGTAGCTCTAAATAAAGATGTCGATGGGTTGGCGCAAGGAACACAATTCGAACCGGCTACGCCGATGGCTATAAACTGGCTACTGGCTGGTTTTAATATTAATCTTCCCGGCAAAAACATATTGGTAGTCGGTCATGGCCGTTTGGTCGGCAAGCCGCTTGCAAAAGAATGGAAAGCCCAAGAACTAAATGTCACTGTTGCCACAAAAGAAAGTGAAGATCTAGCAGCATTAACTAAGGACGCTGAAGTGATAGTCAGTGCAACTGGAGTGCCCGGCCTTATTACTAAAAACATGGTTAAACCGGATGCAGTTATCGTAGACGCCGGAGTAGCGACGGATTCCAATGGCCTAATCGGCGATGTAGCAGAAGATGTCAGGAATCTTCCGGATATTACAATAACGCCCGTAAAGGGTGGTGTCGGTCCGCTAACTGTCTGCGCATTATTTGAAAACGTGATTAGATCTGCTGAAAAATCTAAAAGCTAACACTTTACTATTTTGCTAATGCTACCCCTGTAAAATGTTGTAATTTATCTACTTTATAATTAATTAATACAACTATTTTACAGATACGAAGTTTGCAAACATTTTGCTCATGAATAAACTAATTAAAAACTTTAGTTGACAGTAAATCACAAACCACGTAAATAATAGGTTAAGTGTAGATCTACGCCCAATCGTTACTAACATTTTAAACATTATTCTAAGTGGTTTCGGACTGCAAAGAATATAGAAATTGGGGATGAGGGTATGATCAGACAATTGATAAAAGCCGATGATAAGGCTAGTTACGACGTCAAGGAGGCCGCAATTATTGTCGCTGCTTTAGCTTGGGTGATGGTGATCGGTTCGACAGCATTGGCAGCAGTAATCATTTGCGGTTGGAGAGGCGCAAAGAATGTTTCCTTAGACTGGAGACACTTGAAAGCAACTTTCTACTGCCGATAATGGATATTATAAGAAGCAGTAATGGACTTTTATCCGGGGGCGATTATATATCGCTCTCGGACAGTTTATATATTGAAAATAATTATTTAATTGATTCGGCTAATAACGCCAAACATGAATTATCTTCCAAGGCCCAGTTTGCAGTAATTAATCTGATTAATAAGGTGAGTGTAGATAAATGGCTTGAAACAGTAAAGCTAAGTGATGAAGAAAAGGTAGAATTACTAACCTTCTTGAATAATATCGGAGCTTTGGATATAGAGCGAAGTATTATTCAAACTAAAAGAATATTTACTTATAAGCTAAAACTAATTTTATTTGGTATTCGACCGAGCAGTAACACTATTAGGCTGAAGGCAGGATTTTATAATTTGATTCTATTGATACTAAGATCAATGACAAGCCTAATATTAGGAATTATATTTACTTCCGTAATTCTTTACGGCGCCGGCTTAAGTGCTGGCTTTTTAGGACTAATTATTTCAACTTTTATATTGTTGGTTTTTGTATCAACCGTTATACACGAAGGGGCGCACGTATTAATTGCGAGGCTACATAAATCTAATCCATATCTATTGCAAAAAGGTTTAAGAATAGGCGTTCTGCATGGAAATATTGGTAACCGGTTAGAGTTTTACTCGGCAATTTTAAGCCCGCTGGCTGGGTTAGTTAGTTCAGTTGTCATTGGTTATCTTACGTATTTTGTAATAGGAAATGTGAATATTATTTACCTTAGTTATTTGGTCGGCAGCTTCCATTTGTTTAGTTTGCTGCCAACATACGGTGACGGAAAAACAATACTTAATCTACTTAGGAAATACCGGTATGCGCAGGCGACATAGGCTAATACTCACAATAGACGGGCTTCGAGTTAGGCGGAGCCATACTTTTGAACTTAATATTCCTTTTCTGAACCTACTGCCGGGCAGCGTAACTTGCATAGTCGGTGCCAATGGCAGCGGCAAGACAACACTCATGGAAGCAATTGTCGGGCTTATTCCTCCCAAAGAAGGGGCAGTCAAAGTCAGCGGGATAGAATCGCATCTTGAAGTGGCTGAAGTAAAGCGGGCTGTCGGCTATATTCCGGACGACGACACATGGATAATACCCGAACTCACAGCCCAGGAATATATAGAAATGCTAGCTAGCGTACAGAGTAATATTACTAATAAGAAATTAATGCTAAACAGTGCCAAAGATATTGCCGAGGAGCTAATGTTTTCAAGTTTTGACCAGCAGCTTGGTACATTGAGCCACGGCAATAAAAAGAAAGTTCAGATCATAGCTGGCCTGCTGCATGACCCGCATTTTATAATTGTTGACGAACTCCGAAACGGTCTAGACCCGATCGCAATTATCCAGGCTGAAAACCTGCTTAAGCGTAGGCAAATGAGCGGCAGCGCGATTATAGCAGCAACGCACGATTTATGGTGGGCTGAGCGGTTTGCTGACGACATTGTCATGATCAAGCGCGGCTTTATCGTCCTGCATCAGGAAACCAAAGATATTGTCGACAAAGCCGGCAGTCTGGAAAACAAATTTATGGAGCTGTACTCTAATGCGGTATAAAAACTTATTTAAGACGCTGTTAATAGTCAACTTTGCTAAGGAATCTGTTAATCCGTTTAACAGCGCGCTAATTAGAATCTTAACCGCATACCTACTAGCTTTTATTTTTGGCCGGTACTTACAAAAGCCGGTAGTTGCCGCTAATCTACCGTCTAATATTCCGCTCAGTGTAGTATTGGCAATTACTCTAACAATTGCATTCTTCTTAAGCGGCTTTTTATTCTTATCAATTTCCGCGAATAACAGCTATGCTGGCAAGACCGGTGTATTTAAAGATGTGGTCAGATTAATGCCGGTGCCAAAAGTTGTCAGATGGATTATCAATATTCTACCCGGACTAATACTAATCGGAATAATAGATATCTTTGGATCGATGATATTAATTGCAGCTGCAAAATCTATACAAGTAAATACGTTGCTACTAATTGGCTCCTGGACATTGGGGTTAATTAGCGGATTTAGTTTTTCGTTGGCGCCAAGACCAAAGAAGCTAGTACACAAAGGATCGCTATTTGTGTTCGTTATGGTTGCCAGTTTTTACTTGCTAGACAAGCTGCTAGTTAGCGAATCGCAAGTAAAATTAAATACGCTGGCAATATTAATTATCTGTCTTCTGCTCCTGCCGATTGCCAGCCTGTACTTTATTTATGCTAACGGCTTAAGAATCGTACCAGGAATAAAGTCACAGACAGAAAAACAGATTATTCCAAATATCCTGCCCCACTCAGCCTGGTTCTTAGTCAAGATTTGGCGAAATATTAGGGTTAGATCTTCCTTCTTTTTAGCTTTGCTGTTAAATTTCCTGACTGCCGCTGTCATTGTTATTAAGCACAAATCATTTGAAGATCCTTTCGGAATTCTTTTATTTGGAGCAATTTTGGCAGCAACATTTGCCTGTGAAATTAGGGGAGTAATGAGACGGTACTTCCCACCTGAGATGGTGCTACTCAAAGGTATCAAGGGTATTGTAAAGTCGGAAATTGCCAGCGTAATACTAATCGGTATATTAATTGGAGCGCCGGTTATGTTCGCTGTCCATGGCCAAGCAGATAACGGATTTGCTTTCGCTGTATATTATTTGGTCCTTCAGTCATACGCGTCGCTAGCCGGACTTCTTGCCAGTACCATTCTGGTCCCCGGAGCAGGCGAGACTGGTTCGCAGTTCTTTGCATCGATTCTAGCCAGCACAGCCGTCCTGCTGCTGCCTAAGGCTGGTCATTTCACAGATGTCGACTATTCCAAGCAGTTTCCATATTGGCTTATAGCCGGAATTGCAGTTGGAATAGTGATATATATAACGGAAATAATAAGGAGGTATAACCATGGCCGTTCTAGATCGTAGCAACAAGCAGAAAATATATTCACAGAGTATAATCTCAGTAGTTTTTTTCGGGTTAGTCATATACGTTCTTACTGTAATCAGTGCTGCAACAAATCTAAGCAGTGCAGGTGGGACAAAGAAAGGCAGTATCTTAGGACTTAACATTTTTGAAATGACCAAGATTTCCGACGGTAGTGGCGGATTTACCGGTAGTTTCAGATTTATTAACTCAGGTGCAATCTTGTTTTTAGTTTCCTGCGTAGTTTTAGGGATTATTCTGGCAATGTATAGGTCAAGAAAAGCTAAATAATATGCGGGATAATGCCACTAAATTGTGATAGGATTAAATTATGAGCCAAGACGAGTTTACAAAACTATTTCAGTATTTGCAGAAGCAGACGGTTGAATTAGCTGACTTTCGCGAAGAAGTTAATCTTAAATTCGATAGACTACTTAATACTTTGGATGGACATACCAAACAACTAACCGATCTTGAACAAGAAATGGAAGTGATGAACCACCAAATGAATAGATTTGATAAATGGTTTAATATATTAGCAGATAACGCAAAAATAAAACTTAAATATTAAATATTGAATAAACATAAAATTGGTGTATTTGATTCAGGTGCAGGTGGTAAGTCGGTTGCTAATGAAATCGCAAAAACTCTCGACAAGCTAGAAGTTGTATATGCAAATGATCGTAAACATATCCCATATGGCGACAAACCAATCGAATTGGTATATTCATATGTTTTACCGATATTAAAACAGCTTGAAAAAGACGGCTGCGAAATAATTGTTATTGCCTGTAATACGGTCACTACAACTTTAATAAGCAAAATTAGAGAAAATATTAAAGTTCCAGTAATTGGAATGGAGCCAATGGTAAAGGCAGCCGCAGAACGTACAAGAACCGGTATTATTGCAGTTTGCGCTACTCCAGCGACATTAGCTTCAGAAAGATATGACTGGCTTAAGAAAACATATGCCTCTCATGTATCTATAATCGAACCGGATTGTAGTAACTGGGCAAGAATGATCGAGTCAAACGATGTAGATCATGAATTTATTAATAAACAAATAGACGATGCTTGTAATCAGAAAGCAGATGTTATCGTGCTGGGTTGTACACACTACCATTGGATCGAAGAAGATATTAGAAAAATAGCTGCTGGGAGAGCGCTGGTTATGCAGCCAGCCCAGTCAGTAATCCGAAGAATTGTTAGGACAATCGAAGAGTTGGAAGAAACTAAGTAATTGACTCGACAGCCTTATGAAATTGTTCGCCTCTGTCTTGGTAATTCTTAAACATATCAAAACTGGCGCAAGCGGTAGAAAGAAGAACGGCATCGCCAGGTTGTGCTACTGATTTTGCATTTTCTACAATCGACTTCATATCTTTACCGCCGTCTATAATATTCGTGTATCCAATACTATTTAGAGCTGACCTTATTGCAGGTCCTGTATATCCGATTAACATTACATTCTTTACGTTTGATTTTTTAACAGTGTCAGCTAGTTCATCGTAGCTGGCTTTTTTGTCGGATCCACCGAGAATTAATATTTTAGGTTCCTTGACCGCTTCAATGGCTACAATTGCAGTTTCTGGAGTTGTTCCAAATGAATCGTCATAATATTTAACGCCGTTAAATTCTCGTACCAGTTCAAGCCGGTGCTCTAAGCCTTCGTACTCGCGGACTACCTTTATTATTACTTCATTATCGTTCCCGATAATATCCCATACAGCAGCAATTGCGGCACAGACATTCTGGAGGTTGTGCCGGCCTAATAGTTTTACATCAGCAATAGCGCAGACTTTTTCGTCGTCCATATATATGCTATCTCCTAGTACGTAGCAGCCGTTTTTTTCATTTGGCTCCATGTTTTCTTCTGGAACTTCATACGACATCTTCATAGCTGGAGAAACTTCAGCTACTTCGGCAGACATGTCGCTAAGCCGGTTAAAGATAGCCAGATCTTTATCTGACTGGTGCCGGAATAGGTTTTGTTTCGCCTTTACGTACTCAGCTAAGTCCTTATGCCAGTCCAAATGCTCCGGGACTACCATGAGGCAAACTGCAATCCTAGGCGACACCCTGAGATCTATTAACTGGAAGTTGGCAAGTTCCAATACTACCCAGTCCGCTTCCTTAATATCCCATTTAAACATTTCCAGCGGCGGAGTACCGATATTGCCACCAAGATGCACAGTCTTACCAGCAGCTTCTAGAAACTTAGTAATTAAAGTAGAAGTTGTACCTTTGCCTTTGGTTCCAGTAACACCGATTATCTGGGCTGGACAGTTGCGCATAAATTCTTCTGTTACGGTTGTGACCTTACGCAAGATATAGTCGCCACTGTTGGCATCAGATATATCCTGTGGGTGAATAATAGGAGAGCGGACAATAAGATTGAAACGGTCTAAACCATGAAGGTAGTTTTTACCGAGCTGTCGGTCAACTCCTAGTGGAAGGTCAATATTTTCATTGAAATCACAGACTGTAATTTCATTACCTTTACCCCAATATTCGACTGCGGCTTGGCCCTGCTTGCCGTAGCCTAAAACTGCAATTCTCATGTGTTAATACTAACATACGGTTGGACAGTTGAGTCATTTACAAGAATAAATAATTATGTTAATATTGTTAACCTATGGCACATAA
>CAZWJA010000002.1:0-96992 GCA_964634445.1 uncultured Candidatus Saccharibacteria bacterium | reverse complement strand
GAGCTATAAAAGTCATTTATACTAAGACCAGTTTTAGACTATAAACAAATTGCCAATAAGACTCTGTTAATATCCTTACTATATTGCGAACTATACGATGTTAGCAGATAGTTTAATTTGCCAAACAAAAACGAGACCCCAATAATGAGGTCTCTATTACGACAATGTAACAACGGGTCAGTACTGCAAGAATTGCTGCCAGCTTGGCCGCTTTACTTTTACTTCCACTTTAAAACCCTCGTTGTATGTTTTAATTGATATTTGTTTTCCCATTACCCTTCCCCACTTTTTAAGGCCAATAAAGTCAGTCTCAATAACTTTTTTCGACTTTTATATTTTTGTTTTTCTAATAACGCGAATAGTCTGCGTTAATAAGAATAGCTTAAGTGTATATAAGCGTTAGCAGCGTGTCAACAAATATTTACGCTTATGGTATACTTTTAGGTAAGAAAACATAAAAAGGACGAGAAAATGGCCAAGAAATCTACAAAAAAACGAACTTCCAATAGCAACCAGAGCGGATCTATGATCCTGTCAGCCGCAGCAATTCTGTTTGCCGGCGCTTTGATAATCCTACTCGGCAACCTGCAGTCGCTTAGCAACTTGAAACTATTAATGGTCGGATTCGGAGCTGCACTTCTTGTGTTTAGCGGTGCGCTTCTAGGCATAGCATCAGCGAACAAGTAGGGCTGGCTATAGATGCACAGCAGTTTATTTACTGAAATAAGCACTCTTATTGCTTTAGGCGCCGTTATTTCCTTAATAATGAGGGCTTTGCGTCAGCCGTTAATTATCGGGCATATTATTACCGGTGTTATTGCCGGTCCGTCACTTTTTAATCTAATCCACTCTGATTCAGCTTTTAGTGGACTGAGTGAAATGGGCGTCGCCCTGCTGTTGTTTATTATTGGCCTGGATCTAAGCTTCAAGGCCGTCAAGCGGATCGGCAAAGCCGTCTTCTTTACGACATTTGTCCAGGTAACATCTATTACCCTAATCGGTTTTGCTGCCGGCCGGCTACTTAACTTTGGTAAAACTGAGTCGGCCGTACTAGGTCTTGGTCTGGCTATGAGTTCGACGATCATAATCGTAAAACTCCTGAATGACAAGCGGGAAACTACCCGGCTATATGCTCAGATTGCCATAGGTGTCTTGCTGCTGCAAGATATAATCGCCACACTGGCTAAGATAGGTCTGGCCGCTAAGGCTGGTGATGCTAACAGCACGCATACGCTTATTTCTTTGGCCATAAAGGGTATTTACTTAGTAGTCCTCCTATATGTTCTAGTGAAGTATATAGTTCCTCTGCTGACTAAGACTCTGGAAAAGAATAAGGAGTTGTTACTTCTATTCTCGCTTGGATGGGGACTTGGTTTTGCCCAGCTGTTCGCTAGAGCCGGTTTCTCAATTGAGATTGGAGCTTTATTTGCCGGCGTAAGTCTAGCTGGACTGCCATACAGTAGCGAAATGACAGCCAGACTGAAACCGCTGAGAGATTTCTTCTTAGTAATTTTCTTCATTACCTTAGGTCAGACTATGGCGCCCGGAAAACTTAGCCATGTTTTTTATCCTGCCTTGCTACTCAGCTTAATAGTCCTTATTCTGAAACCACTGGCAGTTCTCATTAGCATGGGTATGCTGGGCTACACCAAACGAGCCAGCTTCAAATCGGCGGTCGCCATGAGTCAAGTTAGCGAGTTCTCGCTTGTATTTGTGGCCGCTGGATTTACATCTGGACTTGTGTCGGAAAAAGCCGTTACTACTCTCACCATGACAGCTTTAATAACCTATGCGGCCTCAGCATATCTAATAAAATATGACAATTTACTGTACAACAAGCTAGAAAACAACTTAAGGCTGTTTGAACGCCATGTCACTAAATACGAGCAACAGAGCAGCTACCAAATATACCCGTTAGTCCTATTCGGATACCGGAAAGGCGGTCATGAATTCGTAAAGACTTTCCAGAATATGGAAAAGAAGTTCGTGATCGTCGATTACGATCCAGAAAACATAGAGTCGTTGGAACGGCAGCAGCTAAACTATCTTTACGGCGATGCAACCGACGTCGAAATACTAGACGAGTTAAACTTGAAAAAGTCCAAGCTGGTAGTGTCGACAATTGGCGACCGAGAAACCAACCAGTTTCTAGCCCATTGGTTGGAAACTAATAACCCAAATGCCGTTTTCGTCTGTTCGGCCGAACGGGCCGAGGAGGCAGCTGAACTTTATACTAATGGTGCTGCTTATGTCATGATGCCACACTATATTGGTAGCGAAAAGATCTCTACTTTCATTAGGAAGAATGGCCTGAGCAAAGCTGAATTTAAGAACTTCCGCGAAAAGCACTTACTCTACTTGCAGTCGCATCAGGACGTACTACCTGGCGCCGACGAAATAGGCGAAGTAAACGGCTAGTAGTCAGTAAATTATTATCTCTTAATAGTCTTTATATCGTGGTACAACCAGTGCTTGAGAGCGTAGTCGGTGACACTAGTGGTAAGATCTTCTGAAGTTTTGCTGGCGATAAGCGTATTTCTAATCTTACTTGCTGAAACATCGAACTTGCTGGTTTGGATAAAGGTTATCTTCTTATAAGCTCCGCGCAAAGTAGCTTCATATTCTTCCAGGCTAGTAATGTTGTCGCTACTGCGTAATCCAACTACCAGCTCGACACTGTCAATAAGACTGGCGTAATTAGGCCAGTGTTTTAGGTTTAAAAACAGATCGGATCCAAGCAGCAGGACAATTTCATCATTTGGGAATTTTGCCCTGATACGAGGCATAGTCTTGCTGACTGAAAAGTTGGCATCGGGCAACTCTAGTGTTTTCAGTTTCGGCTGTGACCGGACTGCCAGTTCCAGCATTTTCAACCGGTGAGCAAAATGGGTGACATGGTGTTTTCGCCGTGGTTTTATCTCCGGTGCAAAATAGACAGCGTCTAAACTTGCTTGAGTTGCCGCTTCAAGGGCGAAGGCAATATGGCCTTTATGGACTGGGTCGAACGTACCACTGTAAATACCGATTCTCATTTTTGATATATATCCCTCAGCCTTTTATACTGGCCTGGCTCGTAATTCTGGATGTGCTGCATCAGGAACCCTAGGAATAATAAAAGCCCTACCATTTCAAACGTTTCTTCGAGGACTACTGCACCTATGCGGTAGCCGAATTTTGTCTTGTCCATTGGAATACTTAGGTATTCAACCACAAAGGCTCCAAGCAAATATACGGCAACTGCAATAGATAGGTTTCTGAGTGTCTGCTTTGGCAGATTGTCCTTTAGTATTCGGTAGCTTAAAACTAGTCCGACCAAGATCAAAGGCACGACTAATAGCCAGGCATTAGACAGCCAGGACTGCTTGCCCTCACCAAAATCAGCTAGAATGTGCAGGCTCTGCAGGATCAGCTCATGAATCGAAGCGACTTCGTCGACGGAGATAAATAAGCCGGCTAGAAATACTAATGCCCAAGCCGTTTTTTCTTTTTTGTGCTGCTTTAAATTAAAAACATGCCATGCAAGACCGGCAGCCATCATGGCTATAACTGAACTAACCCAAGTTGGAATGCTGAGCTCGTCGTCCAATCCAAAGCGGCCGGCAATATCGTGGATTACTCGGTTGTCCGGAAAGTATTTGTAGGCGATTACCTGCCAAATTACGTGCAAAACTACTAATATGACTATGACTCCGAGCAGTATTTTTGTCAGCCGGTATTTAAACATCCGCCGGCATTCCTTCGCAGCACTTAGTTGGCATCCGGCAGGCCGGACACATGAAATGGCCGTGGACTGGTTCAATCGGGTAATGGCCGCAACTATCGCAGAAAAGTTCAGGCGACTTTTCGTTTACCATTGCCTCATAGGGATCAAAATCTGTTTCGCTCATCTAGATAAGTATACCCTAGGCTGTAGTTTTTTCCGGTTCGCAGTTCATCCGAAAAATGTAATCGTTTTCTTTTTTGTTTTTGTCTTTTTTTGGTTTTTCGATCTTTTTATCTTTTAGCCATGGCGCAGTCAGGCCGCACTTTTTGTTAGGACAATAGATTGATTCACGATTCGGTACAATCGCTTTTACCATTTCCTTACAGCCAGGGCATTTAACTATTTGTCCATCTTTTATTTCTACACAATAATTACTGTCTTCCATGCCTACTCCTTCTATATTAATTTGATCCATACTGCTTTCTTTCATCAGGCTTGACGGGCACGAACTTGAGTCTGCTGTTTTAAGTGCTTTTGCAGTATACTGCTGCATTTCATACCAATTACCCTGCTCAAAACTAATTCTTCCCTGCATGATATAGCTGGCGGATTTAGAACCAAAAACTATTGGGTTGATAGACGTTTCAGTCAAGGAGTGAATTAGCGTTTCCTCCTCAGATATTTTATCTAGCCGACGGACCGCCTGGACCGGAGTATTAATAGCCTCTGCTTCACTAATTAGGCGGTCAGCAATTTTGGCAGATACAGCTTGCATTTTATTCTGCAGTTTATCGCCCTGAAGTTTGTACTTTTTATATTCTTCTAGGCTTGTGGATTTGCCATGATTGTTTTTACCGAATAATGTTCCCTTTTCCTGGTCGTATTTGATTACAAGATCCAAACTAAGATTCGGAATTAGGCTCTTATGAATTAATATCGGCTGGCTAAGTATTTCTTCGCTGTCCAATCCAGAATAATCTATTCCGAACTCTTCGCCGACCGACACTACTGCATCTAAATCATGCCGGTCAGCAGAATCATCTTCTATCCCGGCTACAAAAGCTGATTCCATTTTTAACTGGCCGTCAACAATCGTAGTCACTTGAATCGCAGCCGACATAGTTTCAGTGAAGAACTTAAGTTTATGAGCTTCAGCTCTGCTTAGCTTATTAGGAACTAATGAAAAAGTTACAAATGCGTAATCTTCCAACATTCCCTCGTCCAGAGCTTTCTGCAGTCGTAGGCCGTTTCTGGCTTCTATTTCCGCCCGCTGCTTCATTACCGGATGCTCAGAGTTGTAGGCAATGGCATTTTCATGCACCCGCTGGAGGGCTTGGCCCCACTGATTGATTTGGCCGTCCCGATTAGTATCCAGCGGAATAGGTATAATCACGCCCTCTTTGTAGCTGCGTTCAACTGCATCTGTATGGCAATTAACTTCCACTCTCTGCCTGGCAATCTGATCACCTTGATTTGCTCTTTTAATGTCTGCTTTCAGGTTTTCCGGTTCCGATTCAACTGCGTGTTTAGCTACCTCGGATGAAACGCTTAGTTTACCGGCCGTCGTTACAATCCGCCAGTAGTCCCTCTCATCTATGTCTAATTCACTGGCATCAATAACCAGCCTAGGATCAGGTTCAGGTTCTGGTTCTGGTTCAGTTTCAATTTCAACGTGAAGATCCGGCACTAAGTACAGATTCGGCCTGTCTTGTGTCTGTGATGCTTCAACTGGCCCAGTTTCCTCAATCGCCAAATCAGGATCTGGAAAATAATAGATTTCTGCTAAATCTGGTTGTAGGGCATTAGCACCGTCAAAAGCATAGCTTGCCTCGGCAGAATGGACTACTGGGAAGAGCTGGATAACTTCTGCTAATTTTTCCTGTTCGTGCACTTATACCCTCTGGATTTCCGAGGGTAGTGAAAAGGTCTCAAATAAGAACTTTGCTTCTGCTCGGAAGACTTTAGCTAGTGTGTCTGACTTATCCAATAGGTAAGTAATATATACTCACTTTTGGCATTACAGTTGCGGCACAGTTCACGACTCTCACGTGATTCCACTAAAATTGTTAAGTACAAACATTATGACACTAAACTGCTTTAGTATGAACAATAATCCAGTGTAGAATTTGCACCAACTAGAACGTCAGGGATAGGAGGATTATTATCCCTAAAATAATTCGGTAATAGGCAAACGGCTTGAAGTTGTGACGGGAAACGTACTTCAGCAGCCAGTTGATTACAAACAGGGCGGTAACAAACGAAGTAATAGTTCCAATGATTATGCTGGCCCCGCCACCGCTAACAGTTTTCAGCAGATCGAAGTCTTTAAACAGCTTGTAGCCGGAGGCAATCACCATGATCGGGATGCTTAAGTAAAACGAAAAAGCCGTGGCCGTCAGCCGATCCAGTCCGCTTAACAACCCGCCCATGATAGTTGCTCCGGACCGCGAAACCCCGGGAATTAATGCCAGTACCTGGTAGCAGCCGACTTTAAAGGCCTGCATTGTTGAGATGCTTTCTAGTTTAGGACTGTTGGATTTAGCCAGAGGAATATGAGACCTTTCAATTAGTAGGATTGCGATTCCTCCTAGAATTAAAGCACTGGCGACAACCGGCAGCGTAGCCAGATTGTTCAGCTTTTTCTCAATTAGCAAACCTGCCAGACCAGCCGGAATTGTGGCAATGACATAATTCTTCCAAAAGTTGACTTCAGAGTTTTCACCCTGGAATAGTCCTCTTATTTTGTCCAGGATATCCTTGCGGTAATACCAAAGCACGGCCGCAATGGCTCCGATTTGGATCACGACTGTGAAGATTTCGGCACTGTCTTTATAGCCAATTAGCTTTTCAGAAACTATCAGGTGGCCAGTACTGGAAATCGGCAGGAATTCAGTCAGACCTTCAATGATTCCAAGAAAAATTGCCTGTAGTATTGCCATATATTCTTAAGTATAGAACTAATAATACAATGGCCAAAGCAATTATTGGTTTTGGCTGAAATTCTATATATTCCTGACTGCTTTACAGCGGTTATAGATAAGGGTTATCATAAGCGTAATAAAACACGAATAAATACATTAAGGTAATTCTATGGCTACCAAACAATCTAAAACAGCGAATAAAAGAACATCTAGAGCAAGAGTTAGTAAGAATACATCGATTAGTGAAAAAATAATGGCTAGAAAATGGTCATTTGTTTTTCTAATCGGCTTTGCGGTAGTTGGAACGATAATCTTGAGCAATAGTTTTGCCCAGACTAATATTCCCTCCGATCCGGACGATATAGTAGCCGCCTACTACAAATTAAGGCCGACAAGCGTGGCTAGGGACTTAGTTTCCGAAAAAGCAACGTTCAACTCCGTTTCAGAAGGCTATTTAGTTTTGGCTGACGGCAGTGTACTTTGCGACAACGGCAATTCAACCGGCGAAACAACTACCGGCATGCTGCCTAAAGGAATATTTAAAAAGTTAAACAATGAGTTAGTAGATCTTAATCCAAGCACTCTGCCTAACACCATCAAGCCGGAAGGTGTAAATGCCATGGTCAGCAACAACGAAGGCTTTATTCTAGCCAACAAGACTAGCGTAAAAGTAGTCGAACTGCATAAGGATTCGCCTAAACCGGACAAACTACTTAAGATGCAGACTAAAATCCAAAAAATGTGCCAGACCTATGCCAAAAAAAGTGGCAATCGGGGCAACTTGAGAAATTTCCAAGTCCCGCAAAATAACCGAACTTCACAAACTAATTCCGTTAAAAGCAAGATCGCCCGGGCCATTACTCCAAAAGTCGAAGCTGTTGCGACAACAGAAGGATCGCTCTCACTTAGACAAGATATCTCAGACGATCAGGCAAACCGAGTTAATATTTTGCGGTCATCTAGAGGACTTTACCAGTTAAAGCGCAAAACTTGCATGGATAATGCCGCTATTATTTGGGCTAAGAAAATTGCTACCGACAAAGCTCTTTCCCATAGCAATCAGGGCCAGCTCCTGTACCAAACTTGCGGGCCAAACGACGGCTTTAGGTATGACATCAATAACCCCAAGACTATGTCGGCTGCTAATAACTGGACTTCCCTAGCCGAAAATGTCGGACGGGCTGGCGATTCGATAAACTTATTTAACGCCTATGTAAATAGTCCCGGACATCTGGCCAACATATTAATAACCAACGCTAAGTGTTTCGGACAAGGAACTTACTTTAATTCAAGCGACGGTTTATTCTATAACGCTATGATCGAAGCATCCTGGCTAAACAACGCCGACTGCAAGTTTTAGCTGTTTTATAGAAAATCGAAACAATTGTAAATGCAAAACAATCTCCGGCTTGCAAACAAATCTGCAAAAAAGCTGACGACTGCTTTTGTCAATAGTCCATTTACTTGGCTGATAGCAGGTGGGATTATCGGTGGATCTGTTTTTTCATATTCGCTTAGCCCATGGCTGCTGCCAATTGCTATTTTTCCTTTAATTCTAAGCTTCTACTCAGGTAGAAAACTAACATTCAGGCAATCACTAGTTTCAATTTTGGCCTTTTTTGTTCCTTATTTTGCAGTTGTTCTGAAGTGGTTTATAGATGCCGACATCAGCGGCCTGTCTGGTGTAAGCCGCCGGGGTGCCATAACCGCTTCGATTGCCAGCATAATGATAATTACGACTGTTTTTATCATCTGCAGCCTGCCTTTAGCTCTGTTTATTAAAACAATATCTGGCAACCAAGCGAGTAAAAAGCGGGTATTCGAACTGCTTGTCATGCTGCCGGCTGTTTGGGTTGTCTGCGAGTGGTTAAGGAGCTGGGGTTTTTCAGTGATTGCATACGGTAAGAACGGCACCCTAGGCGACTTTTGGAACTTCGGCAGTATCGGCCTGGGAATGATGAACACTCCCCTTGCCCCATTAAGTAAGTTAATTGGTATGTACGGCTTAAGTTTTCTAGTGGTACTGATTGCAAGTTTATTTATCATGGCATATAAATCCAAGGATTTGCGACTGAGACTAACATTTGCGAGTTTAATCCTATTGATTATTGCTTCAGTCATAGTCTCAAACCACTACTGGTCAAGTAAAGCTAGCTCCGTTTACCACGGCAGCGTAGAACAGATAGAAAACCTAGCGCCGCATTTCTTCAGAAAAAACACAATTGAAGACTTTGATCCGGCTGCAAAAGATCTGATTGTCCTGCCGGAATATTCCGGTATCTTTGACCATGGCTTCGATTCCTTCGCCAATACTTACATAAACGACCGGCTAGGCAAAGACGGTGTCAGCATAAACGTCGCCGAAGGTCCAAACCTGAAGCATATTACTACTCTGGAACTACGCGGTAATAAGGGCGAACTAATAGACAGCCAGACTAAGCAGTTATTAATTCCTACCGGCGAGTATTTGCCCTATATTGTCTCAGGATACTACCGGCTTAGCGGTCAAACAAAATTAGTAGATAGGTTTAACAATACCCGGGCGAATTTAAAAGGCGATCCGCCGAAGGTATTCTCGGCTAACTCATTCAAGATTGGACCGGTTTCTTGCTCCGGTATCCTAGGCAGGCAGATATACCGCAATCTAACCCGTGAAGGTGCCGGCGTTTTAACCAACAGCGCCTCGCTGATTATTTTCAACCGTTCAAAATCTTACTTCTACCAGTCGCTCATGATGGCGAAATTTCATGCTGTTGCTAATAACCGGGTTTTTATCCAGGCTTCAAAAGGCGCGCCGGCTTTTGTAATAGATGGCAATGGAAGTTATATTGTTAAGCCGGGTAATGTATCCGATAAGTTTATTGATTTTAAGTTTAAAACAAACAAATCCCTGACTCCGTTTTCTTATCTTGGCGAATGGATACTCTTATTTAGCGGGGCTATTCTTGTAGGGTATTTATTAGTACAAATAAGAAATAAATATTAACCAAGCATATTGACTTTTTCCATAAATAATGCTAATGTATATTCATGTCAAATGAATCTGCTCGAACAAACAAAAACGAATCAACACCTACACCTCGACGTCACAGGCGAGCTGGCAGAATTGCTCTAGCTGGAGGCTTAGCATTACTAACTGCTGGGACCGGAGCCTTATTAGCAAACAATGGAGATAGCGACAGTAATCCAGCTGCTACCACTACAACCATTGAAATACCGTCTGTTTCCCCTGCCGAAACACTGCGCAAGCAAGCTGCCGAATATATTAATAAATATGCCAGCATGCTGGAGCAAATTAGCGATCCTAAAAAAGTCGATCAAAAATTCTTAGACGAGCACAATCTAATTAGCGCCGAACTGCAGCAAGTTGCAGAAGTCGGTGGCGAAGGTGCAAGTAGCGTGTCTAGAGACGCTAACGGCAATGTCGTAACTACGCAAAGCGAAAACCAAACCTCGCGTGTATTTAAGATAGTTAGGCCCGGACCTCACGGAAATGGAATGACCACAATTACTGTTACTGCAAATTCACCAAATGTATCAATGGATGCTCCTTATGCAGCATCTAGCGTCGTATCATTAGATTTCAACATTAGTTCTCCGGTAGCTACAAAAAATGGTAAAACTGCTGGACTAGAGTTCCACACTGCTAGTATTTCTCTGGAAGGAATGAGCTTTACTGAAGGTGTTCCAGGTTACTCACAGGCAGACCCTACAACCCCAACTGAAGTAAAAGAAGGGCACTTAGATTTTAGCGGTCCAAACTTGGTTGCAAGCGGTAGTTTAGCTCCGACAAATGTCAGGGACGGCATGGCTAATGTCGATCGTTTGATGGAAGTTTCTCTCGGTTAAATAGAATCTTATTTGTCGGCTGGATTTACAGTCTTGTCTTTTAGCGGTGTAAGCCTTGGAATAAAGGAATGAGCCGCACCATCTAGACCGAGAATCTTTAGGGCTCCGACTAATACGTATAAATTGTCCAAGTCCTGGACTTTAGGTCTTGGCAAGGACTCTTGCTCGCTAAAGAAATGTTCTATTTTCTTAACTAGCCATTTTTCCTGACTGGCAGTAACCTGGTTGCTGACAATCTTAATCCCGTCAGACTGGTCTACAACCTCCAGTGATCTAGCCGATCTGTCCCGCTTCCTTAAATGACCGCGGTCGATCAGGCTTTTGACGTGCAGTGCGACCGTGGCAACCGAAGTGTAATCGAGTCCTTTCATTATTTCCCGGTAACTCGGGCTGTAGCCGTGCTCGGCAATAAAGCTTTGGATATAGGTCAGTATTTCCCTTTGCTTTTTAGTTGGTCGGATTTTTTCTTCTGCTAAAGCCATAGTTTCATTTTCCTATACAGTTGCCGCCCTTTTGTGCCGGTGGCTGTGTTCGGGAAAGACCCAAAACCGGTACCACAGGTAATTCCAAAAAGTGAAGAATCCGGCTGATAGGAACTGACCTATATATGGTGTCAGGCCAGCCTGTTTTAAGGCGCTGACGATTATGTAGTCGATAATGAAATTGGCGATTGTAATTATCATATAGCGCTCTGTAACCTGCGTCTGGTGCTTGGCAAGCTTGCTGCTATTGAATACCCAGTACCGCTGCAAGATGTAGTTGATTATCCAGCCGGTAATGTTAGCAACTAATTTTGCCCACCAGAGATTGAAGTGGAAGAATTGGTCACAGACGAAAAAGGTAATATATCCGGACCAGAAAAAAGCACCACCGCTGACAAGATACTCAGCAATCCGAATAGCTTCTAATTTTTTCTTTCCTTTAACTGCCGGCCTCTGGCTACGTTTTAGTGATTTAACTTTTTTTGCATTTTTTGTCATACAGTTTTTTAGCTTATGCTTAACAGTATAACTGATTACAATCAAAAATTTAACATTTACTCCTTAAACATGCGTCTGCTTATGCTATAATATCCGCCATATGCCTGAAAATTTTCGCTTCAAAAAAAGACCGGTTACCGACTCGGTTGACGGAATATTTTCCCGGCCCTTGCCTAAACGTACCACCCACCAGTATTATGGGAGCGCTAGCCATCCGATTAGCAGCCAGCGCAGGCATCCAGTAGTCCAAGCCAGTCGTAAGCGCCCGCACATGTCTGACTTCAGTCAGTCTTCAGAAAAAACTAGTATTAATAAAGAACAACCGAAGATTGGTGACTTCGATTCCAAAGACAATCACGAATTCAGTGATTTTTTCAGCGAGGAAAGAAACAAGCAGGACAATCCAATAGAAGACAGTAAGAATAACAAAACCAAACGCTTCGGCCGGAACAAGAAAAATAAGCAGCAGAAAGAACACGGACGTCTTAGGACCTGGTGGAAGAACCGGTCGCTCAAGTTCAAGGCCGGCTTAGTTACGGCAATAATCTTAATTGGCCTGGGCGGTATGGCCGGACTCCGACTTTATTCGTTTTTAAACTCGGTTTTTGCTAAAGGTGTCGGCAACTCAAACTCGGCTGCTCTGGGCGATAACATTACGCCCGACAAACTTAATACTGAAGGCGACGGACGGCTGAATATACTTATGATGGGTCGCGGCGGGACAGAAAATGAAGCTCCCGACTTAACCGATACACTATTAATCGCCAGCATTGACTTAAAGAACCAGCAGACCGCCCTGCTTAGCGTGCCGAGGGATATGTGGGTCAATGTCAACGGCAGCGGCATGAAGATAAATGCCGCTTACAGCACAGGCAAGCAAAATGCAGCCTACAAAGGCAAGAATAAAGAAGACGCCGAAGCCGATGGCGTAAAGACAGCCATCGATGCCGTCAGAACAGTCTCCGGTGTGCCGATCCACAAATACGTTTTAACCGATTACAAAGCGTTTCGAGATGTAGTCAATGCTCTCGGTGGAGTAGACGTCAATGTCGATACAGCCATTTACGACACCTTCACTGGTTGGAAGTTCAAAGCTGGACAGCAAACCATGAACGGCGATACGGCCTTAAAGTTTGCGCGCAGCCGTCACGGCAGTGCCCGGGGAGACTTCGACCGCAACCAGCACCAAAGGCAGTTAATTGTCGCTATGCGTCAGAAAGCTACAAGTACCGGTATTGTCGCTAACCCGGTCAGGCTCAACAGCTTAGCTAATGCGGTACAAAAAAATATCCGGACAGATTTGTCCTTAGATGAAGCCAAGACTTTGTTTGACAAGACTAAGAACATGCCAGACAGTAGCATTATTTCACTTGACTTGGCTAAACCAGATGAGCCGTTAGTAACTACCGGCAATACAGGGGGCGTATCGATTGTCCGTCCGCAGGCAGGACTAACCGACTTTTCAAAGATCCGGGCTTATGCCAGAACCAATATGATCGATCCGTACCTGAAGCAGGAAGCGCCAACTGTAGCTATTTATAACGGTTCCGGCAAATCTGGTATCGCGACAACAGTCGGCGATGTAATGGTAGGCTACGGCTACAAAGTTATTACCAAGGAAACCGCAAAAGAAACGCAATCTAAAACGCTGGTAATTAAAATGACAAAGGACAACAAGCCGTTTACCAACCGGTTCTTAAGCATTCGCTTTAGTACGGTTGTCGGCAGTTCGCTTCCGACTAACGTAATTCCGGATACATCTACTTCTGCGTCCAGTACGTCTTCGAGCAGCAGCTCAAGCTCAAGTTCAAGCTCAAGTTCTGCAAGCCAACCCGATTTCATAATCGTGATCGGTGCCGACTTCAAAACTCTTTCCGGACCAACCTGGTAAAGTCTGTCATATTATCTGTTAACTCTTTAGGCGAATTTCTAGTAAAATATAACCATGAAGAATAATGCCGCACTGGCATATGCGTTAATTTTAGTAATTGGAGATTTTTTAGCTCTAATAGCAGCTTTTGGCGTCGCCTATATACTGCGTGTAAAGCTGGACCCACGTCCTTTGATAGAACAGATTACTGCTAAGAACTATATTTTTACTATCTTAAGCGTCTTGCCGCTTTGGATATTAGTCCATTCTTTTATCGGGCTTTATAACCAGCGAGTCTATGAGAAGCGGTTTGTCGAACTGGGCAAGCTGTTTATCGGCTCTATCTTGGGAATACTTGTAGTCATCGGCTACAACTTTGTCACCGACGGCGAGCTGTTCCCGGCTCGGCTGGTGCCGGTTTACGGCCTTGGACTTGGTTTCGGTTTCTTAGTCTTGTTTAGAGCCGTTGCCCGTTTAGTCAGGCGCTGGATGTACGCTTACGGAGTCGGCGTCAGCAATATTCTAATTGTCGGCAATACCAAAAGATCTCTGGAGTTAGCCGAAGCAATTCGAGATACCAAAACTACCGGTCAGCATGTTCTTGGAATCGTCGGGCAGAAATTTCGCGGCTTCAAACATTACGAAAACTTCCCTGTCGCTCTTAGCCAAATTAGCAAACCGATTCACGGCATTATCCAAACCGAACTTTATAAAGATCAGGAAAAGAACGACACAATCCTCAGGTTTACCCAGGTTAATCACGCGTCTTATCGATTCGTTCCGGGAAACAGTGATCTATTTGTAGGAAATATCGAAGTCGAACTGTTTGCCGGTCAGATCCCTATGATAGCCGTCCACCAAACCGCGTTAATCGGCTGGGGGCGAATTGCCAAGAGGCTGTTTGACCTGGCTATGTCCAGCTTCTTACTAATCTTAACCAGTCCGATAATGCTGATTGTCGCTTTACTAGTTAAACTGACCGATCCTCGTGGTCCAGTCTTAATGCGCGGCAAGCAGCAGCGCCGACTGACTAGGTTCAACAATGTCTTCAAAGTCTACAAGTTCCGTTCGCACTACGCTAAGTACGACGGTAAGACGGACGAAGAAGTTTTCCGAATGGTCGGCAAGCCCGAACTTATCGAAGAGTACCGCAAGAACGGCGACAAGCTGGACCAGGATTTCAGGGTCACTCCATTCGGCAAGTTTATTCGCCGAACCAGCCTGGACGAACTGCCCCAGCTATTTAACGTCTTTAAGGGTGAGATCAGCTTAGTCGGACCGCGGGCATTAATTCCGGAAGAACTTAACCAATATGAGAAAAAGCACACAATCTTGAGTGTCAAGTCAGGGCTTACCGGATTGGCACAGATATCCGGACGCCGGACGATCAGCTTTGAAGAGAGAAGAAGATTGGACACGTATTATGTGCAGAACTGGAGTTTCTGGATGGATATCATCATCGTAATAAAAACCTTCAAAACAGTTTTGTACGGCTTTTTTGAACCATGATAGATATGAAATCAAAAAGTAATTTTGAATTACATAACATTAGATATCTTGACAAACTTAGCTAACTTAGCTAATATAGTAACATGAAAACAGTTAGCATTCATGATGCCAAAACAAACTTAAGCAGGTACATTGCTGCAGTTAAGCGGGGTGAGGTAATTTATATAGGTAGTTACGGCAAGCCTGAGGTAAAGCTTATAGTTGAAACGCCAAAAAAACCACAGCGACAAATTGGCTTACTTAAGGGCAAGATTTCCGGCGAGATTGTCAATTTAGACTACGACGACCACAGCGACAAAATGTGGGTAGAGATTGTAGATGACATGAATAATGGTTCTATTTTCCCCAGATGAAGAAGACCAATAAAATACTAGTGAAAAGCCCCAATGAAAAACCTATTAATAAGATACTGCTTGATACTCATGTACTAGTCTGGCTGGCTGTAGGCCGTGGCGTCGGCCTCCAGTCTGTCAAGCTCTTCCATAATGCGGATACAGTACTGGTGTCGACGCTTAGTTTACTTGAACTGCGAGTTAAGCAATCTGCCGGAAAATTAACTGGAGTTGACGCAATTGCTTCCAGTATTTCTCAGATGGGTATTGAAGTTCTAGACTTCACGCTCAAGCATTCTGACGGATACATAAACTTTAGTAAAGAGAATAAAGATCCGTTCGACATTGCTTTAATTAGTGTAGCAATTACTGAAAAGATTCCCCTTCTCACTGCAGACAAACAAATTCTAGAATTAAAAATCCCAGGATTGGATGTAATAGATGCAAAAAAATAGTCCAGCACTGAAAGTAGCAATAGTCCATGATTGGTTGTACGGTGGCGGTGCAGAACGGGTAGTCGAACAACTGCATAAGCTCTACCCTGACGCGCCAATCTATACGTCTTACTGCTCGGATGAATGGCGAAAAAAACTGGATGGAAAAGTCGTTACCGGATATCTGCAACATTGGCCTTTTAGTAGCCTTAGGAGGTTCCTGCCGGTACTCAGGCTGCGCTGGTTCGGGAAGCTGAAACTGGATGGATATGACGTAGTAATCAGCAGCAGCGGCAATGGTGAAGCTAAGAACATAAATGTTCCTGAAGGTACTAAATACATCTGCTACTGTCATGCACCTACTCATTTCTACTGGCGCAGTTACGACCAGTATATGAAGTCTCCCGGTTTTGGGATTTTTAATCCGGTCGCCCGCCTAGGTTTAAGACTGCTGGTTAAGCCGCTTAAGGAAAAAGACTACCAAGCTGCTCAGAAACCTGAAGTCTTCATAGCCAATTCCAGCTTTATTGCTGGTGAGATTAAGAAGTTTTACAACCGCGATTCAGTTGTCATTAACCCGCCGGTAGAAATAGACCGGTTTACTAATACATCCGGTTCAGAAACCAATACAAGAAACGGCTTTATTACCGTCGGCCGGCAGGTGCCGTACAAAAAAACTGAGCTGCTGATCAAAGCCTGCAACCAGCTGGAACTGCCGCTTAGAATCTTAGGCAATGGTCCAGAGCACAGCAAGTTGGTCGGTATGGCTGGCAAGACTATCGAGTTCAAAGTCGGTTTAATCGACAGCCAAGTAGCGGAAGAACTAGCTTCAGCCGAAGCATTCCTGTTTGCGGCCCAAGAAGACTTTGGAGTTGCACCTGTAGAAGCCCTAGCATCAGGTACGCCAGTAATTGCCTACAACGCTGGAGGGGCTAAAGATTACGTCATAGATGGAAAAACTGGTGTTTTCTTTGATCAACAGACAGAAGACAGCTTAGTAGAAACTATCAAGCGCTTTCAATCAATGAAGTTCGACAGCAAGCTAATTATGAAGCATGCAGCTAGTTTTTCAGACCAACAGTTTAGGGAAAAAGTTTCTGACCTTATAAATAAAGAGTTAAACAAATGAAGAATATTTTAGTAACCGGTGGCTGCGGCTATATTGGCTCGCATACCGTCGTAGAGCTTGACAACGCCGGCTACAACCCGATCATTATCGACGACTTAAGTAATTCTTCATTAGACGTGCTGGACGGAATTGAAGCCATTATCAATAAACGTCCCGTTTTCTATAAGGGCAAGTACCAGGATTCCGTGCTACTTGAAAAAGTGTTGAAAGAAAACAAAATAGACGGCGTCATTCATTTTGCTGCTTTCAAAGCTGTTGGCGAGTCAGTAAAGCAGCCGCTCAAATATTATCGAAATAACGTCAGCGGACTTATTTACCTGTTGGAAATATTAGACAGGCATAAGATTAGAAATTTCGTTTTCTCTTCCTCCTGCACAGTATACGGCGAACCAGATAAAGTACCGGTAGACGAGACTGCTCCGCTAAAACCGGCTGAGTCCCCGTATGGAGCTACTAAGCAGATAGACGAACAAATACTTAATGACACTACCAAAGCTCTGCCAATGCGTACAATAGCCCTAAGGTATTTCAATCCGATCGGGGCACATAACACCGGACTAATCGGCGAACTGCCAATTGGCACACCAGCCAATCTAGTTCCGTTTGTCACTCAAGCTGCAGCTGGACTAAGAAAAGAATTAACTGTGTTTGGTGTTGACTACCCGACACCAGACGGAACCTGCGTACGCGATTACATACATGTTGTAGACTTGGCAAAAGCGCATGTCAAAGCTATTAATTATTCCGCTAACCAACAAGAGCATTATTACGATGTATTCAACCTTGGCACTGGTAAAGGCACTAGCGTCCTAGAAGTCATAAATACATTTGAGAAAGTAAACAAAGTTAAAGTGCCATGCGTAATTGGTGAGAAGCGAGCTGGAGATATTATTAGTACCTATGCGGATGTTAAAAAGGCGAATCAGGTATTAGGTTGGAAAACTGAACTCAGCTTAGAGGATGCATTAAGAGATGCGTGGAACTGGCAGAAGAAAATTAACACTAAAGCATAAGCTTTGAGTTTTAATTAACTGAGATTACAATTAAGTAAACAATTAATGGAGTTACCCATGTCTAGTGACAAACTACAAAGTAAAGAAGAAGATCTTGAGTTAGTTGAAGACGAACATAAATCAGACGGCGAAGATACAGTCGAAGATCAACCTGAAGACGCCAACAAACAAACTGAATCAAAAGATGAAGTTGGTGAGAAGCCTAAAAAAGACAGTTCATCTAAAAAATTTAGTTTGAGTAAAATACTGAAATGGCGTCCGACTAAAAAGCAGGCTTTGATTTCAGCAGGAGTTCTAGCATTGTTTGTTATTCTTTGGCTAATTCCGTTTACTCGAAATTTAACATACGGATCTATCTTTAAAACAAATCTGACGATTGAGGCATATGACGAAACTGAAGTTGGTGATGAAAATTCCCAAAAAGTTAAGCTACAGCTGAGCGAGCTGACAGTCAAAGTCGACGGCCAGGAAAAAGCCAGCGGTGCAACCTCCCCTGTGTTTATCGGCAAGCTAAAACCGGGCAAGCATAAGGTAGAAATAATTAAGTCTAACTACAAAACCGTAACTACAGATATAAATGCCAAGCTTAAAATCGGCAAGCAGAATAACAGCTATTCAACTAAGCTGGAAGCCACAGGAATACCTACAAAAGTAAAAGTTTCCAACTTTATTAGCGGCGACGCTGTCAAAGGAGTACAGGTTGCTTTTAACGAAAGTAAAGCCACAACTAATGATCAAGGTACGGCACTTATAATTTTGCCGATTCAAGACAGCAAAGACTACTTGCTAGAATTATCGGGCGAAAATTTTACGACTAAAACCGAAAGTATCAAATTAGACGGCAAAAAGACAATCGACCTTTCCATTACACCTGCCGGCAAGCTTTACTATCTAAGCAAGGCTTCAGGCAAGATAGATGTAGTTAAATCAAACCTTGATGGGACAGAGAAAAAGGTAGTATTTCCAGGTACCGGCAAAGAAATAGACGGAACAACTACCATGATCTCGACCACTGATTGGAAGTATCTAGCCTTAAGCACGCATAGGACGGACAAGACATCACAGATAATTATTATCGATACCTCCGACGATTCAAATAAAACGGTAGACGAAGGCAATGCAAACTTTACTCTTTACGGTTGGGACAATAAAAAATTGGTATTTACTTCAGAAAATTCGGATATAAATACCTGGGCTACGGGCAAATACAAAATTAAGAGCTATGATGCAGACAATAAAAGCTTGGCGGTTATTTACCGGAACGCTGCAAGCGGTTCAAATAATAATGATGCCAATTTTGAAGTGTTTAATTTTGTCAGTATAGTCAATCATAATATACTTTATGCCACTTATACTTCTGGAAATGGCAGCGGTGAAACGAGTATTAGTCTAGCGTCAATTAGCAGCGGCCGAATCAGCAAGCTGTACTCCGTCGGCAGCTCAACCGGCTACCTGGAACTAACCTATACTTCAGCCGAGGAAGCTTATTATAGGCAGTGGAATTACGCAACGTCTAAATACAGCTACTTTGAAGTCAATAACAAGGGCGAATGGAAAACTCAAGACAAGGAACCGGAAAATACTGCTCAGTACACTTACTTCATCTCGCCTGATGGCACTAAACTGCTTTGGAGTGAGGAACGGGACGGCAAACAAACTATTCTGCTCGGCAACGCCAAGGCGGAAAATGCCCAGAAACTGTACAGCCTGTCAGAGCTCAAGCCATACGCATGGTTCACCAACGACTACGCACTATACTCAAAGAACAACAGCGAAATTTACATAGCTAGTATTAAGGCAAATTCTACACCTAAAAAAGTAACCGACTACCATCGGCCTGCCAATATTCAATTCAAAGGCTACGGAGGAGGTGGAGGCGGGCCGTACTAGAAAACTAGGCCCGTTCTAATTTACGCTGTTCTTCTGTTTCGTCCGGCCTTGAATAGTCGTCTTCTAGCCGCCAAGTCGTTCCAATTTCAGGTGTACTAACTTCAACAATGTCGCAATCCGTTACTCCATTCAGTCTGTGCTTTTGACCAATTGAAGTTGAAAAACCGATGCCGTTTTTAAGCTCGGTTTCAATCAATTCGCCCTTGTTGTTTTCCCAAACTACTTTTGCCTGCCCGTTAATTAGCAGCCAGCTTTCCTGCTTTTGGTCGTGAATCTGCAGAGAGAGGCGGCTGCCTTTATTAATATGGATTATTTTCCCCATATATGGCGCTGTGTCTGGTACCCAGTGAATCTCATAGCCCCAGGGTTTTTCTATACGTTTTACATAAGGAATTACTTTAAATAAAGTATGATCAAAATCCTTATTTTTCACTTTTATTAAACTTTTTAGATATTTCACCAACGTTTTGGGCAAAATTCTTATTTGTAATCAATAAACCGTTTGGAGAATTTACAATGACTATATTATCTACACCTATAACAGCAATTGGTTTGTCGCTGTCATTTCGTACATAGCTATTTGTCACTTTATCAAGTTCGACATTATTACCTCGTACGTGGTTGCCAGATTCATCTTGAGGACTAATTTTGTGCAGATCACCAAAAGATCCGATATCAGTCCAGTCGAAGTTTCCGGGTATTACCAATGCGTCTTTAATTCTTTCGCTGAAGACGTAATCTAATGCTTTGTTTTCAAGTTTTAGAAATTCCGCTTCATAGTCTTTGGCATTTAATAACTTTTCAAATGATTTCCAGTATTCAGGTGAGTATTTTTTAGCCTCACGCTCAATGGTGTTTAACGTTGCAACCATATATCCCATGTTCCAGAAATAATGTCCGCTAGAAAAGTATTTTTTAGCTACTTTATAGTCGGGCTTTTCATGAAAACTTATAAGTTCGTAAGTTTGCGGCTCATGATCAAATGATGGACCGTGTTCCATATAGCCAAATCCAGTCGAAGCATATAAAGGCTCGGCCCCTATATAAACTACTTTTTGATACTTACAGGCCAGTTCGCCAGCTCGCTTAAGCGAAGAAACAAAACCACGGGTATCTCGAATAAGATGGTCTGCCCACAGTACTGCAATTGGTTCGTCCGGATCATAATTGTTTTTCTTTAAATATCTAAGCGCAAGTAATACTGAGTTTGCATTACCACGCCTTGCCGGTTCAGCAATAATATTTTCCTTAGGAAGATCTATTTGTTCTTTTACGTGTTGGCCATGAGAAGCTTCAGTTATTATTACAATTGATTTCTTATCAGCCAACTTTTCAGTTCGTAGTACTGTATTTTGAATCAGACTGTTAGCATTAGTTAGTTTAAGAAGATGTTTTGGATAATCTGGGGTAGATAAAGGCCATAACCTTGATCCTGATCCGCCAGCAATAATAATTCCAATCATTTGAAATATAATAACAAAAAGTTTTAATAGCTTATAATAATGACTAGAAATAGGAGGGACTGCTAGTGTCAGATGAGTTCGGTAAAATATTCAAAGCATACGATATTAGAGGTAAAGTCGGAAGTGAGTTAAACTCCAAAGTAGTTGAGAAAGTTGGGCGGGCATTTGCTGACTGGCTTCCAAAAGAAGGAGTAATAGCAGTCGGCCGAGACATGCGACCAGACTCTAAAAAACTTGCCGACGCTTTAATCAATGGAATCCTAGAACAAGGAAGGAACGTTTGGGATATAGGTGAAGTTACTAGCGACATGATATATTTTGCTACTGGTCAATACGGTTTAGCTGGTGGTGCAATGATCACAGCAAGCCATAATCCAGGCGAATACAATGGAATAAAACTGTGTCAAGAAATGGCAAAGCCAGTTGGTGAAGAGTCTGGTTTATTTGAAGTCAGAGATTTGGCAAATAAGGGTAACATCAAAGAGATTAAAAGCCAAGGTGAGGTCATAAAGAAGGATCTGACAGAAGACTGGATTACTCATACCCTTACCTTTATTGATACGACAAAACTAACTCCATTGAAGTTAGTAGTTGATGCCGGCAACGGTATGGCAGGAAAAATCTTCCCTGAACTTGAACCATTCGTTCCATTTGAAGTAGAAGAAATGTATTTCGAACTTGACGGTACCTTTCCTAATCACATCGCCAACCCATTAGAACCCAAGAATCTAATTGATTTAATAGCTAAGATTAAAGAAACTGGTGCTGATGCAGGCGTAGCTTTTGATGGCGATGGAGATAGGGCAGTTTTGGTAGATGAAACCGGGCTGCCGTTGACCGGTACAGTTGTTACTGCTTTGCTAGCAAAATACTTTCTAAAGAAATATCCTGGTAGCACAATCTTGCATAATGCAATCTGTGGACGTGCTGCAATTGAAGCAATTGTATCTAACGGAGGCAATCCGGTAAGAACCAGAGTTGGACATTCATTTATTAAAGCTGATATGTCTAAGAACAAAGCTGTTTTTGCCGGTGAACATAGCGGGCACTATTACTTTAAAGATAATTTTAACGCTGATAGCGGACTAATTAGTGCGGTAATTGTCCTGTCAATATTAAGCGAATCTGGAAAGACCCTTTCTGAATTAGTTGAACCATTCAGGAAAGCATATGTACAGATAGATGAAACTAACTTTGAGGTAGAAGATAAAGAAGCTACTCTTAAGGCAATTTCAAAAGAGTTATCGAATGGCAAACAGGATTGGTTGGATGGTTTAACTGTTAACTTTGATGACAGTTGGGTAAATGTCCGTCCAAGCAATACAGAGCCGCTTCTAAGGCTAAATGCTGAAGCAAATAGTCAAGTAGAATTAGACAAACTTGTAGCTAAAGTTACAAAGCTTATTACGGGTTAACGGCTGTTATACTAATGTATATGAATATATTAATTACTGGTGGAGCCGGTTTTATCGGTTCAAACTTTGTAAGATATTTATACCGTGAAAGGCCTGAATGGAAAATCTCTGTACTAGATGCGCTTACTTATGCTGGCAATAAAGAAAACTTAAAAGGTCTTGACGACAAAAGAGTCACCTTAGTAATCGGAAATATCTGCGATGAGGAAATTGTTGAGCGCTTAGTATCAGAATGTGATGCTGTAGTACATTTTGCTGCTGAGTCACATAACGATAATTCACTAGATAATCCCCGCCCGTTCTTAGATACCAATATTATCGGAACATATACACTAATCGAAGCTGCTCGGAAGCACAAAAAGCGATTTCATCATATATCTACAGATGAAGTTTACGGCGATCTTGAACTTGATGATCCAGCTAAATTTACTCCTGAAACTGCTTATAATCCTTCAAGTCCGTATTCAAGCACCAAAGCCGGTTCAGATCTCCTAGTAAGAGCTTGGGTTAGAAGCTTTGGTTTACAGGCAACTATCAGTAACTGCTCAAACAACTATGGCCCTTACCAGCACGTTGAAAAAGTTATTCCGCGCCAGATTACCAATATTCTTACCGGTAAGAAATTAAAGCTCTATGGCAGCGGTGAGAATGTTCGGGATTGGATCCATACTGAGGACCATTCTTCTGCAGTTTTGGCAATTCTTGAAAATGGAAAGATTGGTGAAACATATTTAATTGGTGCTGATGGCGAAAAAAATAACCTAGAAGTATTCAAACTTATTTTAAACCTTATGGGTAAAGATGAAGACTGGCTTGAGCACGTGAATGACAGACCGGGACATGACATGCGCTACGCGATAGATGCTAGCAAACTTAAAAATGAACTTGGCTGGTTGCCGAAATTTACAGATTTTGAAAAAGGCTTAAAAGAAACCATTGATTGGTACACTAATAATGAAAACTGGTGGAAACCTCAGAAAAAAGCTACGGAAGAAAAGTACAAGGAACTAGGTAGATAATGAATCAAACGGAATTTATTATAAACAAGACCGATATAGAAGGTCTTTGGACAGTTGATTATAAAGTTTTCGAAGACGACCGGGGATCAGTAATGGAATTCTACCGTCAGTCAGATTTTAAAGCTGCAGGCTTGCCTACACTTGGAGATCGTCCACAAGTTAACGCCCCGCTAACAGTAAAAGGTGCATTAAGAGGTGTGCATGCTGAATTTGCTCACAAGCTAGTTTCTATTGCTGGTGGCGAAGTCTACGCAGTAATCGTAGATTTACGTAAGGATTCTGCTACGGCTGGCAAATGGCAAGGATTTAAACTAACCCGAGGCAAGGGCTTGTTCGTCAGCAGCGGACTTGGTAATTCGTTCCAATCTACCAGCCAGGAGCCATCTGTTTATTTATACTATTTTGAAAAAGAATGGATACCAGGAATGCCAGGTCTGGCTTGTAACCCGCTCGATCCTGACTTAAATATTGATTGGCCAATCAAAGAAGAACAAGGAATGATAATTTCAGAAAAAGACCGTAATAATCCTAATCTGAAAGAGGTTTTAAATGGATGATTCAAGAATTTTTATCGTTGGTGCAAAAGGTCAGCTTGGCCTAGCACTTCAAGCCCAGTATCCTAAAGCCAGGTCAGTAGATATCGACGAAATGGATATAACCGATAAACAAAGTGTTCTAAAATTTGATTGGACAAATATTGACTTTATCTTGAACGCTGCGGCTTTTACCAATGTAGACGGAGCCGAATCAAGCGAAGGTAGAGTTGCTGCATGGAATGTAAATTCTGTAGCAGTTTCATATTTGTGCGAAGTAGCTCAAAAACACGATATTACGCTTGTCCACATTTCAACAGACTACGTTTTCGACGGCACTAAGAATCCTCATACAGAATCCGAACTTTTCTCACCAATATCAGTTTATGGTGCAAGCAAAGCCGCTGGAGATATAGTTATAGGCACAACTGCTAAGCATTATATTCTAAGAACCAGCTGGGTAATTGGAGAGGGTAAGAACTTCGTCCGTACCATGCTAGATCTGGGTAAGAAAGGTGTAAGTCCGACTGTAGTTTCAGATCAAATTGGCCGACTAACTTTTACCAGCGAGCTAGTCAGAGCAATTGATCATCTCTTAACTAATAAATCAGAGTTTGGCACATACAATATCAGTAATTCTGGAGAATCCGTTAGCTGGGCAGACATAACCCGCAGTATTTTTGAAATTGCTGGGTACAAAGAACTAACTGTAACTGACCAAACAACTGAGGATTATTTTAAAGACAAGCCGGAAGCCGCCCCCAGACCGCTGCAAAGCACGCTGGATCTTACCAAAATTCAAGCTTCAGGATTTAAACCCGCAGACTGGAAAGACGACTTAGCAAAATATATAGAAAAGGTGCAGACAGTATGAAAGGTATTATATTAGCCGGCGGCTCAGGAACAAGGCTCTACCCGATAACAAAGGGGATTTCTAAACAGCTTGTTCCAATATATGACAAGCCCATGATTTACTATCCCCTCAGTACCTTGATGATGGCAGGTATCAAAGAGATACTGATTATCACGACTCCAATTGACCAAGACCAATTCAAGAGATTGTTGGGAGATGGTAGAGATTGGGGTATCTCAATAGAATACGCTATTCAGCCTTCTCCGGAAGGTTTGGCTCAGGCATTTGTTATCGGTGAGAAATTTATTGGAAATGAAAAAGTAGCTTTGATTCTAGGTGACAATATATTTTACGGTCATGGTTTCGGCGAAAGCCTGAAGGAATGCACCAATCCTGATGGCGGTGTTGTTTTTGCCTATCCTGTATCGGATCCAAAAAGGTATGGCGTAGTAGAGTTTGATGAAAACTTAAAAGCTTTATCTATAGAAGAAAAACCTGATGAACCGAAGTCTAATTTTGCTGTAGTTGGACTTTATTTTTATGATAATACTGTAGTAGAAATAGCTAAAAATATTAAACCAAGTGAACGTGGCGAATTAGAGATTACTACAGTAAACGAAGAGTACCTTAATATGGGAAAACTTAAAGTGCAAATAATGGACCGGGGATCGGCCTGGCTAGATACTGGAACGTTTGAATCTATGAATGATGCCAGCGAATATATACATGTAATAGAAAAAAGAACTGGCATGAAAATCGGTTCACCTGAAGAAACAGCATTTCGAGAAGGCTTTATTAGTGGCGATCAGCTTAAAGCCCTAGCCGAACCACTTATTAAGAGCGGCTACGGAAAATATTTAAATAACATATTAGATAACTAATGGAAAAAATAAAAAAACAGATCAATTTTTTGTACAATCATCACTTTATTAGATACTTGTTTGTTGGTGGTAGCACTTTTGTAATTGATTTTGGTACTCTTGTAATCCTGCACGGTCATTTAAATATGGGGTTAAAATTTGCAACATCGATAGCCTACTGGCTGTCTGTAACATTTAATTTCAGCATGAACCGGTGGTGGACATTTAGCGCCAGTGAAAACAAGAAGTTGCATCAGCATATTGCGGCCTATGGAATACTGCTAGTATTTAATTATCTTTTCACTGTTATTTCAATGAGCTTATTCAGTCGACATATCAGCTATGCAATAGCTAAGCCAATTGTTGTTATATTACAGACGTTTTGGACTTATCCGATTTACAAAAATGTTATATTCGGGCAAAACAAAAAACCGCTAGAACAAGCTTAGAAGGCTACTAGACTAAACTTTTCTAGTTTAGGCTTTTTGCTTTCTATGTGTAAAAGCAATTATATACCAGCGCAAGTATTCGGGCAGCCAGCTCCACAATTTGAAGTTTGCTTCCCCTTCTGTTCGGTCGCTCCAGGTAGTAGGCACTTCAGCAATTTTTCGACCGCTCAAGAAGCCTTTGACAGTAATTTCCATAGCTACGCAGAAACCTTTTTGGCTGTCTATTTTAATACTTCTTAAGAAATCGCTGTCGTAAAGTTTGAAGTTGTTTGTTACGTCATGAGTAGGTATGCCCCGGATATAATGTAAGCTTGTGCCAGCGAGCCTTGCTAAAGTGCGCTTAATTAGTGGTCCGCCGTATTGCTTGCCTCCTTTCATATAGCGGCTGCCGCAAACAATATCCGCACCATTGTTATATAGCTCAACCATTGCTTCCACATCGTTAAGGTCATCCGACAAGTCTGCCATAATTACAAGAATAGGTCCACTTTTGACTGCTGCAAAGCCTTCTTTTAAGGCATTTAAAGGTCCCCGTCCTAAGTTGTTTTTGACAAGCTTAAGGCTAGGATCCTTCTTCATCAACTTATTAACTACTGGTACTGTCGTATCTTCATCGAAATCATACACTACAAGCATTTCATTCGGAATTTTTATATGTTCTTTTACTGCTTTATAAGTATTTGGGAAGTTCTTATCTTCATTGAATACCGGAATTACAATGCTTAGTTTGTTTATTTTGCTTCTTCTTTTGACCATCTAGATATTTCCATGTTTGACCTGTTCAGTAATCCATGGAATAACTTCATCCAACATAGTGTCGAGTTTTGTATCAGCAGAAAAACCAAGAACTTTTTTAGCTTTAGTTACGTCAGGTACGCGTTTTTTAACGTCGTGAGCAAAAGGTTCATCAGAAACGTATTTGAATGGCTTGTCGCCGTTTACTTTTTTCCAAATTATTTCTGCAAGATCTAATACGGTTGTAGATTCTGCAGTTGAGATATTGAAGTCTTCGTTTAGTGCCTTGTCGCTTTCTATACAAAGCCTAATACCTCGAGCTAAATCAGCACCGTAGGTATAGTGACGGACTTGTGTGCCATCGCCAAGAATATGAAGGGGATCTTGTCCTTTTACAATTTTCTGTACTAGATCAGGCACTACATGGCTCATAGCTAGCTTAATGTTGCCAGAGAACACGTCTTTGTCAGTTAGCGCACGCTTTTCACCTATACCGACGCAGTTGAATGGTCGGACAATTGTATACGGAAGCTTGTACTGCTCTGATGCGCCTTTTGCGAAATATTCGGTTGCCAACTTCTGGAATCCGTAAGTCGACAGCGGCGGCGGAGAGGTTAGCTGAGCCCCTTCTGGAGTTGGATATATATCTGTCGATTCATAAACCATTGAAGATGACATAACGACAATTTTCTTTAGCTTCTTTTCTTTATGGGCCCATATAGCAGCATCAAATGCAGCCGCAGTAATCCGTTCATTCTGGGCGATAAGATCGTAGGCTAATTCATGGAAGTATGAGATTCCCCCGATTAACGCAGCTGCTGCAACCAGTATGTCGCAGTCGGCAACCATTTTCTTCATAAATTCAGGATCACGGGCATCGCCTTCTACAAATTTGTAGTTCGGATTAGAGTCATAGCTCTTCTCTAATTTACCGTACTTGGAAAAGTTATCTATTCCGACGACCTCATGCCCGTTGTTTAATAATTCTTCTATAGCATATCCTGCAATAAAACCTGCTGCGCCTGTAAATAATATTTTCATCTTAAATTAGTCCTCCATTACCATAATAATTCCACATATCTATTACTATTTTTTTACCCCATTTTTCATTTTTGTAATCGCTATGTGGTGTCGCTACTACAATAATGTCAGCCTTCTTTTTAATCTCATCTAAAGAAACAAATCTTGGATCTTTTATATATGGATCATGGCAAAGTACTATGTCGGCTTCAACTTCCAAGCCTTTCTTTAGTTTGTAAGACAAGCTTTCACGGGGATCGTCATTGTCTCCTTTGAATGCCATACCCAGTACACCGACAGTCATTTTAGACAAATCATATTTATGCTTCATTTCACTAATTATGAATGCCGGTAATCCTTCGTTAACTAACATAGCCGAGTGTCCTAGAAAGAAGTTATTGCCACTAAAAGCTGACAGTTGCATCGTGTCTTTGAATAAGCATGGTCCAGCAGCTAACCCGGCTTTAGCAAATGCTTTAAGTCGTGGATAATCCTCGGTCATAGCGTTATAGATGTTATAGAAGTCATGCCCACTTGAATTTGCAATCATATAAAACTGGTTTGAGATAGCGAAATTAATATAGCGCCAGGTATTTGTAAACAGCTTCGCCATTTCTGCCTCAGCCGGTTTGGTAACTACAACTTTTTTAGTCAACGTTTTGAAAAGTGCAGTAGCTCTCTTAGTAGCTAAATCATCACATCCGGCAACAATCTGAGGAAGTTCATAGAGCTCTGATAGCGCCTTGCCTTCCACAATGCGTTCTGGGCAAAAGGCAACTGATGTCTTTTTCCCTTTTTTATGCAGGTAGGCCGCAACCTTTTCTGTTACTCCTGGGTACAATGTACTTCTCATTACCAGTAGCTGGTTGTCGCTCAGCTTGTCTTCAATTTCTTTTACTGCTCGGATTATCTCTGAGATTTTTGGATTTAGGTGGTCGTCTACTGGCGTTCCAATTACTAATATTACGACTTCCGATTGGGAGATTACTTTTGAATCTTTTGTAGCCAATAATTCGCCCGACTTAACTACTCGCTGAAGAACTTCTTCTGCATCTTCTTCTTTAAAAGGTACGATACCCTTATTAACTTTTTCTATTACAGGTTCATTGATATCGTATAGCGCAACTTTTTTACCTTGGTCAGCAAATGCGATACCAAGCGGCAATCCAACATGACCACAACCTCCGACGATACATATATCGTATTTCAAATTATAATCTCCCTCTTTGAAATATTAATGATTTATATCATTGTATCAATAAACACTAGCAGCTGACTATTGTATTTTTAATAGTAATGGTACATATGAAATTCAATAAAAAGGATAGTGACAGCTAATACTAATGTTTATATCAATAAAGTATACCTATCTTGCGATTTTGTTATAAGTTATTGATATCTGCTACTATTAATTTACTTTTATGAAAGATTATGTGTTGTCCATTTATGCAGACAGGTTCGACAAAGATTCTGTTAAGCGTGAGGTAATGTGGAAAATTCTTTGCAAGAACTACTTTCAAAAATTTCTCAAAAAAAACGATACGGTATTGGACCTAGCAGCTGGATACTGCGAATTTATAAATAATATTAAATGTAAAAATAAAATAGCCGTAGACCTTAATATTAAAACCAAACAAAAAGCCAGAAAAGGCATATAAGTATACCAAGCTTTAAGTACAAGTTTACCTAAATCTTTATCAGGGAAAGTAGATGTCGTATTTACAAGCAACTTCTTTGAGCATTTAGACAGCAAAAATGAGTTAATTGATACTTTAAAAGAAGTACATAGGGTATTGAAACCTGGCGGTAAGCTTATGGTACTTCAGCCAAACATTAGATTAGTAGGCAATAAATATTGGGACTATGTTGATCATACTTTGCCTTTAACAGAAAAAAGCTTAGAGGAAGCTTTCCACTTAACAAACTTCGAAACTATATTTAAGAAAACTAGATTTTTACCATATACAGCTAACTCGCGTATACCGGCTACACCATTTTTAATTCGTTTGTACTTAATGCTTCCGATTGCGCAGATATTATTTGGTAAGCAAACATTTATTATTGGCAAAAAAACTAAAAAGCCTCTCATCTAAGTACTTGCTGTATTTAACTTGTCATATTAGGATTATTAAGTTGACCTGGTCTATACTTTTAATAAAATCAGGAGTTTAAATTTTGCCAACTACAAAAGCTAAAAAAACCGTAATAATTGTCGGCGCGGGTCCTGCCGGCCTAACTGCAGCCTTCGAATTTCTAGAGAAAACTGATATTAAACCAATAATCTTTGAGGAATCAGGTGATATAGGTGGAATTTCAAAAACTGTAAGGTATAAAGGTAATCGAATAGATATTGGAGGACACCGTTTCTTCTCAAAATCTGACCGTGTCATGGAATGGTGGGATAAAATTCTGCCTACTCAAGGCATGCCGGCTAAGGATGAAAAAGAAATACAAATCAAATACCAAGGCAAGACAAGAAATATAGATTTAAATCCGAACGGGCCGGATCCTGAAAAGGAAGATAATGTAATGCTTATTCGTAGCCGATTGAGCCGGATTTACTATCTTCAAAGCTTCTTCGATTACCCGGTAGCATTAAATGGGCAAACTATAAAAAACTTGGGTTTTTGGAGAATTATCAAATGCGGAGTTAGCTACGTAAAAGCTCGCATTATTCCAATAAAGCATGAAAATTCTTTGGAAGATTTTTTTGTAAATAGATTTGGAAAAGAACTTTACTTAACATTTTTTAAGGATTACACGGAAAAAGTTTGGGGAATAGACTGTAAAGAAATTAGCGCCGATTGGGGAGCTCAGCGGATAAAAGGATTGTCAATTACTAAAGCTTTGGGGCATGCATTTAAGTCAATGCTTCCTAAAATAAAATCCGCTGACGTAGCGCAAAAAAATACTGAGACCAGCTTAATTGAGAGGTTCCTGTATCCAAAATTTGGACCTGGGCAAATGTGGGAAGTGGTAGCAAGTAAAATTAAGAAAAAAGGTGCTGAGATACATTTACACCAAGAAGCTGTAGGCTTTGTAAATAAAGGAAATAAAATTGTAGCAATTAAAATCAAAGATAATAAAACAGGTAAGATATCGACACATAAAGCAGATTATTACTTTTCAACTATGCCCATGAAAGACTTAATTAATGCATTTGAAGGCGACAAAGTCCCTACTACTCCGTTCAAAATTGCTAATGGACTTATGTATAGAGATTTCATTACTGTTGGACTACTACTAAATAAACTGAAGATCAAAAATGAGACTAATATCCCGACCATAAGGAAACTAGTACCCGACAACTGGATATATATTCAAGAACGCGATGTAAAAGTCGGCCGGCTCCAGGTCTTTAATAACTGGAGTCCCTATCTAGTAAAAAATCCTAAAAATGTTTGGATAGGTATGGAATACTTCGTGAACGAAGGTGATGAATTATGGAATTTGCCAGATAAAAAAATGCAGGCTTTTGGAATAACAGAATTAGAAAAGATAGGCATTATAAATTCTAAGGATGTTTTAGACGGGGTAGTAATACATATAAAGAAAACGTACCCGGCATATTTTGGAACCTACAACCAATTCGATAAACTTAAGAAATACGTAAATCAATTTGAAAATCTATTTTTAATAGGTAGAAATGGAATGCACCGATATAATAACCAAGACCACTCTATGCTTACAGCTATGACTGCTGTTGAAAACATTATCAATAAAGTTAAGACAAAAGAAAATCTTTGGGAAGTTAATGCCGAAAAAGAATACCATGAGTCTAAAGCTAAAGACTAATGATAAAAAACAGACACTAAATCTTCGGCTAAGGTTATATTCCTGGGAAAATTATTTCGTAATAATCGCATTAATATTTGGTACAATATTTATTTTTTTAGTAAGGCCTTTATCTGTTCCCGACGAATTTAATCATTTTATGCGCGCATATCAAATTTCTGAAGGTAATTTTAGTGCGCATAAGGACAGACTTAAAGGTACGGGAGGAGATATCCCTTCAGGGATTATTGATCTAGGCCAAAAACAGATTTACCATAATTCAAATATTAGTAATCCAGCTACAATAAAACTAAATGTTTATGACCGAGTATTTATACGGTTCGATAATACTGCCCTTTATCATCCTCTCCTTTATTTACCGCAGGCAACAGGTATTCTTATTGGTCGCATTTTAGGTATGCAAACCTTAGGTCTTCTTTATTTTGGTAGATTTTTCAATTTATTATTCTATGCGGCATTATTTTACTTAGTATTAAGAATAGCTCCTGTCGGAAAAAGATCTTTCTTTGTAGTTGGACTGCTGCCAATGCATTTATTACTAGCCTCTTCCCTTTCAGCTGATCCAATATCTACAAGTCTTTTGGCGTTATTTGTAGCTGTATTTTTAAAGCTAAGGGTAATGAATAAAAGACTAACAAATACTCAATTCGTTATGTTAGGTTTACTTGTCGCTGCTATTTCTCTCACGAAACTCCCGGTACCCTTATGCTTGTTACTGCTTGTCTTGGTGCCGTATACAACATTTGGCCAAAGTAAAAAAACTAAATTGATTGCTATATTTTTATTTGGTATGATTGGTGTGGCAGTAGGTGGAGCATGGCTTATGAAAGCTACTTCCATTTCAACTCCTTTCGGGCCTGCAGGTGTAAATCAAGCTAATCAAATAAGTTCCATAATTCAACATCCTAAAATATTTATTAGGGCATTAAGTGATACCATATTTAGAGGAAATAGCAGCGCGTCGCTAGATCAATACGTATTAGCATTGGGTAACTTGGAAGCTTGGCTACCGTTATGGCTAACTTTAGCATATACCCTGTTCTTAGGTTTCACTATCAAACAATCTAAAGCATCCGTAAGCATTTTTAAAATATATGAAAAAGTATTTATAACTGGGTTAATTATTACAATGATTTTTATAATATTATTGCTACTCTACTTAAGCTGGACACCCGTAGGACTAACGGTTATTAATGGAATCCAAGCTAGATATTTTACCCCCCTACTTCTTCTTACTATTCCCATTTTTTCTTATAACGCCAAAATTAGAGAATCGATGTTGATAAATAAGAATATTATTCTGACTAGTATCTTCTTCTTAATGATAAGCCAAGCACTTGCATATTCTTTTTTCATTCTTAATAATTTAAGTATCCTATAAGTCTAATCATGAATACTACAATTACTTTATTTCTAATAATTTTTGAACTTACATGGCTTATTATTCCCGGACTTGCAGTTTCAACTTGGCTAATCAAAAGGAAGTTAATTCCAGATCTATATATCCTCCCTGTAGCACTAATTTCTATGCTCCTGCTGGGATACGCTACCTTTTGGACTTTTTTAATTAGCCATAAGCTTGGTCAGATATTAAGTTATTTTAGTCTTGCTCTAATTATTACTTCAATTTTTTATTTACTCAAAGAACGCAAGTGGAAACTTATTAATAAATTTGATTTTGTGATGCCGTTAATAATTATGAGTTTAGTAAGTATTTTTTATATTTCTACTACGCTTGCGTGCGTAAAGCCCGGTGATCCGCAGCCAATCAACAACCGATGTCATATAAGTGGAATAACCTTTGATAACCTAATTCCTCAAATTTATGCACAAAATGTGTACAACAACCAGCCTAAGATGCTAATTGGCGATTGGCAAGGTAGTGATAGACCACCACTGCAGGCTGCAATGGTTCTATTACTTAGTCCTATTACTGCGGCGAATAGAAATAGTGATACTGCCTATTTAATATTGTCCGTAATCTTGCAGTGTATTTGGGTTCCAGTAGTATGGTTGCTAGGCCGTAGGTTTAAATTGAACAATAAGCAAATTAGCTTAGTATTTGGGTTCTGTGTATTTTCAGGCTTCTTCTTCTTTAACAGTGTCTTTGCTTGGCCAAAACTATTAGCTGGAAGTCTGGTCCTAATCGGTGCAGCTATTCTGCTTTTTGAAAAAAAGTCATGGTTTATATTGTCCCTTTCAGCAGTATCAATTAGTTTAGGCTTCATTTCACATAGCGCCGTGATATTTACGATTATTCCGATTGCATTAATTGTTCTATATCGTCATAAAAACAACTTGCGTTCATTAATTCCGTTTATAATATTCCCAATAATTATCTGCGGGCCCTGGTTGATTTATACGAGTCACTACGATCCTCCGGGCAATAGGCTTGTAAAATGGTCAGTGGCGGGTGTAACTACATTAGACAGCCGAAGTACAGGTAGAGCAATTGCGGATTCATATAAAAATACTGGGTACAAAACAATTATAAAGAATAAGACCATTAATACTGGTACACTTTTTGGAAGCAGGCATATGAATTCGTTTAGATTATATTCAAATGACCTGTCTGGTCGAATTAGAGGTAATGAATTCCATTATCTTTTTATTGGAATAGGACTAATAAATATTGGCTGGATTTATATATTATCCAAGAATGGAAAGAAACGGCTTAAATCTTTACTAGATTTAAAGCATGGAAAACTTTTATTAATAGTTGCATTTAGTTCTATAGCGTTATGGGTTTTAGCCATGTTCCAACCTACTTCAACAGTAATTCATACGGGATCATATGCGACAATTATGATACTTTTCATTCTATTAAGCGCCTCATTAACGTTCATCAAAGGCAAGGCTATTTACTATTTACTAAGTTTGCAAATTATTTATTTTCTATCTGTCTGGGTGATGCTTGTCTGGGAGACCGGTATAATGAAAGGTGGTTTTGTAGCATTAAGTTCGATTTCTCTTGCCGGATTACTAATTACATTTGATTATCTGCATTCCAATCGGAAGCCACAGTTAAATGCTTAATTCAGCACGATGTTACTTAAAATTAGCTGATAAATTGTTAGACAAGTATAACAATAAGTTTGTGTTTTTTGGCATATTTTTATGCGCATTGATATTATTTACGCGACGTCCAGAAGCATTTCTTCATCCGCAGTTTTGGGCTGAAGATGGTAAAACTTGGTACGCGGATGCATATAATTTAGGTTTTAAAAGCATAATTATGACCTATGCTTCATATCTGACAATAACGTATAGAACTGTGGGTATATTATCACAATTACTGCCTTTAAAATTGGCGCCATTATTTTTTAATATTGTAGCCCTCAGTTTCCAATTAATGCCAGTATTTATATTGCTAAGCGGTAGACTTACAAAACAAATTCCATCCAAGGTTTTTACCTTATTAATATGTATTTTATTGGTAGCTATACCTAATTCTACTGAAGTCTTTTTAAATCTAACTAATATACAGTGGCATCTTGGTATGGCAAGCTTCCTGGTACTCTTGTCGAATGAAACAAAAAATATATACTGGCGAATATTTGATTTAACTGTACTTATAGCCACCGGCTTAGCTGGACCACTACTTATTATGCTAGCTCCGGTCGGAGCTTTAATTTGGTATTTTGGAAGAAAGAAATATCAACTCATAAACCTCGTTTTAATTTTAGTTCTATGTTTTTCACAATTATTGAATATCTTTATTTTGAGCGATTATCATCGTACAGGCTCTCAGGCTAACGCCAGCATTTATTATTTAATAAAAATGATATCAGGCCAAATATTTACGGGTGGGCTATTAGGAGAAAAGTATGTAGATATCTTTTATGGTAACTCCACCCTGCTTTATATAGTACTCATTAGTGGTATATCAATATTGATATATAGCGCCATAAAGGGTCCTGCCTGGATAAAATACTTTTATATATTTGCATTTAGTATTATTTTTTCTATGCTAGCTTCTTTAAAACCAGTTCCTGGGTTTAACGCATGGCAGGGCCTTACAAACCCCACAGGAGGCCAAAGATATTGGTATATACCAATACTTGCATGGCTTACAACTATTATTTGGATTTCGGTTAAAGCTCCACATAAATATATGAGGGGTTTAGGATATGTGCTAGCTCTGATACTGTTATTTGGTATTACAAGTGATTGGAAATTGCGTAGTTATAAGAACGAAAATTTTCAATCTCATGTTAAAGAATTTAGTCGACTAGAAAAAAACGAAGTATATTCAATGCCGATAAACCCCAATTGGAATATGGATCTAAAAAAGCATTGATAAGAATATTAATCAACTAGCTTTAAGTTTAAAAACCACCCAAATCTTTTTGACGTAAATATTTCAATCTGTCCCAGGCAATTTTGTTGTCTGGATAAGCTAGAAGTAAGCATGTGTCATTTTCAGATTCTGCGTTAATTAGGCACTGCCTTACTTTAACTAGGTGCTTATGCTGTTCAGACATTTGCGAAAAACCTTTAAAATAATTAATGCCCGTAAAAGTAATTATTGGAACAAAGAATAATATCATAAAGTATTGTAACGATCGTTTACTGCTATACTTATTATTCTTAACTATTTGATAAGCTGCGTGAATTACAAGATTGATGGTTCCAATAATAAATAAGGTTGATACAGTGGTATATCTAATTGAATAAGATTGATCTATTCCTAACCCTAACCTAGAAACGGCAGTCAATATTGCACCAGCTAAACCGTATAACGCTAATCCAAACCAAAATAATTGCTTAACAAAAACTTCTCGATGTCTCATAAACAAATAGTTCACTGCCAAAGTAAAGCTTAGCAAGATAAATAGTCCGACATATGGTGAATCATGAATATCAAATGATAACGGACGGCCAATGTAAATTAGAATGTAATGAACAAAGTTTATTGGCTGATGCAAGAAAAGTGATTTAGATGGAAGCGCTGTAGGATTAACATAGTTAATATAATTTATCCCACTTATGATTATTCCTGAGATCGACCAGTATATTAGAGATTTGATGTCTGCCTTTCTTATGATCAGAATCAAAAGTACTATTGGCCAAATTGTAACTCCGTTAGCAAGAGAATAGGTTGCTACGGTCGCCGCAAATACGGCTATACTTAACTTTTTATAGTTAAGTTTTTTCAAAGATATATGATACAAACAAATAGCCACAGTAATAACACTTAGAAACCACTGGATCTGCCAGCCCCATAACCAGTTCTCCCACTGAATTGGAGACAATACCATAAAAACTATTAGAGGAATTGTAAATAATAATCTGGAATCTTTAGGCAATGTTTTCTTCATTACCATTGCAAAAAGAGCAGTCGTTGAAATACCTAGAACTAAATTAACTATTGTTTCATAGTATGGGTCCCAATTTGTAAAAAAGGCAAGTGAAAACATAATCAGCCTTGGGAAAAGAATCCGGTGTTCGTTATGTTGAGCCCAAAAATCATGCCAACCGAGTGTTCCCTTACTCGAATTCCTAAAAATCTCAACCAGCTCCCATTGGTCCCAAAATGGAACATGTTCTGAGAAATGCAAAGTTGAAATTATAATTAACAAAACAGGTATTAGGCAAAGTACGATCAGACTTATCTGGATTTTACTTAAGGATTTGATACGCTTTAAAATGATATTCACTTAATATACATTCTACATTATATAGATAATTATTCGATTCATTTGCGATTGAATATTTCCATCATATTGCAACAATGTAATTAAAATGAGATAATTGAGCATAAGCACAATAAGTGATAAAATAAAAAGCCCCTATGATAAATAATAAGCTAAAAAATAATAAAAAGAAGGTATTAATTCCGATACTGTTACTGGCTGCAATTATTTTATGTTTGGTTGTTTATTTTTCAAATAGGCAAAGTAAGGATAACAAAGTTTCACCAGTTCCGCTTAAGGCTGGAAGCGTCAATTATGATCCCCCTACTGATCAAGAAAAAAAAGATGCTGAAGATCATAAGGACGACCTTGCAAAACAATATGAGAATAGCCAGGTTCAAAATTCTGGCAAAAAAACGGTTACACCAGTTATTACAAGTTCATCAAGTCAATCTAGTACTCCAATTACAATAAATACTTATGTCCCTGGAATAGTAGAAGATAGTGGCACATGTAATTTAATTTTTATTAGCGGTAGTAAAACCATTTCTAAGACTGTGAATGCATTTGCAAACGTTTCTAATACCAACTGCGAACCAGTATTAATTCAAAAAAGTGAATTTAACGGAATATCAAAGTGGACTCTATCGGTAAGCTATACCTCTTCCAGTGCCGAAGGAATATCCGCAAAACAGGATATGGAAATAAAATGAAACTAACTAGCAAAATTAATATTCTTTTATTTATTCTGTCGTCTGCTATCACAATTAATATATTGTGCATGCCAGCAAAAACATCAGCCCTCTCGGGTGGCGAATTTAATAATGGCAATATAATAGATGACACTGTCTTTTTTAATAACAGCACGATAAACCCTTCAATGATTCAAGCTTTTCTGAATTCCAAAGTACCAGTTTGTGACAATAGCGGATCAGGTGCATCAGGCCATGCTGGCTATGCTACTCGTGCAGATTGGGGAGCCGCCCATGGCGCACCAGCACCTTATACGTGCTTAAAGGACTATAGCCAGACGATTCCGTCTTTAAGTGCTGACGCTTACTGCGGAGCAATTAGTGGAGGTACAAAATCTTCAGCTGACATTATTTATAGCGTTGCACAATCATGTTCAGTAAATGCTAAAGCATTGATAGTATTACTTCAAAAAGAACAAAGCCTCGTAACTGATGAGTGGCCTTGGCCGATTCAATATCGTAGTGCAACGGGATATGGCTGCCCCGACACCGCAGCTTGCGATGCGGAATACTACGGTTTTTTTAACCAGGTATACAATGCAGCACATCAGTTCCAGAGATACTCAAAGCAGGCTGAGAGATTTAATTTTAAATCCGGGACTACAAGTAACGTACTATATAACCCGAATACCGCCTGTGGTGGATCGAATGTAAATATTTCAAACCGGGCAACCGCTGCTTTGTATAACTATACCCCTTATCAGCCTAACGCAGCCGCACTGAATAATTTATATGGTACAGGAGACGGATGTAGTGCGTATGGTAATAGAAATTTCTGGAGATTATTTAATGACTGGTTCGGCAGCACAAAGCTTTCCGGAAAATGGTTGCGTCAATCAACCGTTACTGGCCAGGTATGGCTTGTTGCAGACGGATTAATGCCGGACGGTAGTTATGCCCAAAAAAAATATAGGTTGGCAAATTACGATACCTTCATATCTTATAGATTACAATTCGAACCAGTTATACCAGTATCCGAAGAATATTTATCGCAATACACCGATGATGGAACGCTAAGCACTATTTCTACAAGCCGTGACTATCCACATATTCAATTCATGGATAACGGAAACAGATATGCTATAACAACTGGTGAAATTTGTACGGCATGGGGATTCGAATGTTTCAATACTAATATTATGAAGACCATCCCAGGTTCAGAACTTCACCAGTCCCTGCCAGGTTTGGGAGTAGTTCCGCCGGTTATGGTTTCTAATAATGTCGCCTACCGTCTTCAGGATGGTAAAAAGCACCCTATTGCAGACGGGGAGTCATTTTCAGATCTAGGTTTCAGCTGGAATAATGTTATATGGACACAGGAAATTAATGCCAGACAACCTTTGGGTCCACTACAAATAAGTCATCAAGTAGCCCTGCAATTTACCCCTACAACACCTGTGGTTCTTTACGATCCAGCTACATTTACGTTTCATAAGGTACCTAGTTATGATGTTTACAGCGCATGGAATATGGGATCTCAAGCATTACTTAATCCACCTACTTCTACATATACAAGCTCACCTCCGGCAAATACTAGTCCTGACGTAAGCGTCTGGTCAACGGATGGAACTTCTAAATACTTGGTTGACCAAGGCCGAAAAATTAACGTTACTAACAACACAAGTGACATGCCATCCCCTACTTGGCAGAATTTCGAGTTAGAGCTTTTGTCAAAACTTCCGACAGCAGCTTTCGGTCCGTATACTCGATTGCCAAACGGCGCAGTTAATCTGCTTCAAGCTGGCAATAGCCGTCACGTACCGTCTTGGCAGGACTTTACTGGACTGGGTTTGAATATTGCTCAACTACTACCTATTTCCAATTATACGAAAAGCCTATTTCCTGATGGCGCTCAAAAACTTGCAGATGGCTCACTATTTGCTAATAATTCAGGTATTTGGATGGTAGATGGTAATTCTAAATATCATATTCCATCCTGGTCATACTTGACTTACTTTAATCTGAATCATGGTAATATCCTATATAACCCCAATACATCAATTGACACTGCATACACTGGAACAGATGATTTAACTCCACTTGTTCAAGATTCAAGCGGTAACAAGTACTTAATTCTAAATGGTAATAAATCAAACATTAATAGCAGTGCAATTACAAGATGGGGAATTAATAGTAATTCTTTCCAAACTTTAACCTCAAACGTGCTAAATAAAATACCCACTACTAATAATGTCGGCAATTTCCTATTAAATCAGCAGTATGGCTTATATTATGCTGAAAACGGTACTAAACATCACTTGTTATCTTATAATAGTTACTTATCTAGAGGTGGAAACTCAGGTAATACTATTACAGTAACCGACGAATTATTTAACTTAATTCCATCAGGCTCTGATATACAATAAGTCTTTATTTGGACTTAGTTAGGTCATTCCAGATTATACTTAACTGGGTTTCCCATTCGTTATCTACAGTTTTTATACCGTTTGCAATAATTTTGTTACGTAGGTCAACATCATCTATAAGCCTGCTGATTTGCTCTACCATTGCTTTAGGAGACGGTTCTGCAAGTAGGCAGTTTGATTCATGCTTTAAAAACCAAAGATTATCTTCGTTAAAGTTACTAACGGTAGCCATGCCTGAAGCCATAAATTCGAATGGCTGGTAAGACGGATGCTTGGAAAGCATATAGACAAAACCGATGTCACACTCCCGATACAAATCAGCTACTTCCGGCAAAGTTTTTAAAAGTCCTTTATTATTTATTGTACCGTATAAACCGTACTGTCTTTCTTTCCAGTCTGCACCTGCAGTAACAATTTCAATCTTATCCTTGTACTTAAGCTGGAGCTGTTTAATTATCTGAATACCCAAATTAAATGCATTTCTAGGATTTAGAGGTCGAGCATAGAAGAATATTTTTACTCTTTTATTTGATTTATCGGTTTCGTCCGGATAATAAAGCGTTTTGTCTACAGACGGTATAAAACTTATACCTTCAATACCGTGCCTTTGGTGGACTGCAGCAAGCAACCCAGGTGTATTTACTATGCCTCGGAAACCAAAACGGTAGGTAGACTCGGCAAGTGCAAAAGTTGCCCCTCCGGCATAAAATAATGGCTCATAATCCTGTATAAAATAGTATTTGCGCCTCGTTTTATTAAATTTCAATAAGAAGTAAGCAGAAACCCAAAATGTACAAACCGCAATGTCAGTTTCAGGTAAATCTTCTAAGGAGTCAGTTTCCTGATTGAAAATTACTATTTCAAGATTAGTCATTTTAGGAAATGATTTTAATATTTTATCTCTAACGTCTTTTTCTTGAAGGTCATAATTATCATAGATTACTAACCTGTTATGAACACCTTGTAGGGCAAAGTACTCAATAAATCGGAAAATTGTATAGATACCCCCAAATGCAAGATGATCAAAGTGTGGCACAAACCAAGTAGCCGACTGAATTGATTCTGGTGTAGGACCGCTAGTCACTTTTTGACTTTTTGCTATATCACGTGAATCAATTTGAAAAATATTATTACTTATAAAATTATATTCTTGATTTTTTAAATCAATCCTCTTGCGCATTGCTACTGGGAGAGCATGATAAACGGTACGAACTGATTTATTCTTGATAAATTTTGCAGATTTTTTCGCAAATGTCTTTGGACCTTGTTTTTTTAGTACCCTAACGCCTTTTTTTATAAGTTTACTTTTGCTCATAATTTCTCCTTAAATCAATCTGCTCATTCATGAGATCTAAATTACAATTAAAATACGGATCTTTCCAATCTAAATACGGCTTATAGTAAGTCAATGAATGATTGTAGTCAGAAATAGGAACATTTTCATATGAGCCGACTGATATATTTTCATAATGGTATAGCTTGACAAACGGCCAATATATATTACGATAACCCGCTTCATATAATTTTATTCCTAGTGCAACATCATTTCCGGCAATAATAAAAGTCTCGTCTAAGCCGCCAACTTGATCATACTTCTCTGCCTTAATTGCTAGACATGCTCCAGTAACTGCAAGGTAATTTCGCGGCCAAGCGGCCATTCCAAAATGTGTCCAGTGATCAGATTTTAAATTCCTAAAAGGATGACCTGCCATTCCTCCGAGCCCTAGTACTATGCCTGCATGCTGGATCCCGTTATTAGGATAGGATAGTAGCGGACCCACTGCTCCAATGTCTTTCTGCGATGCAACACCGACTAATTCTTCCATCCAATTGGGTGTTATTACTTCGGTATCATTATTGAGCAGAATTAAATATTCCCCTGATGCTTTACTTCTACCATAATTATTAACAGCTGAATAGTTAAATGGTTTATTCCATTCTAATACTTTTATATTCTTGTGTTTTTTAAGTAGTTCTAAATACTCAAATAGTTTTATCTCCGTACTATTATTTGAAATGAGTATTAGCTCATAGTTTGAATAAGTCGTCTTGCCGATTATACTTCCAACGCATTGTTCGAGTAGTTCGGATTTATCTTTGAACGGTATAATAATAGATACCTTAGGTAGGATTGAAGGTAAAATATATTTTAGTCTGTAATTAGTGGGTCTATTAGGAATTCCTACAACTTCAGCTTTTATTTTTCTCCTTTTAACAGCATCTTTAAGTGCTTTTTGTCCAGCATCGTCAGCATACGACTTTTCGCCACCAGCTTTTGAAGTAGAACCATCAGCCTGCCTCCAATGGTATAGAATTTTTGGAATATGGTAAATATTACTTGTTACTTCTGTAAATCTAAGTAAAAAATCATAGTCTTGAGCACCGTCGAATCCTGCTCTCAGACCCCCAATTTTATTTACAATAGTTTTTTTAGCGACCACAAAGTGAGTTATATAGTTCACGCCAAGCATCATATCTGGTGACCAATCAGGTTTAAAAAATGGTAGCAATCTCTCGTTACCGTCATCCGTAAGCTTATCTTCATCACTATAAATTAAATCTAATTTAGGATTATTTGTTAAAACTTTTGCTACTTCATTCAATGCATATTTAGACAAAGTGTCATCGTGATCTAAAAATGCAATATAGTCTCCTTTTGCGGCTTTAATGCCTACATTCGTATTACCGACAATTCCCAGGTTCTTGTTAATTCTTACATATCTGATTCGACTATCTGTTTTAGAAATATTTTCTATATGGTTACTATATTTTATGTCTGTAGACCCGTCGGCTAGACATAATTCCCAGTTATCATAACTTTGAGAAATAACAGATTCTACTAGTGGCTTAAGGTATTTATCAGGGGTGTTATAACAAGGAACAATGATACTAATTAATATATCCTGGCTAACTACTGGTTCAGACCATAAGAATGGTTCCTGAGTTTTAATCCAAGTGGGATAATCTATTTCTGGGGTTATGTCTGATTTTCGGGTTTTTTTTGCAAGTTTAAAATGTATTTTTCGCAATGCTTTTCTTTGTGTGGAACCTATAGGCAACAATTTGTTTATAAATTTGTTTTTCATGATTATCGGCGGTATATCTTCTTGGTAATTTTCTTGTATAATTTTTTAATCACTGGGTTTTGTTTTTGGTTAATAACTTCAAGACTTTTTGCATATTCTACACTCAATTCAGTATTAGTTTTTTCAAGCTGGTGAATAAGTTCCTCTTGTAGCTTTATTTTAGCTTCAAAATGCTTCTTTGTCTGATTAAGATAAACTTGGAATATATCAACAGGGCTACTAATATTTAATTTTTTACTATTTATAGCGGAACCTGGTTTTGCCATTCCAACATATTGATAGACACTGGCGTCTGTTGATCTAGTAAACTCTACAAATTTATTAGTTAGCTTCAGTCCAACTTTTTGCAACTCTTTACCAATTAATTCTTTGGGGAAATCTTTTAGCACAGGGTCGAGCTTAGTAATTTGAAATCCTGCTTCATTAAATACTCTTTGTACTTCTTCATGGGTATATAAGTGTAAGTGAGTCTTGTCGAGCAGACCGGTCTCACCGTACTCAAGCTTTCCCTGAAGCAACATAAGACGCACCGACAAGTGCGCCATGTTCGGTATAGAGAAAATTATTTGGCCGCTGCTGTTTAGAAGCTTCTTTATCCTGACCAGAGATTTAACAGGGTCTTTAAGATGTTCTATCACGTCTCCAAAATAAACATAATCGTACTTCTCTTTTATTGCACTTAAATCATCGGTTTCAATGTCTAATTTAAATACGTTTCGCAATTTCTTTTTAGCTTCAATAAAATCATCTTCGTAAATTTCAACTCCATCTACAATGCATTTTTTTTCAGCATTTATTATTTCACCAAAATTACCGCTACTGCAGCCTATATCTAATATAGTGCTATTGGGTTTAATAAATCCGTATACTTTATACCATGAACTGTTTTCGTCTTTAGAAAAAGAACTGTCAGAATAATTTGACACTTTAATTTATCTCCCAAGTATGGTCCATTAAAACTACGCCTTGAAATTCATTTGAGCTATGAACTCTAAACTTCAAGATTTTTGGTTTATAGTCGTAAACTTTGCTTAAAGTTTCGTTCATAGCAACCGCAGTTATATAGTAAGTTCCTTTATTAAGAGCAGTTTTAACTTCTAGTCTGACACTACCGCTACTTCTACTCGTAGGTTTGAGTCCTAGTAGTTTGGTATTGCTACCAAAACAATATGCTCCTTCGCTGCTGAAAATCTGAATGCCAAAACTGATGGGCTTATTCTTAGTGTTAACGAAATCAATAGATATTTGTAATTTATCGCCAGTATTGAAACTATTACTTTTTTTAGAGCCGTCACTTAGGTCCGCTCTTTCAATACCGACGCCTTCAATATTTTTTAAATGGTTATTTTCTGTAATATTGTTAGTCTCATTTTCATAATTTAATTCCAGATAAGTCTCTGCAATATCGCTCGGTTTACCGGATTTAAGTATCTTCCCCTTATCAATTACAATAGCCTTATCACAAAATCGTTGTACCGCTGACATATCATGTGTAACTAAAACAATAGTTCTTTTTTCATCTTTCAGATCGTCAAAAACCTGATAACACTTTTGTTGAAATGCAATATCTCCTACAGCTAAAACTTCATCGATCAGCAAAATATTGCTTCTTGCTCTAATTGCAATTGAAAAAGCTAATCGTACCTGCATTCCTGACGAATAATTTTTTAGCTTCTGATCCATGAATTTTTCTAATTCCGCAAAGTCAACAATATCATCGTACATTGGTTCCATCTCTTTACGGTTAAAGCCAAGTAGCGCTCCATTTAGATACACATTCTCTCGCCCTGTAAGCTCAGGATTAAATCCAACTCCCAGCTCTATAAAAGGGGTCAAGCTACCATTTATCGAAATGCCGCCAGAATCTGGAGAATATATTCCGGCCAATAATTTGAGTAGAGTGCTCTTTCCACTTCCATTTTTTCCAACAATACCGAAAAACTGCCCTTTATTAATTTCAAATGATATATTTTTTAGTACGTTTTGTTTTTCAAAAGTTCTTTTTTTCCTTAATATTGACAGCGCTGCACCTTTGATAGAGGATTGCTTCTCGTGTGGTAACTTAAAAGACTTGGTAACATTTTCGACTTTTATTGCCAAGTCATCCATTATAGATCCTCTGCAAAGTTTTTAGCCTGATTCTTGAAATATATAACGCCTACAGCTAAGATTATGGCAGAAACTGCGTAGGGTATTAACCTAGCGTATCTGGATCCATATACAGTAGCTATTGTCATGGTCTCATGTGTTACTGCAGCGTACCGTGCATCTTGGATTGCATTAGCAATCGGGCTAATCATTAGTATTTTCTGAAAGAGTGGGTTAGAAATTAATGCCAAAGGATACAAGATGGGAGTAAGATAAAAAAGTCCCTGAAGGGATACTTCCCATATATGCGTAATGTCTCGGTACTTTACAAAAGCAGTAGCTAAAATAAGAGAGATTCCAAGAGCAAATAAATACAGTTGGAGGAGAATAAATGGAAGCACTAGAATACTGCGCATGATGTCGACATGGTTAAAAAGTAAAAAAATGAATACCACGATTAAATTAAGACCTAAGTTAATTAGAGCAGTTACGCTGCTTGAAAGTACAATTATCCATCTTGGAATTCGGATTTTTCTGATTAGGTCGCCCCGGCCAACTATCGAACTAAGGCTTAGGCTTGTCATCTCAGAAAAAAAGTTCCACATAACTATGCCGAGCAAAAGATAGATGGGGTAATGGGGAACTCCGCTGCCTATTTTAAGGAATTTAACAAAAACAACATAAAGTATTAAGAAAAGTAGAAGAGGACGGAGTAAAGACCAAGTATAGCCCAAGACCGAACCTTGATATCTGAGTTTAAAATCAGTCCTAACTAGTTCGCTTAATAATGCGCGGTTCTTCTTTGAAAATATATGTTTCATGCGGGGTATTTGTCCTAGTATTATAGAATACTTGTAAGCGGTATGAAAAAGATATTTATTGTAATCCCTAATTGGAATGGTGAAGATTTAATATCTAATTGCCTAAATTCGTTAATTAAGCAGACTATTAATTCAGAAGTAGTTGTCGTAGACAATGGATCTGTTGATAAGTCGATAGACATAATTGAGTCAGAATTTCCAAAAGTTAAATTAATAAAACTTGAAAAGAACACTGGTTTCAGCGGAGGCGTAAATACAGGCATTAAATATGCCATGGAGAATAAAGCTGATTTTGTTGCCCTGTTTAATAACGATGCCGTTGCAAGCAAAGATTGGCTTGAAAAATTGGTTAGTGCTGCTGAGCAGCATCCAGAAACGGGAATTGTAACTGGCAAATTACTGCGTAGCGATAAATTGAGCTTTGACAGTACTGGAGATTGCTACAGTATCTGGGGCGTGCCGTTTCCAAGAGGGCGCAACCAGATAGACAAAGCACAGTATGACAAAGCTGAGTATGTTTTTAGCGGAACTGGCGGTGCTTCGTTATATAGGATAGAAATGCTTAAGGCTATTGGTTTATTCGATGAAAAGTTCTTTGCTTATTACGAAGACGTAGATATTAGCTACAGGGCGCAACTTGCCGGATGGAAAGTCTGGTATGAACCAAAAGCAACTGCATTCCACCACGTTGGTGCTACAAGCAGTAAGCATGGTGACTTTACTCGTTATCATGCAACAAAGAATTTTTTCCTGCTTTACGCAAAGAATATGCCCACAAAGTTGTACTTTAAATACCTGCCCTTCTTTTTCATCCAATCAGTCAAGCTTATGATCAGTTCGTTAATAAAAGGCAAAGTAGTGGTTTTCTTTAAAAGCGTAATTAAAACGATATCTTATACGCCTTATATTATTTCTCAAAGATCCAAGATTCAGCATAGTAAGAAAGTATCCAGTAAATACATAGACAGCCTGCTTTATAAAGGTAGGCCGCCAAAAATACCTAAGTTTTGATTGATTTCTTAGTTTTTAATCCTATTGCAATACCAGCTAGAAGCCACCATTGAGTAGCGACCGCTTCATTCGACCAAATGTGCATAATCAAAGCCATGGAAGAATAAGCTATGAGCCCGGATAATAGGGCCCTACTTAAATTGTCTTTGTTATTATTTATCTCTCGGTAAACGAGAATTAGTAGACTTAAGAATATAGCCAATCCTATTATGCCGACTTCGTATCCAATTTGGATGTAATAGTTTTCGGTTAATCGCCCACCTTTATCGTTATGAATCGAAACAATTCCGGCCGTTCCAGGTCCATGCCCGAATGGTTTCTTTACAATGTCCTTAACTCCTTCTCGAATAAACTTCAAATGAAGATCGTTGGAATCTTCGGCCGCTACTGTTTTACTATCGCTGTGTAGCACTATGTTTTGAACCGCATATTGGTTTCTAAAGCTCAAAAAGACAGAAAATATAACAATCATTATTCCTAAAGATGCTACTGCTATTTTATTCTTATTCCTTATAATAGTTTTTGAATTGATCATCCAGGCTAGCGAGCTGAGTGCTATAAATACACCAAGCCAGGCGCCCCTAGAAAAAGTAAGGAATAAAGCTAGCAAATGCATTATCAACAAACCGCCGATTAACAACTTGTTCTTATGTCTATTGTAGATTGCAACAAGTAAGCTAATTGGAATGACTAAATATGCACCGAGAGAATTAGGATCTCTCAATGTAGACATTACTCTTGGCAAGTCCGGTTTGTCGTCAATAAAAAAGTTAGGTTTTACACCGCGTTCGATTGAATAACCAAGGTGAGTTAATAAATCTTTTGGCAAAAAGTACTGGAAAATTGCTAGCAAGGAAACAATTGAACTTATAATTAAGATAAATTTGATCAGCTTTTCTCTTTCAATTGCACCTTTATTAATAACTGCCGCAGGTGCACCAATAAGAATCAGCCAAATTAACCGGTTATTATAAACAGTTCCAAGTATTGCCGTTTGTGAATCTATATTTGGATTTATGAGCCATGTAACTAAATGTATAGCACCATAACTGACAGCAATAATAAATAATGATCTATAAGTTCTACTTGGCTGGAATTTTAACCAAACCACTATTACAAAAAATAAAGTCAGCAAGATAATAAATACATCTTTAGCCACTTTCCAGATATTTAAACCGCCCGTAAGCAAGCTCATGGATTGAACCAAAAATATATGAAACGGCATGTATGCCAAAAGGATGTAGGCGCTCAGAGGCGATAGAGTTTTTATTCGGTTCATGTAATATAATTGTACTAGTGAAATCTGAAAACGAGTTAAAAAAACATATTGTAATTGATGGTAGGATCCGCCGAGCCAGCACTGGTAGATACATAGACCGGCTTGTTGAGCACCTTCAAAAAATTGATAGTAACAACCGCTATACGATATTAGTTAGTCCGGATGACAAATGGCAGCCATTTGCAGAAAACTTTACTCGACTGGATTGCAAATACCCGCAATTTTCTCTGAATCCTTTCGACCAGTTCGGATTTGCCGGTCAGCTATATACTCTAAAGGCAGACTTAGTACATTTCCCGCTCAACCAACAACCTTTGCTGTATTTCAAATCCGTAGTCACGACCACAATGGATTTTACGATGCTGCGATTTACTCGCGCAGGTAAAACACCTTACCCAATATTCAAATTCAAGATGCTGCTATATAGGTTTCTATTTTGGTACACAAATAAGAAATCTAAAGCCGTTATTACAATTAGCAACTACGTAAAGGGTGAACTTGCCAAAAAGTATCCATTTACTAAAGGCAAGACTACTAATACTTACTGCGCCAGCGAGCCGCCGCTTGCCGTAGAAGCCGTAAAACCAGATTTTCTGGATAAAGATACTGAATTTATCATGTACGTCGGTACAGCCTTTCCTCATAAGAATCTGGATAAGCTGGTGCAGGCTGCCGATTTTCTACGTACTAGCCACCCGGACATAAAGTTGGTTTTGGTAGGCAAAAAAGAACAGTACTACGAAAAACTAGAAAAATATATAAGCAAAAAGAAATATGACGATTTTACTTACATTACAGGATTTCTTCCGGACGAACAGTTAAAGTGGCTATATCAGAATACCAAGGCCTATGTCTTCCCTAGTCTTAGCGAAGGCTTCGGGTTGCCAGGACTTGAAGCCATGGTACACGGTGCGCCAGTTGTCAGCAGCAACGCCACTTGCCTGCCGGAAATTTACAGCGACGCAGCTCTTTACTTCAACCCGAACAATGTCGAAGATATGGCTCACAAAATTGAACGGGTATTAAACGACAAGCAATTTACCAAGGAGCTAGTTAAAAAAGGTAAACTACAAGCTGCTAAGTATTCCTGGAAACGAATGGCCGAGCAAACACTAGATGTGTATAAACAAGTGCTTAAGATTAAATAGTTAACTTATATTAATACCTTGGTTTAGCTGTCTTTTGTATCGTCAGTGTCAGTGTCGGTATCAGTTAAAGTTTCAGATACGGGCATAACTACAATATGCCTGTCGCGTCCATCGCCCTGGGATTCAGTCTTTAGCCCATGCTCGTCTGCCAGCTTATGGATAGTCCTCCGGTCAGCTGCGTTCATAGGCTTGAGGTGCATTTCTTTTTTGCTGTCTTTGACTTCACGTATCCAGTCTAGAGCCGTTTGGGCTAATCGCTCAGACCTGGCTTTCTTGTAGTCGGCCACGTCGACATTTACCCGGCTAATCTCGTAACCGTTGTTCTTAAGGGCATTGCTGACTAGGAACTGCATAGCTCGTACAGTTTCGCCCTGCTGGCCAATTAGGAAGCCGTTTAGGTGGGTGGAGGGTATGTTGAGCTCAATTACTTCGTCGTCGCTGTTAGTGGCATGTACGTCGGTATTAAGGCCGAAGAAAGACAACATGTCTTCCAAATACTTCTTGGCATATATGATCGAATCTTCCATTTTGAAAACTACCTCCTCTTTTTCTTATTGCCTTTCCGATTAGTATTTTTGTTTTTATTTTTTTTAGGAGGTATTATTTCGGCTTCTATAACTTTGTTATTGGAGGTTGTAGCGGTAGTAGATGAAACCATCTCATCTTTGTCCTGATTAAGAACTTTATTCTGCTGATACAAAGCAACCAGACCGCTGGTCAGCCAGTAAAGCGATAATGCGGATGCGATATTAACAGTGAAGATGAATATAAAGCCAGGCATTAGCCAGATGGTTTTGCTTCCGATTGCGGCATTGATCTCGGATTGGTCGGCCTGCTTGCCCTGGCTGGCTTCAGACATAATCTCTTTAAGCGAGCGCTTCTTCTCGGCTTGCGGCATCAGCTGCTTAGCCTGGAAGTACTGTATAACTACGCTGGCAACTACTATGACCATAGCCGGAATATAAACTTTGCCGTTGCTTATTGCCGCCCGGTTCAGATCTACAATATTAAACAGAGACGAGTCGAACTTCTTTATGTCTTTGGAAAGTGTTTCAATCCATGGCAAGTTCCTTATGAATGAATAGCTGAAATCAACAATCTGGTTTGGGTCTTTGACTATTTTGTTTAGACCGCTATATAGCCCGATGAAAATAGGCAGTTGCAGGAAGACCATGCCGATACTTGCGAAGGGGTTAATCTCCCTTTCTTTGTATAGCTCCAGCATCATGGTCGACTCTTTTTGGCGGTCGCCCTTAGCAGCAAGCTTAATCCGCTTCAATTCAGGTTGTAGTTCGCGCATGGCTTTTGCTTGGTGGAGCTGCTTCTTTACTAACGGCCACATTAGAATCCTGACTATGGCGGTAAAGATAATGATAGCTAGGCCAAAATTATGGCCAGGCATTAATGCATAAATAAGAACTAAGAAGTTAAACAACGGCTGAATAACTAATACCGTAACTAAATCACCGATCAATCCAAACATATACAACAAACTCCTTTGGTAATAACTAATATTCTAACATGGGTCAAGATCTAAATAATGATTTTAGCCTGAGACAAAAGCTTATTGATTGTATTGTCTAGCTCTTCAGCTTCAATAGAGACAACATCTTCGCTATAAACCGTGAAAACCAGGTCGGCCGGGTAGGCCAGCTTGTCCTGGCTTTTTCTGACGATTTCGTAGATCCGGCGCCTGATCCGATTGCGTTTGACAGCTGATTTGCTGATCTTCTTACTAACTATGACCGCACACCGGTAATCAGTGTTGCGGGAGTTCTGAGCATAACGGAGAGCCATTAAAGACGACCTGACGGTTTTACCATTGGCATAAACAAACCGGAGTCCATTATAACCGTGAAACCGGTGCTTGAATGAGATCATATTGTTAGTATATCCGTTAAACGCTCAAAAGTAATTGTCCTAATAAATAAACCGTACATTATTAATGTTGGATTGTCAGCAACTATAGCTAGCATAAGATAAAATAGAAAGTATGAATACGATATCAGTTAAAGAATTACGCGATAACCTTGAATCGATTATGGCCAGAGTAAATGCTGGAGAAGAAATAGTTGTCAGGTACCGAAATAAGTATATCGCTTTGCTTCGTACAACCCCAAGGGATAAATCTAAAAAGGATACTATAGCTGCCTTAGAAGCGCTCGAAAAAGCTCCAAGGAAAAAAGTTCAATTAGATCCTACAAAATCATTCAAATAGCTTTATCACGAACATCTGGATCGGAAATATGGACCTAGTGAGTTAGTCGAGCTCTGCCCTTGTTGCGCCTAGCGTTTAGAATCCGCTTGCCGGCTTTGCTAGCCATTCGTTTGAAGAAACCGTGCTCGCGAGCTCGGTGCCGTTTTTTTGGTTGGTATGTTCGTTTTGGCATGAAAAATAATCCTTATTTGTTGCTTTACTCAAATTTTACTACGAAACCTAGTGAAATTGACAATATTTAACCCACTAATTTTAACAACTTTTCCACTGTATGCCTAGTGTTTTCCACAGATTGTCAGGGAGGGCTCCCCTATGTGCACAAGTTCCTACCTGTTGGCAAGTATTTTTGATGATACCTCTAGCGTAAGCAATACGGCTGTGGAAAACTATTCATATTTTGTATAAAATAGGTCATATAGAAATGCGAGGGTAGTTAAGTTCAAATGAAAGACAGCTTATGGCAAGCAGTGTTAGGGGAAATAGAGTTGTCTGTTTCGCGTGCCAGTTTTGTGACCTGGTTCAAAGACACCAGTCTAATCCGCTACAAGGACAATGTCTTAGTCATTGGCGTAAAGTCGGTCTTTGTTAAGAACCAGCTGGAGCGCAAGTTCAACCAACTAATTGCCGATATGCTGGCTAAAAACGGTGTCGAGCCAGAAAAGATAGAGTACAAGATCCAATCCGGCAACAAGAACAACTTGCACAAAAAGCTAAAAGAAGACGAAGTTATGGTACTTTCCAATCAGTCGTCTACTGCTTCTGACCGGCCGAAAGTAACTAGCAGCGTCCGGCATACATATAGATTAGGACTTAACGAGCGCTATACCTTTGAAAACTTCATAGTCGGCTCTGGCAACGAATTAGCCTATGCCGCCTGCCAGGCAATCGCCAGTGCGCCAGGCAAGAGATACAACCCGCTTTTCTTGTACGGGGGAGTCGGGATCGGCAAGACCCACCTGATTCAAGCTGTCGGCAATGCTATTCTGGCTCAGAATCCAAGCGCCCATGTCGTCTATATTTCCAGCGAGCAGTTTGTCCAAGAATTCTTAGATGCCATTAGATACAAGAAGAACACCGACTTTGCCGGCTTCTACCGGAGCGCAGACGTTTTAATTGTCGACGATATGCAGTTCATTGCTGGCAAGGAAAAAACCCAGGAGGAATTCTTCCATACCTTTAATGCGCTGCATCAGGCCAACAAGCAGATTATTATCTCCAGCGATAAGCCACCGAAAGAAATTCCAACCTTAGAGGAACGCTTGAGATCTAGGTTCAACTGGGGTATGAGCATAGACATGCAGATACCTGATTTTGAAACCAGGTGCGCGATCGTCCAGACCAAGTCGACTACCCACGGCATCACGCTCGACCAGCCAGTCGTAGAATATCTGGCTACTCACGTCCAGACCAACATTCGGGAACTGGAAGGCGCACTTAATCAGCTCCTGGCATTCTGCGAAATGCGCGGCATGCAGCCGGACCTGCAGGTAGCGACAAGCCTGCTTGGTTCCGGCAAAACCCGCCCTAAGCATATTTCTGCTAAACAGATAGTCGAGCGAACAGCTAAGCATTTCCAAGTTTCAATGGAAGACATTATTGGTCCGAAAAGGGATAAGGACATAGTAGTACCCAGGCAGGTAGCTATGTATATGCTCAGAAGCGAACTGCATTTAAGCTTTCCTAAGATCGCAAGGGAACTTGGGCGCAAAGACCATACGACTGCTATTCACTCGGTCGAAAAGATTGAAAAAGAATCGTCGCTCGATACTGACATTCGAAGTGCTATATCGGACATAAAGGAGCGGCTTTATGCCTAAAACACTAAATCATCTTAGCCATACTATCCTTAACAAGCTAAGTATACTATTTGCTTTTCTCGAATTTAATGTGTTTGTATATAAAAACGCCTGTGCACGGCTTGTGGATTACTTACGCACAAACGTGTTCATAAGCCCTGAATTTGTCCCCTCCCCTACTTTGCGTACAAATTTTGTACCCAGCCTGTGGGTAAAAGAGTCGTCTTTTGCGCAGTCTTTGCACAGGCTTTTACCGTTAGTTTTTATTAAAATTACCTCTGTTAATGGAGCTTTATACCCATTGTCCACAGACCTTACTATGACTACTACTAATATATTAAATATATACAAAGGGGAACCCGCATGAAGCTTCAAGTAACTCAGGAAAATCTGTCAAAAGCACTTAATAGTGTTGCGCGAGTAGCCAGTACAAGAGGAACTTTACCGATACTTGCTAATGTCATATTAAAGACAGTCGGAACTCGTCTAACAATTGCAGCCACCAATTTAGATATAGCAATCACCCACTATATTGGTTCTAAGGTTAGTGAAGAAGGCAGCATAACCGTTCCTGCCCGGCTGATGCAAGATTTTGTGACTAGTCTGCCGAGCGGAGTTATCGAACTGAAACTGGACGACTACAAGCTACATATAACTACCGACCAGTACAAGTCGGTTATTAATGGCGTTTCCAGCGAAGAGTTCCCTGTCATGCCGGCAATAACTGAAGGTATTACCTGGCACCTACCAGCTAAGGAGTTCAAAAAAGGGCTTCAGCAAGTACTGGTGGCAGCCAGCAGCGACGAAGCCCGGCCGGTATTAACTGGATTATATATGCACACCGACGGTGGAAAACTGTATATGGCCGCTACAGACAGCTACCGCCTGGCTGAAAAAGAAGTTATGAAAACTAAGGAAGAAATCGATCTTCTAGTTCCTGCCAGTGCCATGCATGAGCTGCTTCGGCTGATTAGCGACAGCGACTCGGATATAGATGTAACTCACGACGACCAGCAAGTACTATTCAAGATCGGTGAGACAGAATTAGTTACCAGGCTAATCGAAGGCAAATATCCGGATTACAAGAAACTAGTACCATCTGTTTTTGAAAAAGAAGCTACCCTCAAACGAGCTGACTTTGTTAATATCACCAAGGTATCTTCCCTGTTTGCTCGCGAAAGCGCTGGTAGCGTGACAATTCACTTGAATACCGAAACTAAACAAGTCAGCATCCATTCGATTGCATCGCAGCTGGGAGAAAACACAGCCAGTGCTGATGCCAGCATTACCAGCGACGGAAACATAACCCTCAACTCGCGCTATTTGCTGGACGCTCTAGGAACTTTGAACGGCGATGAAGTAAATCTGTGCTTTAACGGCAAACTAGAGCCCTGCGTGCTTAAGGATGCGTCTGAGCCCGGCTATACGCACGTGATCATGCCACTGAAAAGCTGATCATACGAAGCCTAAAACAAAACCAAGGTAAAATAGGCAGATGATCCACGATATTCACTTAAAGCAATTTCGAAGTTACACCGACGAAGTGTTTGAATTCGGCAATGGAGTGAACATAATCGTCGGACCAAACGCCAGCGGCAAGACCAATCTGCTAGAAGCAATTCTAATGGTCTGTCTAGGCAGTTCCTACCGGGTCCGCGACCTGGACGTCATTCAGTTTGACCAGCCCTGGGCCCGGTTAGAGAGCGATACGCCGGACGGCAAAAGAATCCTGACAGTTGAGCGAAAAGACAATACGACACAAAAGAAATACGTAATTAACGATGTTGAATACCGGCGGCTGCCGTTCAATAAAACAGTGCCGGTAGTAGTCTTTGAGCCTGACCACCTCCAACTGCTTAGTGGCGGGCCGGAAAGACGCCGCGACTATATCGATAACTTGTTGGAACAAACAGTGACCGGCTACAGCCGGCTTAGAGCCGACTACAAGCGGACATTGTCCCAGCGCAATAGGCTGTTGAAAACTCCCGGATCAAGTAAAAACGATTTCTTTGTTTGGAACGTCAGGCTGAGCGAGTTGGGAGGTAAGATAGTTAAGTACAGGCTGGACTTAATAGACCAGCTCAAACTAAGTATTACTAATCTGTATCAAGCACTTTCCCATTCCGATACGGTAGTAGAGCTAAACTATTACTCAAAATGCAAAACCGATTCCTACAGTACCAACCTGCTAAAATTGCTGGAGGCAAACTGGCATGACGACCTAATGAAAGGCTTCACTTCTTTTGGACCCCACCGCGACGATCTGGAGGTAAGCATAGGCGAACACGACGCAGCAGTAAGTGCATCTCGAGGCGAATCCAGAACTATATTACTAGCCCTAAAGATTCTCGAATTAAAACTGCTAGAAGAAAATCGGAATAAGAAACCGATTCTACTGCTAGACGATGTCTTCAGTGAACTAGATGGATCCCGCCGGAAAGCATTAACTAAGTATTTGAAAGACTACCAAGCCTTTATAACTACTACAGATGCAGATATAGTCGTCCAGCATTTTATGGATGACTGCACGATTATACCGATTAACAGGTAAATTAGAACTCTGATTCTGTCTCAAACGACCATTCAATATTTACCTGATTAGCGTCGCCGATGATCTTCTCCACTTCAGGTAAATATTTACTTATTGTTTCTGGAGCTTTTTCGACCGGTTCATAGACCACTATACTGGCTTTATTTTGGGTTAAATCATAGCTTATGTACATGTTATCTAAATTGATCTCCCGTTCGTTAGTTTTTATTAATTTAGTTTCAGGTAACCCAGCGACAAGATTACTGTCCTGGCTGAAAACTGACAAGTTATTTTGATTATCTGTAACCGAAATTAGGTTTGAATTCACAGCAAGGCCTCTAATTGAGCTGTTAGAGTATTTTCCGCCCATCAAACTATACTTGTTAGATTTATTAGATTTCAGGTCATATTCCAAAAGTGACTTATCTTTATCGGACGAAAAGTTATAGATTTTCCCACCACTGATAAAATATATGCCGGTGGCACTATCCTGTATTTCTTTAGTTTTCCCGTTTTCGAGATTTAGGATGGCCAGTTTAAACCCACTTTCGTTCTCATGTTTGTCTTGATCATTTGATGAAGACTTTAGCTCTTTATTTGCCCTGGCTACTACAAGGTTTTTTGTAATCGGATCCCATTTTGCAGAAATATATTTATCTTTACCTAAACTGTCATATGAATTTTTAGTTACTTTCCTGAGACCCCCGTTAGATTCCATTATTATTGTGGAATTACTATCGGCACCTACTATTTGGGACAAATCAAATTTATCCTCCATCTTGTACTCAGGACTTTTAGCGGCGACAGAACTGTAAACAGCAACGCTAAACACATTCCCAGAGGGCTTGCCATAGAGGATATGAATTTTCCCTGACTCTATAAATATGTCTTGGATATATGCGGAGATAATATCCGGAAATTCAAATTTTCTAACTGCGGTTTTATCGACATACCACCAACTGGAGTATGAGCTATAAATGCTTTGGTCTGCTTCGCTCATAGAATTGTACAAGTACTCAGTATCTTCCAGTTGATTTACTTTTACTAAGGCCGCGTCTTGGAGCCAAACAACTTTTAATACCCGTCCCATTGGGACAACTGGGCTAAGACTAGTTGTTTTCTGCGGTGATTTTAAATCCAACTGGGCTATATTATTACCAGTAAAAAACCTAAGTTTATCTTGCGACGATGGTTCTATAAATCCGATGTTTGTGGCAATTACATCGCTCAGATAAAGATCAGCTTTGCCGGCGGAGTCCCTTTTAAGATACTTAAAAATACCTACGCCTATTAGAATTAAAACGAGAGATAAAATTATTATTTTTTTCATATATGTCCTTAATACCAGTTATGCGAGTTATGCCACCTTATAGCGTCGCAAGGTGTTCCGTACCTGCCTTTAATATACTTTAATCCCCACTTGATTTGGGTCTCAGGGTTAGTCATCCAGTCGGCTCCTTCAGATGCCATTTTTTTACCGGGCAACGCCTGAGGAATGCCATATGCACTAGACGTTGGGTTGTCAGCGGTTATAGTCCATGAAGATTCACGCATATAGAGTTCGTAAATGCATGCAAACTGGTTCCCATCTCCCCAACCGTATGGCTCAGCCAGCCGTTTTCCGATTTGGATATTTGCGTTAAAGTTTAAGTTTACTGCCCTTACTCTTGGAGGCAACTGGCTTGGGTCACCAGGCGTAAAGGCGCCCCCACTTCCTGTCCCGCCACCTGACTTAAGAGCGGAGATAATAGCTTGATGATATTTATCTCCGACATCTGATTTGCGACCTGGATCGACAATATGATGCGACAATACTCCTTTTTTCGCGGCTACATCCGGATCTGTTTGTATGCCGAATTTTATTTGCAGGTAGGCTACAGTTCTAGCAACTGCATTCTTTTGCACTTCGTTACTATTTATCTCTCGTTGTGCTGTTTCTACGGTGCCATCAGATCCAGCGGCAATCTCAATACCAATTGACGAACTGTTAAAGTTAGATGCATGCTCGGTCTGTGTATTCAGCTGGTCTACTAGTTGATAGACTTTGCCTGACCCGTCAATATAGAGCTGGACTGAACAGCCGCTTTCACCGCATGACTTATTGCCTTTTATGCTAGATACAAAAGTCTCGACACTGGCATTAGGGCTGCCGCCCGTCCAGTGTAGAACAACAGCTGTCGGTGTTATTGATTTTCCAGTAAATACAACATGCTTAATGATTTCAGATTCATTTATGGCATTGCCTCCACCAGGAACGCCACTAATATCTTCGACATAGTCATAAAGGTGATTAGCCGTATCTCTGTTGAGGGCGTCGATATCTTCCTGTGAAATAGCTTGGGCGACGTTAGGTAGAAAAATAACTAAAGCTATTACTAGCAATACTATTCGTTTTACCACTAGTTGCCTCCACATTTCGGAGACAATGTCCTTGGGCCTTTTACTGAAACATGTATGTGGTCTTTATGATCGCCCATAACAGCAGCACTGAAGCTATGTGGTTTACCATCTCTTAAGTTGCTAGTCCCGGCTACAACCGGATTGATGATTAGCTCGTTTAATCCCAAGGCATCGCGGTTAGTAAACAGCCACGGTACTAGAGCCGTCGCTACTTCCTCATTGCCTATATCAATCGCCAGACCGCTGTAATGATTGGAGGTATTTCCTGAGTTAGCGCAATCGGAATGCCCAGTTTTAATTACCGACGGCCTGATAACGACATTGGCTTTTTCGACTATGGCAACTAACAACTTTACTAGGTCGTCTTTTGCTATTCCGTTTGTCACATCGCTAGTAACTCGACTGTTCTGAGGCTTCCAGTTCGGACTAGCCAATAATTTAGCTACAAGTTCAGACCTGGACAAATTAACATATTCAGCATAGTTAAAAGTAGATGGTCCTCCGGTTCCTGGTGCTGTAGCAGAACCGGTTCCTGATGAGGTAGATGATTTATCTTTGGCTTCTAATACATCATCGCTGTAATAGCCACCCACACTTGTAGCAGCAGCTTTTACTAACAGGCAGGCATTAGAAGTCGTATGAATATCTGTACCAGTTAGTTCGTCGGTTGTGACATTATCCTCCCATTCTTTTATAGACTGCTCGCAATGCTCATCTGTCAAAGTATCAGGATCTACTTTGAAAGCTGGATCGTCAGCCGGAAAGCCAAATTGCGGAATTGAAAATGGATCTGATTCAACTTCGGCATAAGCCTTTTTAGAGTTAAAGACGGATGCGAAGTTAATCGCAAGCACCGACAGCGGATTAGCAGCGATGTTGTCGAAGGTCTTATGACTAAACCCATTTACATTAGATGGCGTAGCCATTGCTACACGGCTGATTAGCGATTTACTTTCATTTTTATCAAGCAATCGTGCCATCAGAGATTTTTTCTTAAACTCTTCTAGATTCTGTTGGTACTGCTCATTTCTAATTGCGGCTAATTCTACGCCATTAATTTTACGGGCGCCCAGACCGTAATGGGCGAATTCATTTCCGGCGACATCGGCACCAGCTGTTGCCTGGCTGAATGCCCTGGCACCAGTCGGGTTTTCGCTTATGGGTGTTTTGAAAAGCTTTTCAGCAAATGTTTTAAGCATGCCAGCTCCAATTTCATTGATCTTATCCATTGCGATTTGTACGCCCGGAAAAGCGGCAGTTATGCCTTTCATGAGGATTTCACCACCAACATCAAGTAGTTTGCCGAAAGTAGAATTCCAGACATCTGCCGTTACGCCGAGTATATTTAAGGGAGGCACAGAAAAAGCCTTAGATATGTCTGTAAAAGCATTGTCGGTTTTAAAATCTTCTTCAGGACAAATCTTTTTGTTTCCATCTGCGGGTGTGCCGTCGTCGCATTTATAAGGAGTGGAATTGGATTCTGCGGAAACTTTAGCTGGCATAAACAAGCTGACTGGATCAGGTGTCGTGACATCAGCACCCATGATATCGGCATAAAGCGGGCTCTTCTCAGCAGCTTGATCGGTATTATCTGTAGTTCCGGCTGTATCGCTAAAAGAATCAACCATCGACCCTACTAGCTCCGGATCAACATAACCGTTTTTAATTTCGTCTGCATGACTGCGGTACATCATATATAATGGTACAGCCTGTGCTGCTAAAATAGCATACCTCCATTTCTTGAGCGTAGGTCCGGTGTCTTTAGCGTATTTGATCATATCGGCACCGAAGTCAATCCAGCCAATAATAGGGAGAGCCTTTGCGGATATCTTAGCCGCGGTCTTGCCTAAAAGTTTCTCGATTACATATTTTGTCACGCCGCCCTTAGAAGCTATATCGTCAACCATGCCTACTAGCTGTTGCAGCGATTCCTGCGATGCTTCTCTGCCTGACTTCTGCAGGTATTCACCAATATTCTTCTGTAGTTTGTCTCGCCTTGTATGATCTTCGTCTTTGCTGTCATATGAATCACAACCACTTGAAATCATGCATTCCAAAGCCAATCCTAAGAGTTCCGAGCGCGGTTGTATAACCCGGCGGATAAGGGTAATTCGAAAGCCCTCGCGTTTCCGATTCTTCCAGTCGTCAAAGTTATCTCTGGACTTACAAAAGAAGACACACCTTCTTATGCCGTATTTTCTTTCTAATAGTCGCCCGACCTTAAAGCGGTACATGGTTTGTTTCCACTTAGTTTCACCTTTAAAAGCCGCCCTTATTTCGGTACGAACTTCATTTCTATTTCCGGCGACTTGCCATATATCTTTATCCGGATTCTTGTTCCAATCGTCCATATCGATCTTATTATCCGACCCATTTACTTTTAATCTGTACTCATTTCCTCTTCTCTCGACTTCAACACCGTAATTAATAGCCAGCTTATTCTCAAGCCTGGCATCTTTCCATGCGTTATAGACTCTTGATGCTGGTCCCTGGCCGTCTATCCGGGCTACACAGTTTTTGCTGATAACTCTAGTGCTGATACAGTTCTTGTCATTACTCAGACCTGGAATAACATATTTTTTAAGATATCTGCTCAAAAGCTTATCTCCCTCTTTCTGAACTGCATCTTCTGAAGTTGCAAAAAACCTCTGTTCGAGATTGGAAGTAATGTGGACAATCTTTAGTGGCACAATCGAAATCAAACCAGCAATTAGACCAGCAACAAGTCCTCCTATAACTCCTCCTCCGACAACTGCTTTCTTCCTAGTGCTCCAACCCTTAACTTTTTGTCCCAATCTAGTAAGTTTTGGACTATCTTCTTCACTGTAGCCTTTGCCGACTTTATCATCAAGAGAGCTGGCTTCATCCGACTCTGCGTTGGTTTTAGTTTCGTCAGAGCTTGGTTTATTCTCGGCTTCGTCAAGTTCTGAAGGACTTAAGCCATCTGATTCGCTATCTTTGGTTTCGGCAGGACTGTCAATATTATCGCTGCTACCGACCTCGTTGCCTTCATTTTCGCTGTCATCTGGTTGATCTTCAGCAGATTCGTCTAATTCGCCTTCATCATCTACACTTTCGTTATTATTGCCGGATTCGGCATAAGGATTTATTTCTTCTTCAGGCCCCTGATCATCGTATATAGCTCGGCCAGGCTCTTTACTTAGCCTTACCTTGAATTTTATTTTGCCTGTGTATTTTCCGGTTCGTCTTGGATTCTTCGCCATTTATTAAACACCTGGGGTTAATCTGTTTGAAAGATCAATCGTTCCTTGAGGTTGATTTAGTTCGCCCTGCTGAGCCAGTTGTTGTACTTGGTCTGGGTTGGTAGTAATAAGACTCATTTCAGTCGGACTAGAGGTTACTTGGATGTGGACATGACTTTGGCCGGCAAAAAACAACCCCTGTCCGACCGGGAACTGGCTTAACCGTTTGCGTTCCTCACTAGTCAGCTTAAATACATCTGCCAAAACATCGACTGCCGAACTAGATTGCTTAAGTAATAACTGCATGCTGGCATTAGCTACAATCGCCCTGCCCATCCGGCTGGCCATGAAATCTTCGACATCTTGACTGATAGTTGTAATGCCTAAATTATACTTACGAGCTCGTTTGGCAAGGCTGAACATGAAGTTGGCAGAGTCTTCATATTTCATTAGCTGCCAAGCTTCGTCGATAATTAAGATTCGTTTGCGTTGGTCGCTTTTGGTCTTATTCCAAATGTAATTCAAAACAATATACATAGCTACGGGTCTTAGTTCGTCTTCTAGGTCACGGATGTTAAATACAACCATCGGGTTATTGATATTGGTATTAGATTGCTGCGAGAATATTCCTGCGAATGTTCCGCTTGTATATTTCCTAATTCTTTGAGCAAGTTGCGGACCGGTATTGCCCATGTGGAGCAATGTGTCGTATAGGTCAACAATTGTTGGCGGTCGGGAATTGTGAGTTAATGGGTCGTTGGTGATACCAGCTTTGGCATAGGTCTCTATTAAAGCAGCGTCCAGATCAGATTCTTCAATCGGACTTAATACCGGCATCGAAGCTACTCCTCCGGCAACCATTTGGGCTTGAGCGCCGCCCATCATTAACCTTAATAATCCGTGCAGAGTAATAATATTACTTCTTAATGCATTGTCGGCATCCTCTGTATCTATTACTTTCGGTAAATCAAAAGGATTAATTCTTGTAGCAGAGTTTAAACTCAGTCGCACATAAGCTCCGCCGACTGCATCGCACATTCTCTGATATTCATTTTCTGGGTCAATTATGAAAATTTCAGTCCCGAACATCAGGCTGCGAATAGCCTCTAACTTAACGGCAAATGACTTCCCGGCACCCGATTTGGCGAACACAACTGAGTTGCCGTTTTCAAGGCTGAACCGATCGAAGATAACTAGACCTGAATTGTGCATGTTGATTCCATATAAAATACCATTATCTTGGCTTAGATCAGCACTCGTAAAAGGAAAGCTGGTGCTAATCGCACCGGTGTTCATATTGCGCCGAATTTGCAGCTGGTCGGTAAATTGAGGGATGGTACTATTAAAACCCTGCTCCTGCTGGGAAGTTGCGACTTTTGAGTAAATCGACTGTTGTCCTAGCACAGACTCGATTTTGTGAGTAATGAAATCCAATTCATCCGTACTGTTGCCATAGACAGTAAAGTAAAGCCCGAACCTAAAGAACCTTTCTTCTCCAACCTGAAGCTTGTCACGCATTTCTTCAGCATCAACTATCGCTGCTTGTTTTCCCGGGTCACGGATACGGCCTTTTTCGGCGTCTATCTGAATTCCCGCTTCTAACTGGGTTACTTTTTTCCTTAGGTTTTCTAATACTACCTGGCTTTCGACTGGATAGACATAAATAGACAGGTCGATTATCTCATCCATGTTTACCATACTGCTCAGCCACCCAGTAAATATTTGACGTGGATAGCCGAATACGTAAAAAGTTCTGGCCATTCTTGTACCGATATGGAAATAACTGTTATCAAACACTAGTGAACTTGGGGCTATGAAGTCTCGTAATGCCGTGACACCTTTTTGAAATGCGGCACTTACTTCTCGTTCTTCCAAAGCTTTTTGGGCCTGGGCAATAGCTACTGGGTCGGATTTGTTTTTTCGTCCAAAAGCCATTACTGACTCTCCCTGTCTAAATTAGGGTTATGTGCTTCGCCTAGTCCTTTTGAAACAATCGGGGCATTAAGTGAATTGAAGTTGGCCAGTTCCTGGCGGGTAGCTGTGTCCGGGTTGTAGCTGTCATAATAAAGTTCGATTAATTCTTGGGTGTCTAAGGGTAGGCCTTGTATACCGCACTGCATAAGTCCGCCTAAGACTGCCTGTACCCTATTGCGGAGCTCATCCTTTGCTTTCGACAGATCGTTCTCGTTGATAACAACCTGAGCAGTAGGCTTTCGGCTGAACATAGATGAAACACCTTTCAGTAAACCCTTGCTAGCCTTAAGGGTCTGTTGTAAATCAGCACTTGGAAAAAATGGAATTATGACATAGAACTTCTTATCCATGATATTTGTCTGGACACTTAATTGCGACATGAATTCAATATAGTCTTCCATGAGTAGCGCCAACAGCATATTGTCATGCTCAGTCCTGATCTTATCCAGCTTGTCTATATAGGGCCCAAGGTCTACTTTTTGTGATCGAACTGTTATTTGGATTGGAAAATACAAAGAGTTTAAAAATCCCTGGTAGCTGTACTCTACTGCTTCTCTTTCCTGAGGGCTCATTAAATCGAAGTTGATAGATTTTACCATAATAACAGACCTGAAGCTGCCGTCGTTCATAATTACGATACCGTCCCTTACCTCAGCAATTTGGAGAGAGTTCTGCGTACTGTTCGGGTTGGTTTTTGGAACCATTGCCGTAGGTGCTTGTACATTGCCAGTATGGGGCGAATAGCTGCCACCGGCTATATTCACGGCTGGAACAGCTCCCGGCATAGGGTTAGGCTGGGCTGCCATATTTGCATATTGCCCGGCATCTACCCTAGGTACAGTAGGGTTTGCGACACCGCTATAAGAGCCAGCGAGATTTGGATCGGCTGGGTTTGATTGGTTATATGGATCCATTATGTAAATTTCCCACCTGAATTAAAAAACTAATGTAATGGAACAACAACCTCGTCTTCACCTTCACGCTGTAGACTTTCGATTGTTCGGCTGTCGCTCCTTGCACGTCTAATTGTATCAGGACTAGGGGTGTCTGTCACCGCACTAAAACGGCTACTATTACCGGAATTACCACTAGGAGACAAGGACCTATGATTTCTTAGGATTTGATCAGGCTGACGTTGTTTGGACTTTAGAATATTATCAGCTTTTGTTTCATCGACTGATGGCAGTTCGGATCCTCTAAAAGTGTCAGGAAGTACATCATCCGGTCCTCTATCTGTAGCCGATCGGGTAGTGAATGTAGTTAGGCCGTTCTTGGCTGGTTCGGGCTGGTCCATAAACCAGAAGTTATTCTCTGCCATGTTCCGCTTGTCTTCAGGCAAACTGGCTATATCTTCAATCTTTTCCCTAACCTCGTCTTTATATGCAGCACTGCTCTCGTTTAGCTTTGAATCTAGCTTAGCAACATTACTCTCATCGAATATATCCTTCATATCCTGAATGTCATCATTGACGGCAGTAGGAAGTATTGTTTCAGCGTCTAATAACCTGTCGTTGCTGGGGGATATGGTATTCTGATCGGCTGGATAAGCTGCATGCTTGACTGCCCAGCCTCGGCTATCGATAGTATCAGCTAGAGCTTTTAGTCGGCTTTTTACTTCAGTCTGGGTAAGATTGTCGCTGTTATATTCTTCTATCTTTGCAGGAGCCGTAATTCTAACCAGTTCCTGCATGCCTGATTGGTCCCAAATTCTTTTACGCGGCTTAAAGAAGTAGTAAATTTTAGCAAGTAGCCAAACTTCGGTCGGCTGGTCTCTTCCCCAAGGAAATGCCAAGAAGGCGCATACGATAATAATTGGTACCAAAGGGAAAGTTAGTACCCAGACCCCCTTGGTTAACAGGAACACGCCCATATAAGCTGACACGGCAGCAATAGCAGCGAATATAAATTGTTTTAATGTCAGCGGACCAACGAACTTATCGTCCGCTTCGATATCCTGCAAAACCTTGTACGACGCCATACATACAGTATCCTGCATTAACTTAAGAGTGACAAGAGTTGATAACTATTTACTTACGGTGCTTGAAGCGTCCGTGCACTTTTCTTAAGTGGTGGCCACGACTATATTGGCGCTTGACGGCTTCATAGCGGTTTTTTCGTTCTACTTTGTCCTGTTCAGCGTTTTCGAGCTGTCGGGACAGACGTTCATCTTTTTGCTCATTGTCTCTATGCTGTTTTAATCTTTTCTTTTCTTTTAAGATTTCAGAAATCTGCTTCCTTAACTCTAGGCGCTCGTCGTCAGTCAGTGGTTCGCCGGTTTCAGTGACCTTGGCTTTAGCGGTATCGATAATGTCACGAATTTCCCGAAGCTTGAATCTCTTCATGGGGTTCAATGCGCTGGTAATCTTTTCGTCAAGAATTGGAGTTTCCGGGCCGTCGGACATTAGATCGAAGTAGGATCCGTTCAATACTTCCCGGTTGAAATCAACTTTCTTTTCTAACCTGCTAAACCTGACGTTGTTGATATCACGTTCCAGTTTAGTGCCTTCTATGCGGGCGGTATCGTCAACTATTAGAGATTTGCTCTTAATAACTTCAGTAGCTTCTTTCCTGAAAGAAGTGGTTTTCCTTACTCGCTTGTTATTGGCTTTATTGGCTTTTCCAACCTGCTTGATTCCTCTTGCCTTTTCAAGAGCTATGCGCTTTTCTTCGAGCTCAGCAATTTTTTCTCGTCGCTTTTTATTCTTTGCATGATTTGGAGCTGCGATTTTAACTAGTTTTTCCGAAGCTTTTTCGAAGTGGTGCATTGAAGTATGGGCAGATTTTTCTGCCTTACGCCTGGCTTTGCGCTCTCCATGATCTAAAGCTAGAGCGGATTTTGTTGCATCCGATTGATAGAACTCGCGGTGCATGTGATTGTTGTAGCCTAAGCCGTGGGCCATTTGGCCTCTTTTATTATCTATTTTCCTTAAGAGCCTATTCTGTCTCCAATTGCCGGGGCGTAGTACCCTACCTCGTACCGGCTTAGCCATATAGTCGTCTTGGTTTAAGATTGCAATTGCAAGATCGGTAATGTATCTGTCGTCTCTGCCGCTGTTCAGTATTTTATTGTTCTGCCTGTCGATTCTCCGCTGATTGATAACAGTTCTAATTCCAACGAACGAAAGCCTGGCCGGGTCTACATTTACAGGATCGACGGTAATTCTTTCAGGGGGTCTTGTCGCTTCTCTGATCTCTGAAATAACTTCCTCGAACTCATGAGGAGTAGAGATGTTGCCGTAGTCAGTCGGTTCATATGAAGGCTGTTGGGCGTAATAAGGTTTTCCATTGATAACTTTCGGAGCACCAAACGTGTCCATTAGAATGTCCTGTGGAGAAACGTATTTGTCAGGAGAGGGCATACTTATATTTAAGCACAAACACTAATATTTGTCAAAGGTATTTTAGAATGGTGGTGGTTGCATTCCAGCCTGTGGAGTATAGCCTGGCATTGCCCGCTGCTGCCTTTCCAATTGATCTCTTTGTGCAGCACCATATTCGCGTCGCATCTGTCCGAATTCCGGATCGTCTCGGTAAGAGTCCAAAGCCTGCCCGATTGTGACATAAGTAGGCTTCTTAACTCTAGCAACTCCATCGTCCTTAACACGCCTGACTTTTCGGGTAGCACCAACCATCCGGCCAGTTGGATTGCCAGCAACATCCTGTTCGGGAATTGTAGCCTGCACTTGAACGGTTGCTCCGCTGGCATCCGCTTGGGCAACCATAACCGGCACTTCAACTTCTTCATAGGCTTTATCTTCGTACTGGTAGTTGACTGTGGCGTGCGACATAACCCCGTCGGCAACAAGTTTGGCGTTTTCCGGACTTACCTGGCCGGCAACGTCAAGGATGCTGGCCGTAGATGCCAAAGCCTGCTTGTATTCCCTCTCGGCCGCCTTTATCTTGGCTTCGTCTCCAACCTTGTAAGCCTGATCTACTTGTTCCTGGGCTCTTTCGACTCGGCGAGTCATAGCCGGTACGAAGTTGCGTACTGAAGTTCCCCTACCGCCGGCTATAGCACCCGCGCCGTTAACTTTCAGGGCTTCGTCGGTTAGATATTCGGTAGCCTGGTCAATCTGCTGTTGGGAAGTACCCTGATTCATCATCTGTACAAGAGTCTTAGCGCTTGCACCAAAGCCGGCTCCGGAAAGATCGTATCGTCTGGCTTTTTCAGCATTAGAGCGGGCTGCAGCCAGTATCCTGGTACCCATTACGGAGTCCCCATGGGCCGTTTCAGCAATATCGGCTAGCATTTCACCTGCACCGCCGTTAAAGGCCGTACCTGTTCCAGGAAGTGCGATAGAAGCAGCGATTCCGAAGGCGTGCTCGCCGACTGATTTCTTGGCCTGCATGACGGCTGCTACACCCTGATCCAGGTTGTCACCCTTATAACCTTTTGATGCCAAGTACGATCGTACGTCTTCGGCTGAACCGTTCCTGAATTTACCGGCTGACATGAAATCGTCGTTGGCAATTACAGCCCGAAGTGAAGCGTCTTTTTCCATGGCTTCTACGGCATGGTCAAAACTGGCAGTGGACTGGGCCGAGGCCATATTGGCCTTCATTCTGGATGGCCTTAAGCCGGCTTTGCCGATGAAAGTACCCTTGCTGACTTTTTGGTTCAATCGGTTGGCAAGCGCATTCTTGTCTGCGGAATTAGACCTGAAGAAATTGCCTCCTCGGGCATTGTGGCCGATAGTTGAATATCCTTTTTGACGAGCCTTTTTAAGTCGGTCGAAGGCCCCACGGCTTCGATCGTTGGCCATTCCAACGAGATTTCCAAAGAGTCCGCCCGCGGCTTTGAATGTCAGCGGGATAAAGGCATAAGGTAGTATATAAGCGGTCATTTTAAGTAAGGGTTTTAGTAATCCACCGTCAAGCCCAGCACCTTCTGTATCAGCTACTACTGCAGCAAATATTCTACCTGCTCCAATCAATGCCATTACTATCGGGTACATTAGTAGCAACTTACTGAAGCTTTGCCACCATAGTTTCCAAAGCTTATCGTTACCCGGGAATATCCAAGCTAGTATTGCTAAAGGAGCAAACAATATAAGCACAATTATAAACATTTGTCGCGCTATTAGGACTATGAATGCGATCGCCATAATAAGCAGACCCGTACCCATCCAAGTTAATAGGATTCCGGCAGCCGCCTGAATGGTTGCAAAAGCAGTCACAGCAATTGCAATTCCACCTATTTGCAGGAAGCCACCAATGGCTCCACCAACATTATCTGGATTGAAAAGAGATGCAAGACTGTTAGCTTTTGCCCCGAACGGAGATGTCATTAGACCTAGGACGCCGCTTCCTACTGCGTTCGACAGTTCTATTAATAACGCACATATATACCACGACAATAGCATAAAGATTACGGCTGCAATCATCCTCGGCATCGCTTTCTTGACCGTATAGGCATCCAAGAAGCTGAAACCAAGTGCTGTACTGATTACCATCACCAGCATTACTGCTACTAATAAAGTTAATCCGATATTACGGAATTGCGACCAGGATTTATACATTTCCTTGCTTGTAAACTTATCTTTGTCTACTTCTAGCAATCTTGCTAGCTGGGTATCCACCCAGTTTAAAGCTCCCCCGACAATTTTGAGCACTGGACATAGCAGCCAGCCGACTGCTGCGGTATGCGCTTCACAGCCTTCCTTTTGAACTGCTACTGCGTTTTTATCTGCTGCGTCATCTTCAGCTTTCTCGGTACCGTCGGTTACAGCTCCGCCGTAATCTTCTAAGATCCCTAGAACTTCTCCATTTTTGATTACGAAATCATTACCTATAGTCTTAAAGGGTCTAGCATTACTATTGCAAAAAGGATAGTCTTGATAACCGTCAGCACCATTTGTTTTCCTTTCCAGGGTATCAACATTGTAGCCAAAGAATGTGACAATATAGTTTTTCTTGTCTTTTGAATAAATCTTTACGTTTATTCTAGGAGTATCAGCATCTAAATTACTCTTCTTAACACAGGACCAATTATTAATATCCTTTGACGCTACTGGCAGCTGTTTGGTATAGACCCCAGTTTGCCCGTCTACCGCTGTATATTCGCCAACAACCGACTCGTTATTTACCAGCTCTGGCAAGCCTTCCGTTAGTCCGAAGTTACTTGTATCTAATGTAACTTGATCAACTGTAATAGATTTTTTGTTTTTAACCGTTATAGCTGCGGATGCGGCAAAGGCTTTATTTACAAAAAATCCACTAATTAAGGGTACGAATAATACAAATAAAGAAACTATCAGAGACAAACGTGCCAGATGTTTAGTATGAATTTTAAATATTCGCATTATTTTTTTGATTAAGGTCTAATCGCCAACTTTACATAATACTATAATAATTGTGTATTTATAATGCTTACGATTATTCTCACTATTAGATTATAATTTAGCTTATACTAAATAAGCAATCAGTATTTATTCATGAGCGCAAAACTTACTATATGCTTATTTGTTAGAACAATTCAAAAGAAGTATAATTGCATGAAAGATGTATATGAATATTTCTAAAATAAAAAACTTAAATCTCAGTTTTACTATAAAACTTCTGGCGTTTACTTTCCTATTCCTAGCCTTTATGGGGATTACAACTGCCAAGGCATATGCAGCCGATACCGACGCTACATATTTGAAGTTCAATAATAACATTGGTTCTTGTCCAAGAGTTGGTAACCCGGTCAGGACTGAGTGTGTTTTGAAAGTAGCCAAGATCTACGTCGATTTTTTCTGTGCAAACCGGCAGGATAAAAGTAACTGCAATACAGAATGGACTAACGGCTATCTTGTTTGGTTCAGCAAGCAGCCCAATCAGCAGGAACTTTTAAATCAAATTGGTAATACAGCTTTAGATACTAGTAACTCCGCGTGTATTGGAGCAGTTAGCGAGCTTCCTGCAGAATGTTCACAGCCCTACAACACATCTCTTTGCAAAGACAAGACAGGTGCAAGGCCAGCATATTGCAATTTGCCAGCGTTAAGTAGCGATGGCAGCCAGACAGGAGGACAGGATGATCCAACGAAGAATCTTGCCGAACATCCTCCCTGCGAAGGTTCAGATAAAGAAATTGCCAACAATGAAAATAATAAATGCCAAGTGGTTATGGATTGCAAGAACGGTGACATTAGCGAGGGTAACTGTAAGATCACCTATTATTTAAAGATGTTTATTAATATACTATCTGGTTTGGTAGGTTTAATAATCGTTATTGTACTCATCGTTGCCGGTATCCAATACTCTACTTCAGCCGGCGATCCTCAAAAAGCTGGTAATGCAAAGAAAAGAATCTTCAACGCCGTACTGGCATTAATCGTGTACGCCTTTATGTTCGCCTTCCTTCAATGGCTGGTGCCAGGAGGGATATTTTGAAAAATAAAATAGTTGGTGTAGTTATAGCAGCATTTATTTTATTTACAGGATTTGCGGTCCTTTTACCGGCGACAACTTCTGCAGCTGTCGCAGCTGAATGCAACGGCAGTACATCATTCTTAAGCATCCCGACATGGTATAAATATCTTGATGTTGGAAGAAAAGATGAGGATAAGTGTGCAATAATTGGTCCACCAGTTGGAGGCGAATTCTCTTGGGAACTTGCCCTTCCCCGGATCGGCCTAGCGATAGTAGACATACTCCTAAGGGTTGCCGGTATGGTGGCCGTCGGCTATGTTATCTACGGCGGATTCAGGTATATAGTTAGCCAAGGAGAACCAGACGCAACCAAATCTGCTCAAGGTACAGTCATAAATGCACTAATTGGATTGGCAATAGCTTTGGTCGCAGTAGTTGCAGTAAACTTTATAGGTAATAGTCTATGGTCTTAAATATAAAACTAGCATTAATTTATTACAGTGCCTGGTTGAAATCAGATGATGTTAATATTCCTAAAAATAATATTACAAATATTAACGATCCAAGAGTTCAAACAATTTTAAACACAATTTTTGGAATCTTTGGTGGTATTGCGCTCATAATCATCATTATCTCGGGTGTAAGGATGGTTCTCTCCCAGGGTGATCCTCAGGCAGTTAACAAATCAAGAAATGCAATTATCTACGCCGCAGTTGGACTGGTTATCAGCTTGACCGCTTTTGCGATTGTATCGGCTGTAGTAGGACGTCTATGATTAAAAAACTATCCATATTTATTATTAGTCTTTCACTAATGTTAGTAGTGGCCGGCAACTCGAGCAAGGCTCACGCAATGAGTGTGTTCAATCCATTCAGCACCGTATGTGACGGTTCGCCTGAATCCAGCAGTTCCAATTTCTGCCAAGAAAGGGACAGCAATAAAAATCCTTTATCTGGACCTGATGCTATTATTCCTAAGGTTGCAAATATAATTGCTGTAGCCGGTGGAATTATAGCGGTAATTGTAATTATTTTAAGTGGTTTGAAAATGGTTACTTCTAGTGGCGATAGTAAAAAAGTTACGGAAGCCCGTAATGGGATTATCTATTCTGCCATTGGAATAGTTATTATCGCTTTGTCAAGATTAATAATTCAATTTATACTTAAGTTTGCATGAAATACACTAAATTAATTCTTACAAGTCTAATAGTTAGTATAGTTTCGGTAGCTACTCTTGCTACCGGTATTGTTAGCGCTGATGCCAAGCAGGCAGTTTGTGAAGGTGCTGGACTTGTAGCTAATACAAATAGTTGTGATCCCCAAGCAGGAACGGCTACGGTAGACTCGACTATAAAAAAAGCGCTCAACCTATTCAGTGGTATTGTTGGTCTGGTAGCTGTAATTATGCTTATAGTTGGGGGTTTGAAAATGGTTACTTCTAGCGGTGACGCAAATGCCGTTACTAGCGCTCGGAATACGATTATTTACGCGGCCATCGGATTGGTTATCGTGGCGTTATCCCAGTTTATAGTAAAGTTCGTAATTAATAAGGTAACTTTATAAATAAATTGAAATTACAATAGTATTTATGGTATAAATCAGAGTAAGAAAAAGAAAGGTTAATATAAATGATTAAAAAAATTAAACAGTTAATAGTCGGTTTCACCGCTGCTACTTTATTCGTGGCACCGTTTGCAGCTATTCCACTTGCCAGTGCGGCAACAGAGTTCAACCCTACCAAAGCAGTCTGTGATGGAGTCAATATTGACGTCAGTACCGATCCATCTGGTGGTGACTGTGCATCTAGCACTTCAGATGCAACTGGCAGAGTTAACGACACTGTTAGTAAAGGATTAAACCTTTTCTCTGCAATCGTTGGAATCATCTCAGTTGTCATGATCATCGTCGGTGGTATCCGCTACATCACTTCCGGTGGTGACTCAGGAAAAGTATCTTCTGCTCAGAACACCGTGCTGTACGCAGTTATTGGCCTTATAGTAGTCGCATTGGCACAGATTATCGTCAAGTTTGTACTAAACCGATTTGTCGGAACACCCTAGCTAATATTTAAAACGATTAAGTATAGGAACTTAAAAAGACTCCTTTCCCGGGAGTCTTTTTAAATATCGAATGTAAACCAAATTGTATTGTAGCTTACCTACAGAACTTGGATTTTCTTAACTGAATCCTGCTTCATCTTTGTAAAGCTGATTGTAAGTACACCGTCTTTAAGTACGGCTTCAATTTCTTCTTCCTTAACTGGAACTGGCAAGGTAATGCTTCTAGAGAATTCGCCCCAATAACATTCCTGGACGAAATAGTTTTCGACATCGTCTTCGTTGCCGGCAGATAGAGTACCTCGGATACTTAGTGTGTTGTCGGCAATGCTGACATCTAGCTCGCTTTTGTTTACGCCGGCAGTTCTAGCTTTAACGACTAGTTTTTCTTTGGTTTCATAAACGTCAACTGCCAACTGCCCTGGTACTGCTTCTTCTTCGTCCCATTCGTCAGCTGGTGCTGATGCTTGAGCCGGTTGAGCGGATTGTTCGGGAGCTGCTGGTGCCGGAGAATCGTCTTCACCTAAAAAGGCTGCCGTTAGTTCGTCTTCCATAAGTAGATCATCATCACGACTTCTACGTGCCATATTCTGTTTCCTCCGAGGTAAATAGTAAATTTATAATTAGCGTTTTTGTGTTAAAGTTAGTATAACTTAGCTAATTTCCTCTAACAACCTTTATAAGCATATTTACAACGCTTTAATAACAACACAAATAAAATAGTAAATTAATAGTTATTGATATTATTGCTCATGCTTATCTGTTAACAGGTCTATATACTTTAGCTATGTCGCTGGCAGAAGCAATAATCAGGGTAGTAACTCCACACGAGTGCCTTTTCTGCAATTCAGAAGGTTCCCTGCTTTGTTCGGATTGTTGGTTTCGTTTAGGTAGGCAAACTAAAAACCAATGTTATATATGCAGGCAGACTAGTTCAAACTGTAAAACTTGCAAGCAGTGTAAAAAACGGTCGAATATCAATCATGTTTGGATAAGATCCAAATATGTATTCACACCTAAAAATTTAGTCCAAGCCTTGAAATACGAGCGCAAAAAAGAAGCCTACCAGATCATGGCTAAAGCCATGCTTGAATCAATCCCGAAGTTGAACTTGAAAACAGTTATTGTTCCCGTCCCGACTGCAACCAGCAGAAAAAGACAGCGAAGCTACGACCAAGCTGAGCTGCTGGCAAAGGAAATTGCCAGACTATTAAACCTACCCTACCAAAAACTTCTAATCCGAATTGGCCAGACCCGGCAAGTCGGATCTAAGCGGAGTCAGCGATTGAAACAGCTAAACGGGAGTTACTTGGTACCCAGAAATATTAGAGGCATGCATATTCTAATGGTAGACGATGTCCTAACTACCGGTTCTACGTTAGAATCGGCCGCTAAGGCTCTTAAGGCTTCTGGCGCTAAGAAAATCAAAGCTGTCGTATTTGCCCGTGCATTATAATTTGGATAATACTCTATAAACTGGTATAATCACCCCTGTTATGGAAGGGTGTCCGAGCGGTTTAAGGAAACGGTCTTGAAAACCGTCGTGCCGGCAACGGTACCGTGGGTTCGAATCCCACCCCTTCCGCCATAGTGCTATAATCATCAAGTTGTGGAGGGGTACCCAAGTGGCTTAAGGGGACGGTTTGCTAAATCGTTAGTGGGGCGCAAGTTCCAGCGAGGGTTCGAATCCCTCCTCCTCCGCCACAACTTAGACTAAAAGAATGCGTTTTTGAACAAACGCATTTTTAATATCAATTTATTTTGCTGTACAATACGCTTATGCAAGAGGGATTATAATGGCAGAAGTAACTCAATTTTCAGTCGATAATAGCGAAGCTTCAAACCCTGAACCGGTTACTGCCGAACAACCGGCAATTAGTTGGACTGCCAGTGAGTTTATAGCCCATGATAAATCGTCAGGTTGGTACGTAGCGGTAATGGCAGTTACTCTTATTGTTGCAGCCCTAGCTTTTCTAATAGCAGATGTGGTTTCTGCCGGCGTTATTGTTTTCTTAGGAGTTTTGTTCTGTATAGTCGGCGCCAGGAGACCAAGAGAACTTCCCTACCAGCTAGATAGCCATGGCATAAGGGTAGATCAGAAGTATTATCCCTTTTCTGGCTTTAAATCTTTTTCAATTGTGCAGGAAGAGGGTGTTGAATCAATCTGGTTTATGCCCCTGCAGCGCTTTATGCCCGGACTAAGTATTTACTTTGCGCCCGACGAAGGTCAGAAAATAGTTGATTACATTAGTGAATATTTGCCATTTGAGCAAAAAGAACTGGCACTTTTCGACAGCCTGATGCACAGAATCCGTTTCTAGACACTAGCTAAAACAGATTAAAAATGCTAAAATAACCCCTGTTCTTCACGCACCCGTAGCTCAGCTGGATAGAGCGTTGGCTTGCGGAGCCAAAGGTCGTAGGTTCGAATCCTGTCGGGTGCACCAAGTCCCAAATTCAATTACTCTGATTCTTTACAAGAACCATATAAGAATATACAATTAAATAGTACAACTAAAACGTACGTAAACAGGAATTTATTATGAGTACAAAAACAATTTCAGCGTCTGATCTAAGAAGCAACTTAGCCGACACTCTAGAGTCAATTAACAAAGATGACGTTTTAATTGTCACCCGCCGAGGTAAGAAAGAGCGCGCGATTATTGATTTAGATAAGCTAGAAGATCTGCTAGCTGCCAGTAATCCTGAATATCTAGAAAAGATTCGTGAAGCTCGAGAAAGCAAAGAGTACTTCAGCCATGAAGAGGTTTTTGGGAATCTGTAATGCACGTTTATTCGTTGGTCTATAAAAAACCAGCCGTTAGGGATATTCAAAAATTACCGCCACACATTAAGAAAAGATTAAAAACTAAATTAGACTGGTTTGTTGGTCAGTCAAATCCACTGGAGTTTGCAGAACCACTTACTAAACCCTCTGATGCTCAGTATCGCTTTCGAGTAGGAAATTACCGTGTCTTGTTTGATATTGAAGCTAATAATATTGTCATCTTACATATACAGCATAGGAGTAAGGTATATAGAAAATAGCAATAAGAAAATTCTGCATTTACGACAAGCACTACTTACAAGTTGGTAATTTCAATTATTTTTCACCTCGTTGAACATAAATCTTTGTCTGAATTCTTACTTACTTATTCATATATTAGTGCTATATAGCTGTACATAACTTAAGGAGGTGTTTTATGCTTGGATCTAAAGCAATTCACGCAAATTTCAGCGTGGATAATTTGGTTACGGCCAAAGAATTCTACGTCGGAAAGCTGGGGTTCAGCCAGCTTAAAGAAATGAAGGGACAGCTTGTACTTCAGGCAGGTAATGGTACGAAAATCAACATATATGAGAAACCGGATCACAAACCATGGGACTCTACGGTACTTGGTATTGAGGTTAGTGACGTAGTAGCCGCAGTATCCGAACTTAACAGTGCCGGAATCGATATGGCCAAAATACCTGGAACTGATGATAACGGAATCTTGAAAGACCCTCAAAGCGGCGATGTAGCCTGGTTCCAAGATCCGGCTAAAAACTGGATCTGCGTAAGTAACGAATTCTAAGAATTACTTCGTGTAAACTAATGTAGCCATAAGCGGTGCGTGTTATGATATTGCTATGATTGTGGGTGCTATTTATCGTCCGATTCGAAAGTTTTTGTAAATGGCTGAATCAAATTCTTTCTACTTGACCATTAATGCTGGATCTTCCAGTATTAAGTTCTGCCTATTTGATTCTGATTCATTGACTAAGACTATATCCGGTTCAATATCCGGTATAGGATTTATTTCGACCGAATTTAAAGTCAAAAAACTGGCCGAAAACAATACTAGTTCATATAAAGTAGAAGCCCCAGAGCATAAAACAGCCGCAGAAATTATCTACAAGTGGATTCAGGAACATTTGCAACAAAACACAATTGTCGCAATTGGGCACAGAATCGTCCATGGCGGACCGGAATTTAGTGCATCGCGCCTGATATCCCCAGAAGTCATCAAGGATCTACATGTAATAACAAGTTTGAATCCGGAACATCTTCCCTACCAGATAGAATCAATCGAACTAACTGGTCGCAATTTTCCAAAGGTTAAACAAGTTGCCTGCTTTGATACGGCTTTTTTTCACGAACTTCCGACCAATGCCAAATTGCTTCCGTTACCGCGAAAATATTCAGAACTCGGCCTACGTCGTTACGGTTTCCACGGACTGTCGTATACTTATCTGCTTGAAGAGTTTGAGCAAGTTGCTGGCAAATCATCCGCTCGAGGTAAGATTGTCATGGCGCACTTAGGAAACGGTGCCAGCTTGGCAGCCGTTAAAGACTGCCAACCGATAGATACTAGCATGGGGCTTACTCCGGCCGGGGGCATCCCCATGAGTACGCGGTCCGGGGATTTAGATCCTGGAATAATTACCTACTTAGCCGCACACGAACATCTTACGACAGATCAGATAAACCATGTGATTGGCTTTGAATCCGGCCTTTTAGGCATTTCCGAAACTACTTCTGACATGAAAAAGCTACTAGAGATTGAAACCGATGACCCTCGAGCTAAGGATGCCGTAGATATTTTCTGCTACCAGGCTAAAAAATACATCGGTGCTTACGCAGCAGCTATGGGCGGAATCGACAGCCTGATTTTCAGCGGCGGCATAGGTGAAGCGGCTCCGAAAATCCGGGCCCGAATCTGCGACCAGCTAGACTTCTTAGGCATTAGCATCGACCAATCCCGTAACCAGATGAATACAGAAGTTATTTCCTCCGGGGGCAGCAAAGTCGGGGTTTACGTCATGGCAACAGATGAAGCGACAACAATCGTCCGTGAAATTTCAAAGATCGATAAGGAGCAAAACTAAATGAACGACCAAAACGCACTTAGTAATGAAGAACTACAGAAAATAGATGCCTACTGGCGAGCTTCTAACTACTTATCTGTCGGGCAGATATATCTAGCTGACAATCCCCTGCTTAGACGTCCGCTTGCTAAAACCGACGTCAAAAATCTGCTGCTCGGTCATTGGGGTACGACACCGGGCCAGAATTTTATTTATACCCATTTGAACCGGATTATTAAGAGAGACGATCTCAATATGATCTATATTTCCGGTCCGGGTCATGGTGGACCAGCACTAGTCGGCAGCGTATACCTGGAAGGAACCTACAGTGAAGTATATCCAAGCATTACCCAAGACGAAGCCGGTTTAAAGAAACTGTTCCAGCAGTTCTCATTCCCCGGCGGAATATCCAGCCACGTTTCCCCTCAGACTCCTGGTTCTATTCATGAAGGCGGCGAGCTTGGCTATTCGCTAAGCCACGCCTACGGAGCGGCTTTTGATAATCCGGACCTGATAGTTGCCTGTGTTGTCGGCGACGGCGAAGCTGAAACCGGACCGCTGGCGACAGCTTGGCATTCCAATAAGTTTCTAAACCCACTAACCGACGGCGTAGTACTGCCGATCCTGCATTTAAACGGCTACAAGATTTCTAATCCGACAGTTTTAGCTCGGATTGGCCGCGACGAACTTGAGCAGTTATTCCGCGGCTACGGCTATACCCCCTATTTTGTCGAAGGCAGTGATCCGGCCAAGATGCACCAGTTAATGGCCTCTACTCTCGACAAAATTACAGCCGAGATCAAGCGGATTAAAACTGAAGCTGCAAACAGTGAACGCCAGGTCCGCCCTCGCTGGCCAATGATTATCTTAAATTCTCCAAAGGGCTGGACCGGTCCGAAAGTCATCAACGGGTTGCCGAACGAAGGTAATTTCCGGTCACACCAAGTGCCGTTGACTATGCCAATAAACCACCCGGAACATTGGCAGCAGCTCGAAGACTGGCTCAAAAGCTACAAGCCGGAAGAGCTGTTTGACCAGACTGGAAAACTAATTCCGGAACTGGCTGAACTTGCCCCTAAGGGTACCCGTCGAATGGGAGCCAACCCACACGCCAATGGAGGTGGTCTTATGCGGGCCCTGAACATGCCAGATTTCCGCAAATACGCGATTGACGTGCCTGAGCCGACCAAAACCCATGCCAGCTGCATGCTGACCTTGGCCCCATTTTTAAGAGATGTCATAACTAACAACCAGCAGTCGAACAACTTCCGGATATTCAGCCCGGATGAAACTATGTCGAACAAATTAGGCCAAGTTTTTGAAGTTACAAACCGCCAGTGGGATGCCGATATCCGCGACGGTGACGAGTTCTTGAACTCTAGCGGCCGGGTTTTAGATTCAATGCTAAGCGAACACCAAGCTCAAGGCTGGCTGGAAGGCTACCTGCTGACCGGAAGGCACGGCATACTGCACAGCTATGAAGCCTTTATTAGAATCGTCGACTCAATGGTAAACCAGCATGCCAAGTGGCTGAAGATGTCGGCAGAACTACCTTGGCGGGAAAATATTGCTTCACTAAACTACCTGCTGACTTCTCATGTCTGGCGCCAGGACCACAACGGCTTTACTCACCAAGACCCAGGTTTTATCGACCACCTAATCAACAAGAAAGGCAAAACCATCCGCATTTATCTGCCCCCGGATGCTAATACCCTGCTGTCGACCATGGATCACTGCCTGCGAAGTGAAAACTACATAAACTTAGTAATCAGCGGCAAGCACGAGGAAGCACCACAGTTCCTAAGCATGACCGAAGCTATTGAACACTGTACCCAGGGAATAGGTATCTGGCAGTGGGCCAGCAATGATCGCGACAGCGAACCAGATGTGGTAATGGCCTGTGCTGGGGATGTTCCTACTATGGAAACCTTGGCAGCGGTATCAATCCTGAGGCAGTATCTGCCGGATCTTAAAATCCGGGTTGTAAACGTTATCGACCTCATGAAGCTGGAACCAGACACGGAAGGACCCCATGGTTTAAGCGACGTCGATTACGATTCGATATTTACCCAAGACAAGCACATTATCTTTGCCTTCCACGGCTACCCATGGTTGCTACACCGACTGACTTACCGCCGGGCTAACCGAAACCTGCATGTCCGGGGCTACAAAGAAGAAGGCACGATTACCACAGCCTTCGACATGTGTGTCTTGAACAATATTGACCGGTTTAACCTGGTAATTGACACGGTTGACCGTCTGCCTGAGCAAGGCGGTAGCAAAGGTGTATATCTAAAAGAAGAAATGAAGCGCAAGCTAGTTGCCCACCGGGAATATATCAATAAATACGGCATCGATATGCCAGAAGTGCATAACTGGGAGTGGCCAGGAAGTCCAGCGGCTCCAGCTCAATAAAATAATACTTAATATAACTTGAATCTATTCAGTAATTTGGTCACTTAAAGTGTAATCGGCTGAGTTGGAAAACCGTTTTTAATTCCATCGAGTATTGCCTGCTGGAGCTGAGGCGTACGGAAAGACAGATTATGGAAGGCTTTTATGTCTGTCCAGAAAGGCGTATGAATATTGGCGCCTAGTCTGTTCATTAGATCTTCTTCTGACGCATCTTGGATAGCAGTATTATCTGTATTGGCTACAGAACATAGAAATATATACTGCTTGTTATATGGTTCCGGATGGTTCTCAAAGAAAACTAATTTGCTACTAGTTACATCAAGCCCGGTTTCTTCTTTAACTTCTCGAACGAGAGCTTGCTCTGGGGTTTCATTCTTGTCTACCCGGCCACCAACAAGCGTGTAATATTGGCTGCCGTGCTTGTTTCTGAACATGACCAGTATTTTGTCATTATTAATAATAATAGCTCTAGATGCTTGATTCATGCTTGTAGTATACGGAAAAAGATAGTTTCTTAGAAGTAAATTAGTTTGTAATATATTTTACTTTTACTCTAATGGTTAATTGTTAAGCTAAAACTGGAAGGAGTACATTAATGGGAGTACGAATCCAAAGATATTACATGCGCGACAGTGAAACGAACGAACTGTGGTGCTTCGACTCAGCCGCATTAAGCGGCGAATAATTTAAAAGGTAATAAAATACCTACGCTCATGCTTGCATTTGTGCTCGCAGTTTGAGATATTAGCGCAAATGAAATATTTGATTCTGATATTCTTTTTTGTGGCTGTTCCCTACTATTTGCTTAGTACTTTGGTTATGCCTGAGCTGAATCAGATGAAGAATTTTTACTCGAATATTGATGCGGTTGCTAACAAAACGGCCGGAATTAAATAAGCCGACGTATGAGAATCTAACCCGGGTTATTCTTATTCGCTGATTAGCGATATAGCTGGCTATGGGTACCGATGTGCGTGAATAAAGCAGTTTGGTAATCCGCTAGATAATAAATAGCTCGGTAGTCCCCGGTAATATTTATGCTGTAACAGCCCTTGTGCGGCGTATTTAGGGGATGATTTCGAAGCTGCTTGTCGGTTGGGTCGTTGGCAAACAGCTCAATTCTATCTGCTAGCTTGTCCTTAATTTTCGGTTGGAGCTTGGAAACCGATTTGAGAAACTGCTTGCTGTAGACAATCTTCATAATTTGCGCAGGTAATTGGCAGCGTCTTTAGGGGTGTCAAAAGCCAGAGAGATATCCTTACCTGTTTTGTATTCGGCAATTGCCTCGCCAATTTCTGCTTCTACCTCCGGTTTGAGACGTGGAAATGCCGATATGGAAAGCGAACGGCTTCTGACAAACTCTTTCAAATTAGCAGTAATCACAGTAGTCAAAGGCACGCCGATTTCATCTGCTAAATCTTGAGCTTCACGCTTAAGTTCTTTACTGACCTTTAGATTAATAATAGTTTTGTCTAGTTTATTCATATACCGTAGTATATACCTTGGTATATACCTTGTAAAGTATTTAGATACTTTTACAGTCTAAAATATATGGCGGAGAGGGAGGGATTCGAACCCTCGATACCGTTTCCGGCATACTGCTTTTCGAGAGCAGCTCCTTCAACCACTCGGACACCTCTCCAGACTGACAGATTTATTCTAACAGAGGGTTTACCCCTAGCCTACTGGATCAAAGGTGGTTTGCGTTTGCTGGCAGGTTTGGACACTGGCGGTGCAGTTGTCGGTTCGGGACGTTTTTCTTCCGGCTCATGCGGCGCGTTACTAGAGTGCGGCTTATCATGCAGGAATTCTTTGTCGGATATGGGCTTAGGACTTGGTTTTGGCTTGCTATTGCGTCCGAGTATTTTAAGGCTGACAACAATGATTAATCCGATAATTAGGATTACTCCAGCTATGATACCGCTGGTTTTGACTATGTCCGCTTGGAGTGAATCAAGAACTGAGAACAAAGTCTGTTTAAAGGCGTACGCAGAAGACGATGCATCAGTTTGAGAAGCAAATTTTTCCTTTAGTTTTGCCAACCCGAATGAACCAGCTAGAATAATCAAAAATGTTAGAAGTCCGGTGATGACTAACCGCCGGCCAACCTTATTTAAGCCACGTTTTTTAGATTCATCTGTAAAAATAAATCCGATCGCTGAAATAATTGTTGTTGCTGCCAGAACATACGGCAACAGTTTCAAGATCTTATAGGCATCAGGAATTGAATTAGATTCAAACGCCGGTTTGGCAGGTCCTTGATCTTCTTTTGTGCTGAGCGTGTCGGCTGTTATCTGCGGATCCGGCAGGAAATCCTTATTGTCTAATATTTGGGATGTGTAAGCTTTGCTTAGCTGGTCGATATCCAAACCGACTGCCGGCCGGCAGTCTATCGTCAGGGGATCGGTTGTTTTCGGTAGCTGTGTGCGTCCACAGGCTGGCAAGCCAAGGTAGCGGTTTCTAGCATACGCCGTCAGTTCGTCAGCGAACTTTTGCTTGGCGCCTAAAACGTCGATCTTGAAGTCCGGCTTGTCCGTCTTGCCGTCGACCCAGTTGAAGGTGCCGTCGACAAACTGCTCGGTCGAGCTTTTCAAAAAATCTGGGCTTAAGGCTTTGGCGGCTGCATCCTGGACGCCATTGTCTTTGAAGTTAATGCCTTCGTTACCCCCGCCCTCTGCGTCCTGTTTCTTCTGAACCTCTTTTATCAAGGTATCCGGCAAAGTCTTGTATATGCCGCTGTCATTGACCCAGGTTTTGATATGATCCGGCCTGATTAGTGTGACTGCAGTGGCAGTTATGATAAAAAAGAACAGCGAACTACTGAAGGCTGTTGCGAATAGCCAGTGAAATATTTTTTTAGGCATAAGTTCATTGTACGATGGATCGGGCTAACTTATAAAGATTGGATTACAATATTCATGTAACTAAAGGAGAAAACTATGAGTTTAGTTTGGGAATTATTTCAAGAATACCAAATTGGTAAACGTAAAAACGATAATGCAACACTAGAAGAGACTGTATCAATACAGGACGAAGAAATAGCTGGCCTGTGCGATATAGTCGGAGAAATAGCCAAGAAAGTTGACGAGCTTGAAGCCCAGCTTGCGGAGTTCAAGGGAGGAGTGTAATGAGCGACACCGTATTCACCAAGATAATTAAAGGCGAAATTCCCTGCCACAAGATTTACGAAGACGACCGGACTTTTGTGTTTCTAGATATACATCCGGTTCAGCCTGGACATACTTTAGTGGTCACTAAGACTCCGTATGAAACGTTCATGGATATCACGGGTGAAGATTCTACCGCCTTCTGGAATACTATCCGGAAAGTAGCTGAAAGGCTTAAGCTAGAATTTCCAAACAAGAAACGCATCGGCCTACAAATAGAAGGACTTGAGGTTGCGCATGCCCATGCAAAGCTTATTCCAATAAATTCAGGAATCGAGTTTAGAGCAGAGCCAGACATGGATACCGAACCAGACCACGACGAACTAGCCGAAATTGCCAAGCGGCTAGCTTTTTAATTTTTTATACTGACTACTAATGGCGAGTGATTGGATGGGCCCCTGGTGAATAAGTTGAATTCGCATTTTTCCAGTAGATTACTGCTAACAAATACATGATCTAATTCGAAACCAAAGATGCTGTTAATACCGCACGTGGCTGAACCAGCCCCCAATTTAATTAGCCCAGTATTTTCTATTTGATTAACAAAATCTTTTTTATTAATCAAAGTATTAAAGTCTCCCCCTAGTACTAGGGGCATATTTTCTTTCAGATCGGGTTCAACAAGACTAATAATGCTTTCTATTTCTTCGCTTTTTGGCGATGGGTATGAAGTATGGGACGTTATTACGCTTATGCCGTTAAAGACAATCCTGCCTAGCCACCTTGTTTTTGTATTAGCAATCGCTCTAGATTTACTTATTTGTTCGAATGTCGGCAGGTCGTCGAACTCTTTTAACGAGGCAAAACACAGTCCTTCCATTAAGCCTTGGCCTACTCGGCTTGTATGCGTATAGGCCGTCTTGTACCCTTTGCCAATTAATTTATCTACAAGGCCTGAATCATTGCCGTAGGTTGCTTCTGATAAGCACAGCAGCATGTCTGATGAGTTATCAGGCAGCAGGCTTCTTAAATGCTCTGCCTGCTTCTCGACCGAAGATCTATACCAGGTATTCCAAAAAACTATTTCACTATTCTTATTAGCACTGCCCATATCAGAAATCAAAGACGCGATCGAAAAATGCTCCGGCCGCTCCCAGCGCTAAGGCGCCAACAACAGCGCCTCCGATAGCATACGCTAGCGTATCGTCTTTTTCAGATTTAGGGTGCGTTATACTATTTAATTTCGCTTTTTTTAATCTGACCTCTCTTCTTGCGTCGCTAACCGCATCCATACTGTTCTCGTAACTTTTAATTGATTCCTGAACTTCAGTAACGGTATTGCCGCAAGCAGCTCTGCCAAGCTGAGCTACCTTGGCAAGCTGAACATCCGGTTCCTCTATCTCGTATTTCTGGATTAATCTGATACATTTCTCACCCAGTTCCACTTCTATTAATTCGCCTTGTTTATTCAGTGTTTCGAATCTTCTGACTGCATGTTCATGGGAGGAATTTAATTCAAGAACAACCGCTGGATCCTGCTTTACCACCTCTTCATTGTCGGAATTTGCAATAAGCCCAACAATACCCCCTACTGCTCCACCGCCCACAGCACCCGCCAGTATACCGGCAATCATTATTTCGTGATACATACTACTCCTTATACATCTTCAGACGCGTGATAAGTTTTTAAGGCTTTTTAGCGCCTTTAAGAGTTGGAGTGTTGTCGGCAAGATTTTTTATCTGGTTTGTCATTTCATTCACCCACCCTTCTAGCTCGGCAAGTGTAGTTGAATTTAGCTCATATATTCTTTGTTGAGCCTGTTTATGCATCCTAACTATATCGCTGTTCAGCAATACGCTTAGGTGCTGAGAAATTGCAGACGGGCTTACCTGGAATTTATCCGCGATAGCTGTTGCAGTCAGCTCTTTGCTTTCTGCAAGCAGTTCAATAATCTCCCGGCGGATTGGTGCTGCAAGTGCATAGAATTTATCCATGAAATAATAATAAAGCAATTACTTAATTAAGTCAACACTTAATTAAGATTATACTTTATTAATAGGTAAGCAATTAACCATAACTAATGTATAATTAATCCAAATGGGAAACGTACTATCATCTTTTATTTTCGCTGTAGGCGTAGCCGCTTGGGTGTATAACCAGGCGCAGAAAAGGTTCGGCGGAATAACCCAGAAATCAGTGATAGTTGCCGGCGTTGTCGGAGTAATTGCATTCATAGTATTCCTGACTATTATCGGCTCTGTAGCCAATTTTATCGGGTAGCCTCTTAGTACTTTATTTTTAGGTAAAACCAATATTAATTGGTATTATATGGCTATGGATGAGAAGGGTTTGGGTTTAACTCTGCAGAGAGCTAGGCAGAGAGCTGGCTTAACTCAGCAGGCTATGTGCCAGAAAGCTGGGCTGAGTTATTCAACGCTGGCTAAAATTGAAAGAGGCGCTATTAAAGCGCCGTCAATTTTTACCATCAAACAAATAGCTGATGTCCTTAGCTCCTCTCTAGACGATCTCGTTGGCAGTTCCTTGGGCGGGAAGTCTAATAAGAAGCAGACGAAGAGCGGCGTAAAGTTCATTTACTTCGATATTAACGGCTGTTTGGTTAGGTTTTTCCACAGGGCGTTTACAGCAATTGCAGAAGATACCGACCTCTCCCCTGACGTTATCGAGACGTATTTCTGGAAATACAACGATGCCGTCTGCAGCGGAGAGATGAGTACCGCGGAATTCAATAAAGTTTTTGCTAAAGACCTGGGATTATCAACAATAAACTGGCAGGATTACTACTTGGCTGCCGTCGAGCCGATCATGGAAATGCACTCCTTAGTTAAATGGGCTGGAGAACACTACCGGATAGGACTGCTCAGCAACATCGGCGAAGGCTTCGTAGAAGATATGAAGCGCAATGGATTGTTGCCTGACGTGAAATTCGATGCGATCGTAGACTCTTCTAAAGTCGGGGATATCAAGCCGAACCCTAGAATTTACGAAGTAGCCGAGGCAATGGCGGGTGTCGCCAGCAATGAACTTCTGCTAATCGACGATACCAGAGCCAACCTGATACCGGCGCAGAAAGCCGGCTGGCATGTCATGTGGTTCAACGATTACGACGTGATCGAATCTGTCGAACGTATCAGTGCCGCTATCCAGCCGGCTTAGGCGTTAGTTTATTAGCTGTCGGAGTCTAGGACCATGGCTGTCAGCGCCATTCCCTGGCCTGTCAGGTAGACTTCGGTTTCGGTCGTGCCTATATCCGTCTGTCCTATCTCTCGGTAGCAGGCTAGGTCTCCCAAGCCTATTTTGTGGTCGAGTCTGGATTTTATTTCTTTATCGTCAGACCGGCTTAGCAGGTAGACGGGATCCTTAGATTTGTCGTAGCCGTCGTCGCCTTCGAAAGTTGCCTGCACTATCGTGTATTCCCGGCAGTCCATTATCTCTTCCGTTGGAAGGATGACTACTTCTTGCGGCTCAAGATTCCCGCAGGCGGGGAGCAATAACGCCCCTGTCAGGATTGCTGCTTTTTGCTTAAAGTTTTTGTTTTTTAAGATGTTGAGGTTATTTCTCACACCCATCTCCCTTCAGTTAGTTTACTTTCAGGGGGATTTTGGAACCTCTCTTATATTAACATATTTATGAAAAAAAGCAATAGTTTTGATTAAAACTGTTCCATCTCTTCTAAGATTTTTTGCAATCGGGCTTCTGCTTCATTTAAACTATCTCGGGTTACCTGCACGACATGAGCTGGCGCTTGTTTTATGTACGAGTGATTGGATAATCGATGTTTCATTCCCTTGATCTGCTGATGTGTCTGTTCTTTTTGAATTTCAAGCCGCTTTTTATAGCTATTAACAACTTCTTTATCAATTTCCAACCATATATTTCGTTTGGTTTGAGTCAGCTTCAAACCTTCCCTGCCAGCTACCAACAGATCTACATCCCCAAGTCGAGCCAGTCTTTTGATAAGTGGTGCATTGTCTTCCATGAATTTTACTTCCTGATGTACCATATTAGGTTTATTGAGCTTCATGGTTTTGATCAGCTGGCGGCATTCAGTGACAATTGTTCTGATCTCTTCAAACTGGGCGGCTAGCTTTTTGTCTATCGGCGGAACTTCCGGCCATTCCTCGACAGCCAGCATGCCCTTGAACCATTCCAGCTCCTGCCAGATGGCTTCAGTTATAAAAGGTGCAAATGGATGAGCTATTTTCAAAATACAGGCTAGAACGTACTGCAGGACGCTGTGGTTGGGTGTAACTTTGGAAGCTTCGATATACCAGTCGGCGAAATCGTCCCAGACGAAGTGGTACAGCTTTTCGTAGGCTTCGGCAAAGCGGTAGTCTTCGATATCTGATGCAATGTCATTAACTGCATGTTGTAATTTAGACAATATCCAGTGATCTGGTGATGACGCCGGCCAAGGTTCCGGATAGGCCTGCTCGCCTTTGGATGTCTCTTGGACGTAGCGGGCAATATTCCAAAGCTTGTTGCAGAAGTTTCGTGCTTCTTCTACCCTTCTCTGATCGTAGCCAGTATTAACAGCTGCTGAACGACCGCTGATTATGCCCATTCTAGTTGCATCCGAACCGTATTCTTCAATTACAGGCATTGGGTCGACGACGTTGCCGACAGATTTGCTCATCTTGCTGCCGTCTTCGGCCATGACATAACCGTGGATGTAGACGGCTTTAAAAGGCACTTTACCGGTAACGTAAAGACCGAGCATGATCATTCTGGAGACCCAGGGGTATAAAATTTCCCCGCCAGTTTCCATCAAAGACAAGGGGTAGAACTGCTTGAAATCTTCCGAATCAGGATAGTCCAAAGTGGCATACGGCCAGCTTGAGCTACTGAACCAGGTATCGAATACATCCGGATCGCGGCGGTATGTTTTCTTGCCGACAACGATTTCTTCCTGATCGACTTGATCATTGAAAATCCAGTCGTCAGGATCAGATTTGTTTACGAATGACGGTATAGGAATGCCCCAGGCAATCTGACGGCTGATATTCCAGTCTCGAAGCCCTTCCAGATATTTGATCAGCTGGTCTTTTTTAGTTTCGGGATAAAATTTAATTTCATTTGCCTTTAGTGCCTTGATTGCTTCTTTGGCAAGTGGCTGCATATTGATAAACCACTGCTCTTTCAACAGGGGTTGGATAATAGTTCCACACTTGTAGCAGTGGCCGACATTATGGACGTGTTCTTTAACTGAAATAAGTAGTCCCAGTTTTTCTAAGTCTTTGACAATCTGTTCCCTGGCTTCTTTAACTTCTAGCCCCCGATATTCTTTAGGCGCTTCGTGGCCCATCTTGCCCTCGAAGTCAATAACTGTAATCTTCGGCAGGTCGTGCCGCTCGGAAACTTCGTAATCATTTGGATCATGAGCTGGAGTAATCTTAACCGCACCAGTACCAAACTCCATGTCTACCAGCTGTCCATCGGCAATTACAGGGATATCCCTATCTGTTAATGGTAGCCTGATTGTTTTACCAATATATTCCTTATACCGCTTATCTGTCGGGTGAACGGCTACGGCTACGTCTCCTAGCATTGTTTCTGGTCGGGTTGTAGCGACAATCAGCTCGCCCGTCCCTTTTGTCAGCGGATATTTTATGTAGTAAAGCTTGCCTTTTTCTTCTTTGTGAACGACTTCAATATCGGCAAAGCCGGTACCATGGAAGGTGCAGTAATTTACGAGCCGTTCGCCCCTGTAAATTAAGCCTTCTTCCCACATTTTCTGGAATGTTTCGTAGGCTCTTTTGACGATCTTGTCATCCAGAGTATAAGTGAACTTGTCCCAGTCGCAGCTTGCACCCATTTTGCGGAGCTGTTTTTCAAAATTGCCCCGGTTGGCTGCTACAAAATCCCAAATTTGCTTGTACAGTTCTTCCCTAGAAAAATCAAAACGGCTTTTGCCCTCTTTAGCTAAATGCTTTTCATAGACTACTTGAGTTTCAAAGCCGGCATGGTCGGCACCTGGCAGCAGCAATGCCGCCTTCCCTCTTAAGCGGTGATATCTAACCGGGATATCTTCTAAAACTGCAGTCAGTTCATAGCCAATATGGGGATTGGCATTAGCATTCGGTGGCGGCATGACAATCGAGTAATAGTCGTCGCTTCCCCGGTTAGCCGGTTTAAATGCGCCCTTTTCTTCCCATAACTTATATATCTCGTCCTCATGCTCGCTAGGATTGTAGGCTTTGCTTAAACTCATATGAAATCATCATATCACCCCTGTTAATAAAAAGCTAGGCTAAGAAAAATAGCACCGAAGTGCCATCACGTGAAAACAGATGTAAATGCAAACAGGGCTTTTCCCTCTCAAGAAATCCCGAATACTCTCGCCCTTTCTAGATTGTTGTGTAATCCCGCCGGAGCAGGATTACACTTTACAAATGTTTGTTTTCGTACTAACTTTACGCCTTATAAGCACAAGCGTCAATATTGACATAAGCACTAAAATATTATCTACTACATACTTAAGTTAGGTTCAATATCCAATATGTAGGGATCGGCAATTGGCTGATTTTTTTTCATTTTATAGTAGGCAAGGGTAGCGATCATCGCACCGTTGTCAGTACATAGTTTCGGATCAGCATACTCAATCGGCATGGGGATGCGTTCGGATAATTGCCGTCTTAGTTCAGGGCTGGCCGCAACGCCGCCGCCGATAACTACAGATTTAGGTTTGAATTCTTCATACGCTAAAACTGTCTTGTCGACAACTGTTTCGACGGCTGTACGCTGAAAGCTGGCCGCAACGTCTGCAATCTGCGACTTATTTAGAAGCTCTGTAAGCATAAAGCTGGGAAAATCGAATCCTTTACCGCATATGCTTTGAACAGTCCTTAGAACGGCTGTTTTGGGGCCAGAGAATGAATAATCGTACGGGGAATCGAGCTTAGCTTTAGGAAATTTGTACTTATTTGGATCACCATCAGCTGCTGCTTTGGCAATGCTTGGTCCGCCAGGGTAGGGGAGGCCTAGTATTTTGGCTACCTTATCGAAGGCTTCACCGATAGCATCGTCATGAGTCTGGCCAAGTAGCTTGTAATTGAAATGGTCTTTAAAAAGTACCAACTGGCTGTGACCACCGCTAACAATAAGAGAAAGCAGGGGAAATTCAGGTTGTTTCGAAGGCATATTGTAGCCGGGCAGGGAAGTCGCAGTAATAAAATTAGCGTAGACATGGGCTTCGACATGATTAATCGCGTAAAGAGGCTTATTTTTAGTTATTGCCAGTGTTCTGGCTGACATAACACCTACCAGCAGGCAGCCGCCAAGTCCGGCTCCATATGTTACCCCGATCGCATCAATGTCATCCCAAGGGCAGTTAGCCTGCTCAAGAGCTTTCTGGATGACCGGCATAATAGCCTCGATGTGACTTCTGGCGGCGATTTCCGGGACTACTCCCCCATATTCGGCATGTAGATCCATGCTACTGGCAACGACGTTGGAAAGTAAAATACTGCCGTCTTCCACAACGGCAGCGGCAGTTTCATCACAACTGGTCTCGATTCCAAGAATTCTCATACCTAAAAGCTAGTATACTAGAGCCAATGGGTATTAGAAGTCTAGTAAAAAAAGTTGTACCATCTGGCGTATTCAGGCAGATCGAACCACTTGGGCACAAAATGGAAACGGTTTTATATCAATATAAATACGGTTTTCCGGCCAAGGGTATGAACGTGATAGGTGTGACAGGTACGGACGGGAAGACAACTACTTGTACGCTTATATCTCAGATGCTGAGAAATGCAGGTTACAAAGTAGCTATGATCACTACTATTTCAGTCGATTTCGGTGACGGCAAGGGCGCTCAGCCAAATCCGACAAGAATGACTACAATGGGTGCAGCCAGCCTCATGAGCCTGCTACAGAAGATTAAAGCCAATGACATAGACTGGCTGATCCTGGAAACTACTTCGCATGCATTAGCTCAGCACAGGGTCTGGGGCATTCCTTATTCAATTGCCGTCATGACGAATATCGGGCATGAACATCTAGACTACCACGGTACTTTCGAACGCTACCGGGATGCAAAGAGAATGCTATTCAAGCAGACAAATGCCAACCAGAAAGGCAAAAGAGTAGGGGTTGTTAATGCCGACGATCCGAGCGCGGCACTATTTGGCATAGACATCGCAAATCCGCTGACATATGGAATAAAAGACGGAACCCTTAGAGCAACGGCTATTGAATCGTCGCCGTCAGCTAATAAATACCAGGTCGCATACGACGGAGAAATCTACTACATAACCTGTAATTTGCCTTGCACGTTCAACATATATAACTCGCTGGCTGCAGTCGGAGTCGGGTTAACAGTTGGACTGAATAAAGAACAAATCCAGTCCGGTATCGCCAGCTTGTCGAGTGTCGAGGGAAGAATGACCAGAGTTGACGAAGGGCAGGACTTTGAAGTCATTGTTGACTACGCCCACACGGCTGAAAGTTTTGAAAAGTTATTCAAGGAAATCAAGCCGCTGACGAAGGGCCGTTTAATATCCGTTTTCGGTAGCGCCGGAAGACGGGACGAGGCCAAGCGGGCTATGCAAGGTGAAATCGCTGGCAAATACTGCGACATTGTAATAACAACCGAAGAAGACGATCGGGACATAGACGGCATGGAAATACTTGAACAGATTGCCTCGGGCGCTGTTAAATCAGGCAAAACCAAAGATAAAGATCTATTCCTGGTCCACAAAAGGGAAGAAGCAGTCGAAAAAGCAGTTAGCTTAGCTAAAAAAGGCGACGTTATCATGCTGCTTGGCAAGGGACATGAGAAATCTATTTTAGGCAATGGACCAAAAGCTGCCGAACTTAGGAAAGAACTCCAAAATGACGACGACCCAAGACGGGTTATAAAGCGGCCTTATGATGAGGTCAAAATAGCTAGAGAAGCAATTAAAAACAGACTAAAATAATCTAGTCTTCGAAAGGCTGGCCGTTTTCATCAACGTAGCGCGGACGATAGTTCAGGATAAGAGCTTCATCTATTTCGGCAGGAGTTGCACTAACGGACATAGATCCGAGTTTTGCTAAATCGTATACACCGATAGTTGCTGTTTCAGTAACTGTAGCAAAATGTATCGGGTTGTCATGGGCATCACTGGGACGTTTTAGGCCTGCTACATTGTTAAAGTAGTATTCGGAGGTTCCCGACTGCGTAGAATCAAGCTCGCTTCGAAGTTTATCCAACTTCCGGGCGTATCTTTCTTTTAGTTCCGGATTTTCGTCAAACTTTCCTTGTGCAAATAGGCTATTGGCTTTTCGGCCGAGCATCAAGATGTCTTTTTGGATTTGGGCTCTGACGTCAAAATCCTCGGATTCTTTTTTATGACTTTCACCGGCGTAGCCGCTAAACACTACGGTTGCAGGATCAATTTCACGTTCCTCTAATACTTTTAGAAGGTCAGTTCTTACTTGATCCACTACAGCTTCGTCGGGCACACCATAGCTAGTATCGAGCACAGTATCGCTATCAAACTGCCAAGATACACTAGAGAAAACCTCAGGTGTAGTCTGTTCTGAAGTTGGTTCAATATTAGCCTGTTTCATTATATAAACATTAGCATAATATAGCGCAAAAGTCAACTTACATTCGCAGTAGTCTAATCCAAATTTTAGAAGTTAATATAAAAAGCTAAGTTTTGCCTAACTTAAATACTGTCTGCCATTTTAGTTATCAGATAGTCTAGGTATTTCCCATTTGACTCGTCAGCTACAAAATCTTTAATTAGTGTTTTTGGCGTTAGAAATAAGAATTGCTTGCTGCTACCTAATCGGCTACTAGCAATTGTTGCTTCATCTTCGGGAGCATGGGCAGGCCTTAGTTTATTCTGCAGGTAAACTTTTTCCTCCGCTAAACTACCGCCGTTTGAATGTTTAGTATCTACAGTAGTTAATAGAAAATCAAAATTGTAGTTAAAATTGTGCGAGTCTAGTTTAAGTGCGCTTCCGTCGGCTTGCTTTAGCTTACGGTTTTTCGGATGGCCATCTATCTTATGGGCGGTGCTGCTTTCCTCCCGGTAGGTTCCAGGACGAATGCGGTCGACTGTAAGCCGTGAAGAGCCGATAATACCGTCAAGTGCTTTCGCAAATGTAAAAAGTTCGAATAACGTAGCCGATACATGAATGTACCGGCGACTATGACTGTGAGCTTCTTTGCCTGTTAATTCACTGAAAGTCTCCGGTCCGAAACTCAACTTAGTTTCTTCCAAACAATCCGTAAGATAAGTCTTTAAATCTGTAAGTTCAGCTTGGGCTGCATTTTCAAGTGCAGAGTACTGGGCCTCTGAATATATATTAGTCAGCCGGTTAGAGCCGAAAGTTCTTATCCGCTGCATTTCAAGTCTAACTGCAGACAGCTTCATTCGTCCCTTAATAGCGTTGATCAGCATACCGGTAGACTCCATTTGGCCGACATAACGGTCTAAATAGGCAGCCGATTCTCTCAAGTATAGTAGTTGTCTAGGTCCGTCAGCTAAATCTCCCAGTTCCAGGTCAAGTTCTGCAATTAGATCGAGTTCTTTATTGACGATTTCCTTTGACGGGTCGCTGCTGCTACCGGCTTTTTTGTCGTTTTCTTGTACAAGCCATTCACGGGCGCTTTCAAGGTCTGGGACTGCACCTGACAGGTTATTATGCGGTCCAAGTTTGGCCAGCCAAGTCTGAACTATCTTATAAGGAGAATCAAAGTCTTGCTTGGTCACTCCATGACCTTCGTATTTATCAAAATACCAGTCCAATTCAGGGTCTGGCAGGTAGGCTAGTGGGCTGTCAGAGTTTATATCCTTAGCTGGTTTCTGCTTATTTCTAATCATAGCGGTTAAGACAATTAAAGAGTCAAACGTAAACTCGCTACCTTCAGGGTTTGCAGCCTGACCTTCGCCACCGCCAAGGTAGTGAGTGTGGTAAGGAGCGATTGTGCCGTCTATTAGTCTATTCCTAGCTTCTTCAGGTGATGTATCAAATTCAGGGTAGCAAGAGTCACCAATGCTTTCATGCAAGGAAATAGAAGGGTATAAATATGGCTGTTTTTCTGGTGTCATCATAAAAATAAAGTAACGCCATATAATACAATAAAAACTAAACTAATTCAAGAGGATATATTACTTTTTAAGATTATGCTAATTCAGTTAATTCGACAGATAGTTTTAGCAAATCTGCGGATGGCATTTGCATAGCTTTTAATACAAAAGCAGGGTCAACATCTAAAACCATTATTGCGGGAGGCAAGTCATCTATTGGATCGACATCTCGCACTCCTTCAGTGTCAGAAGCTTCGATAACTAAACCATAGTTTCTGTGGCCGTCGGTATAAAAGATGGTTAATTCTTCAACTTTATTTGTATTTTTGTTTTTTAGTTCGGCACAACTCTCAAACGTAAATTCGCCGTGATCACCAAATCTTAGCGTTCTTTTCTCAACTTCTCCAGTAACAACATCTTGCATAGTATGATTATTATACAACAAAACCATATTAACTACCAACTTTCCTTTCACGCAATTCTCCAACTGTATGTGTAGTTAATACTTTCAAACTATCTAACTGATGTTTTTTATCTGTCCAACAAAGCCTTACCATTAAGGGAGCGTCTTTATCAACATCTGCTCCTTTTTTACTCTTGAAACCAGTTTCAGACAAGCTTGTATAAGCGTAGTACATACGCCTAGTGTTCGGCTTAGGGCTTTCCTTGTAAGCCCCGATTTCATAATCGTTATACAGAGGTGAAATATCTCCTCTCAGTCTAGAGATTCTACCAGAGTCTAATGATTGACCAGATGCTTCAATATGAGCAGCCATTAATAATAGTTTGTCAGTTCGAGAATACTGTTCACCATCAGCTAGTTTTGGGTCTTGCGACCTAGCAATCTCAGTTATTTTTTCAAGTCTTTTGGGTACAGCACTTGCAACGAAGATTCGTCCATCAGCAAAAGTTAATTCAGATACGTTAACCGCGTCTCCTGGTTGTGCTTCTGTCAACCAAGGGAACTCACTAGCGGGAATCTGTCCCACTAATCTTGCGGCTTCAAGTTGCTCTGGTAGTTTTGATTCTGTTTTTTGTATTTGTTCTGACATAAATAAACAATAGCATAATAATGCAAATAAATCAAGTCTAGTGTGTAATTAAATAGTTAAGGTTGTACAACGGATATAGCCTCCGCCTTTGGCTAGTTCAGTTATTGCTGGAGTGATAACTTTTAAGCCGCGTTTTTCCAGTTCGGCTTTAAACTTTGGTGCATTCGCGCTCATAACTACGGTTTCGCCAGTTGAGACAAGATTGCAGGCGAATCCTTTGGTGGCTTCACTCCTACTTACTTCTATTTTTTTTACACCGTCATAATTTCTAAGCAAGTTACGACTAACTTTGGTGAATGCTTCTGGACACCATGCAATTATTCCTTTATTGCCATCTACAGGTGGTTTAATTACGGCCAGAGCCAGGTCTATATCGTAATAAAAGCTATCCGGCCAACCGGTGGTAGGATTTATAACTTTATTGCCGAAGCCATGCCAAGTTCTCTTTGGTATGGTTTCCAGCCCGATTACGTTCATTCCAAGTTCTGTTTTTAATATTTCATGTACTTGTTTGTCTGTCCGGTAAGTTGTACCAACAAACAAATCGTTTCCGCAGGGCAGGGCATCACCCTGGCCGCTAAACTTTAAGTTTTCTGGCAGCTTAATTATCTTTTTTCCAAGTTTCGTAAGTATTTCTTCCGCATACGGTTCTTCTGCCCTGCGTTTGTTGGGCAGATTTGACATAATAGCCTTGTCGCCAATGCACAAGGCCCAGTTGGCAGTGTAAACACCGTCCTGACAATCTTTTGGCGGTGGTACTTGCTTGACATCTACTCCGGCTGACAAAAGAGCTTCCTTGATAGCATTGTGTTCTGCTTTGGCCTTTTCTACGTTGATTGGTACTTTGTCGTCCATATAAGCATTTATCGCGAAACTGTCATCAAAATAGTCGGCACCAGACATTAAAACAGTTGAGTTGAAAATTGGCATAAGCAAATTGTAGCAGGACTACCAAGTCAATGCATGGGTAAATCTAACCACTATTGTTGATTTAGTAAAATAATGTTAAAATATATAACTTAATGTCTGAAA
>CAZWJA010000001.1:0-99099 GCA_964634445.1 uncultured Candidatus Saccharibacteria bacterium | reverse complement strand
GGCATACAGTTACTGACGCCTAGTCAGATGTTGCAAAGGTCTTGAGTTGTTTACGGAGTAATACCTAGTGACTATCTTCGTAGAGATTGTGCACCGGGAACGCTAATACTTCTAATTATATTAGATAAAATGTATCAAAATATTTAACCTATCACAGATGAAGAAAGTGCCTCGAACGGCTTGTTCTGGTTCTGCAGCCACCAGACAGCTGCTCGGCTGGCATAAGGTAATCGCCAATGGTCTTCCAGGTCAGCTGTAGTTTTGGTTGTGCATACCTGGCCGTTAACTGCTACTAATATATTATCCAAATGCTTGGTTACTATATAAATATCATGCTTCTCGGTAAATTCATGCAATACTTCTACTAGATGCATCAGGTCCATACTGAAGGTAATCGGTTTGGTAAATTTTGATGTTGTAATTAGTTTTTGCAACTGCGCTAGACTCAGGACCAAACAAGTATTACCTCGACTGATTACCGGCAACGGATTGCTGGTAAAGTAATCGACCGCATCTTTAGTCAGCGTAATCGGTAGTTTAGTTTTGCTAACCAGTTTTTCAAGCAAGATTGCCGTCTCACTGTTTCGTCCTAAATCACCAGCCAGCAAAATTCCGTCAGCCCAATTGCTGGCATCTAGAATCTCTGCCAGCGCCTTGGAAGCTAAGCTGCCACTAATTGTACTTGGCGCATATTCCATTTCCAGATTTACGCCCTGGAACTTCTGTATCTGGCGTCTGAGCTTGTCTGGTAGAACAACTCGAGCTGTTCCGATACCAGCTTTAATTGCAAGTTCGTAGCCTTGCGCCGGTGCAGCAAAGCCGTGTTGGTTGCCGCCGATTATCAGCAGCTTGCCGGCATGCATCTTGTTTTCCGGACGTGACCAAAGCAGGTCTGGAAACAATGGCTTGTCAGTTTGTCTATGCCAGTACGTATTTTCCATTTTTTGGCTCCAATTCGTATACTACGTTTTTACGTTCAATGACTATTTTCCAGCTGTTGACTTTGGCTTTTTCATACAATGAATTATCCGGATTAAAGGCGATCGGGTTGCCTACCATTTCCAGCATAATGGCATCGCTAAGCGAATCACCGACCGCAATGCTTCCTTGTATGTCTAAATTGTGCTTTTTGATCAGGCTTTTTAATGCCTTCTTTTTATCCAAGCTGACTATGTCTTTTTTGCCGCTGAACCGATCACCTACTCTTTCATAGTGTGATCCTAGAAAATCATCAAAACCGTAGTGGGCAGCAATTGCTTCAACTAGTTCCTGATGCGAGCCTGATATAGCCAACAGTGTATAGCCTTTGGCTTTTAAGTCGTTAATCAACTGGCGGGTATAAATGTATACCTGGTCTTTGTACTCGTCTATCACTGCTCTGACTACAACGTCGAATGTCTTGGCATCAATACTCGGCAAAGTAATTTCATAGCGGTCGATTAAAAACCGTTCGTATTCGCGGAAAGATTCTGGATGCTCGCGTTTCTTCCAGCGCATGCGGGCAGTCTTGAGTTCTTCCTTAGCGCCTGCTCCCAATACTCCAGCTGATGCTAGCTTGTCGACTACGGCGTGATACAACTGCCAGCGAATTAACGTGCCGTCAATGTCAAAGACGGCAAACTTGTTGTTGCGTTCCTGAGCAATATGCTTGACTTCTCGGACTGCAAATTCCAAAACTTTATTGTTATCACCTAGAGTAAACTCGCCCGTCAGCTTGTCGCCGGTGAGAATCTGCGGCAGCCAGTACTTGTCAGCGTCCCACATCTTTTTTAGTGGTAGATCTTTGAACTTATACCACTGTGGTTTCATCTCTTCACTCTCTGACGGGTCGCCTTTCCACTCGCGGCATATGTATACATGCAGTTTCATGATCTTGCGCTCGTCATTGTGGATCTCATTGAAAACTAGGTATCCAACTTTTTCGAACTCTGTAGGAGTAACTCCAATCTCCTCTTTAGTCTCACGGATCATAGCATTCTCAATAGATTCGTTTAATTCGACTTTGCCGCCAGCTCCATTCCAATTACCTTCGCCAAAACCTCGCTTTTTCAAAGCCAGTAAGACTTCATCTCCTTTGACTAGATAGATCAATGTCAGCTCAAGTTGCTTCACTTTTTTTAAACTTCAATCTCTATACTTACCGGGCAGTGATCCGATCCCATAACATCTGGGTGGACTTTTGCATCCTTAATCTTATCTTTTAAGCTCTTGCTTGCCAGCCAGTAGTCTATCCGCCAACCTAAGTTCTTAGTTCTGGCTTGTGCCCAGTGCGTCCACCAGGTGTAAGCTTCCTTAGTATTCGGATAAAGTGTTCTAAAGGTATCGATAAAACCAGCGTCGATAAAGTTCTGGAAGCCTTCCCTTTCCTCGTTGGTAAAGCCGTGCTTGCCGACATTGGGCTTGGGATTAGCTAGATCTATTTCATTGTGGGCTACATTGAGGTCGCCGCTGAATAATACCGGCTTAATTTCCTCTAATCTTTTGGCATACGCCAGGAATGCCGGATCCCACTGCTTGTGCCTGAGCGGCAAACGTGACAAATCGCCTTTGCTGTTAGGTGTATAGACTGTCAGAACCCAGAAATCGTCGAATTCGGCGGCCATCACCCTGCCCTCGTCATTCGGGTTGCCATAGGTATCACCATGGACCTTATACTTGGCGATTATATCTTCTGGAAAGCCGTTTACAACTTTAATTGGTTTAATCTTAGAAAAGATTGCAGTTCCAGAGTAGCCTTTCTTGACAGCTGAGAACCAGAATTCTTCGTACTGTGGCAAGTCTATCTCAAACTGGTCGCGCTGGGCTTTAGTTTCCTGGATGCACAATATATCTGGGTCGTGCTGTTCTAGAAATGACGCCAAAGCTCCTTTGTTTATGACCGCCCGTATCCCGTTGACATTCCATGAGTATAATTTCATGTTAATAGTATACATCTGTTAGAATAAAGTTTAATGAGTAGTTACTCCAGAATTCTTTTAAAACTGTCAGGCGAACAATTATCTGGTAAATATGAAAGTGGAATAGATGCCGACCTATGCGGTTGGATCGCCGATGAAGTTAAGAAAGTAGTCGAAGACGGCCATCAGGTGGTAATCATGGTTGGTGGTGGTAACTACGTCCGAGGCGCCCAGATTGCCGGGCATGGCATCAAAAGAGTAACAGGCGACCATATGGGCATGCTCGGAACGCTGATAAACGCCTTGGCCTTGACAGACATTTTTGAAGATCATGGTGTTCAAACTAGATGCCTCAGCAATATATTTGCCGAGCAAGTGGCAGAACCGTTTGTATTTAGACTGGCTAACAAGCATCTACAGAAAAACCGAGTAATTATTGTTGCCGGTGGTATTGGTCGACCCTATCTTACTACCGATACGGCAGCAGTCAGCCTGGCTTTGGAGATGGATTGCAATGTAGTACTTAAGGCTACTAAAGTAGACGGAGTTTATTCCAAAGACCCAGCCAAGCATGACGATGCCAAACGGGTAGAAAAAATGTCATTCCAGGAAGCAGTTGAAAACTCATCTATTACTGTCATGGATAAAGCCGCACTCGGTTTAGCCATGGAGCAGAATATGCCGGTAATAGTCTTTGATGCCATGAAAGCCGACAACTTACTAAAAGTGGTAAACGGCGAAACTATCGGTACCCTGATAGATTAACTACCAGCTAGATAACGCTACATCACTTCCTTGGTACACAAATTCTGGCTGTACTTCTGGCTCGATAACTCGTTGGATATAACCTTTACTAGCTGCTAACCCCATGCCGAAACATGCCGCTTCACCAAGCGCAGTAATAATCTTAAGTGCTGGTGCATACTCGCTGTCTGCCTTTTCCAATTCAGAACTAATTGAATGGAGAAGCAAAACACCACCTTGCATTAAAGTAAAATACTTACCTTCTGCATCTACGAAAGTATCCTTACCCTGTAGTGAAGCAGTACCAGTAGCAAGCGCATTAATAGTTTTTTGAGTAGCCATCCAATAATATGTATAGTCAGGAATCATATCTGCTTCTTTCATTGTCGGAAGGGTAACCGCTAATTTTTCAAAATCGCATACTACATCTATAACTGCTCCAAGTCGACTCTTAGTTCCTTTCCGATCTGATATCCAACCATCTCCAAGATCGCATAAGAAACCGCCAACCATAAATGCAATGCCAGTTTTAGATCTACCCTTTCTTATTTGGTTGCGGCCCAAATGAACTAGCCCTACACCAGCGGCAGAAACTCCATTGCCACGCGTAGCGATACCAAAAGTTGCGTTTGCAATGACCTGGTCGGTATTCCATTCCTTTTCAGGAACTAATTTCCAATCTGGAACTTTCTTATTTCTATGCAGATTTAAACCCATTGCATTAGGATATGGACAAAATAACCCTTAAGCAAGCATATCCATTACAGTTTAGGTATAATAAATCAGACTCTTTTATCCGGAGGGGTCGCCTAGTGGCCTATGGCGCACGCTTGGAAAGCGTGTTGGGTGCAAGCCCTCGAGGGTTCGAATCCCTCTCCCTCCGCCAGTACTACGAAGTTTGCTCAGTTTCGCCTGAATCTAATTGTTCCAATATTTGACCTAAATAACTTGAAAGCAAATTAGTTTTGGCAGAAACTTCTCGCCTGACATGCAAATATATTTGAGTTCCTCTTTCATCTGCATTTTCCCTACGTACAATATAGTCGCCGAAAGTAATTATGCCGTGCCTATGCATTTCGGACGTGGCACTTGATGAAAGACCAAGTGACGCCATAGGTGTGTCTCGTGCAATACCGAACTCTGCAAGCTGATCGAATTGCTGATTTGCAATTTCAGTAGTTAATTCACCGAAGACTGCTAAAAATCCGAATTTCCGGGCTGACAACTGAAGTTCCGACATTGTATCAAGACTAATATCTGGAGGCAATGGCGCAGATAAAAATTCTCTAAATCTGTATCCATCGAGCATTCTACTACTAAATGTGTATGTTTTTTCTTGTAGTTCAGCTTGAGCTTCCTCGCTTAAGCCGAGTGTATTTCCTTTAGTATCGGTTAGAGGTAGATCATCCATTTTCACAATACCGAGTATTCTGCCGACCGAGACATCTGGAGTTGTTCTTAGCTGGCTAAGCCGGTCCAAAAAGTTCGGATACCTCAGTTTAGATAACGCTCCTAATTCAATTTGCCTGACCCTCTCCCTGTGAATTCCGAATTTTTTAGCAACTTCTTCGAAAAACATAGGTTGCCAAGTAGTCAAACCAAATCTTAAGTCGAGTGTGACTCGCTCCCTTTCAGTTAGACGGTTATTATTAGCAACCGCATCATTGACGGTGTTGATAATAGCTTCTTCATCAGACGGAACTACGTTTCCATGTCGTTCGCCAAACATTGCACTTAATAATCGGCCATGCGGGGTAAGACTCTTCGAAGCTCCAATATGTTCCAATTCACGCTGTAATTTAGTCCGAACATGCTTAACGTTTACCGCTGAATCAACAAGATCACTTGGACTTAAAATCATAAAATCCGAAACGGATTCTAAGCCATGAGAATCCATTGTTTCTTGTGTTTTCTTACCAAATCTTATCGGCACATTGAAAATATCAAGTGGTCTATTGCGCCCGATAAGAATTTCAGGGAACAGATCTTGTCCAAATGAATTTTCAGGATATAAGTCAGGCGTAAGTGTCGTCCTTTCGACAGGTGTTGGATGTTCAAAGTTTGGCGGCAGTTCACCATTATAATTCATAGACTATTATAATATTAAATATACTAAAGGTCAACATTACTGTATCAATATATAGTTATATTAATTTTTACTACATAAGTTACTTGCCGGTTTTACAATTATAAACGTAAAATAGCTATATATCTCTCACTTGCAGCGGGATAAAACAAAGCCTCATATGCCATTAATTTCAATAAAAGACGTCAGTAAACTGTACGGCTTCGGCGACGCAACTACCATTGCGCTCGACGAGGTCAACTTAGATGTGGAAGCTGGTGAGTTCGTGGCTGTCATGGGACCATCAGGTTCCGGCAAGACTACGCTCATGAATATAATCGGGCTGCTGGACCGGCCTACCCATGGTAAATACATGCTCAGCAACCGGGCAGTTTCTAAACTCAGACCGAACCAACGGGCTAAGATGCGCCGGGACCGAATCGGTTTTGTCTTCCAATCATTCAACATGTTGCCAAAAATAAATGTAATTGAAAATGTTGCTCTGCCCTTAATGTACAAAGGCATGAGCACCGTCCGGCGGTTAAAGCGGGCGGCTGATGTTTTGGAGCAAGTCGGTTTGTCAGACCGCCAGTACTTTATGCCCAAGACTTTGTCCGGCGGGCAGATCCAGCGGGCAGCTATCGCTCGGGCTCTAGTCAATGATCCCCAGATTATTATTGCTGACGAGCCGACTGGTAATCTCGATTCAGAATCCAGCTTGATCGTCATGGAACTTTTAAGCGAATTGCACCGGACTGGCAATACGATTCTCATGGTCACCCACAACCCAGAACTAACCCGTTATGCCGACAGAGTTGTCTATATGCATGACGGCCAGATTGTACACGACATGCGTTCCCCGCTAGGCCAAGTAAGTAATGTTGCTCGAAAATCGAACAAACTTTTCCAGAGAAAAAGCATTGAAGACGAACTGGAGGGCGTATCGGCCATGATGAAGTTCAGGCCAGATAAGAATGATACTGAAATAAAATCCAAAGCTAAGAAACCAAAACGCAGCAGAGCTAAAATGACTAGGAAGAAGAAATAATGCGCAGCGGTAATTTCAAACTGGCGTATAAGACGCTAAGGGCTTCACGCTGGCAAAGCATGATGACAATGTTCGGCATTGTCGTCGGAATTGTTTCAGTTATTACTACTATTTCACTAGGCGAAGGAGTAAAGCGTCAAGTTCTAGGAGAGGTTAACCGAGTCGGCGGAGATTTAATTACTGTCCGGGCTGGAAAAGGAATTACCCGCGACGAAAACGGCAGTATTACAAAAGTAAATCCAGAGTTTCTTTACGGTTTTGGCAGCGGCAGTTTGAATGAAAACGACGTTGCTGTTGTCCAAGGCGTTAGAGAGCTGGCAGACTCTTCACCGGTTCGAGTTTACAGCGGCAGTTTGAAAAATGGTGACAAGGAATATAACGACGGTATTGTGTTGGGTACTAGTTCTACAATGCCGAAGTTGCTTCAGCAGAAAGTTGAATTTGGCGCCTACTTTAATGGTGGCGAGGAAAACCGGCAGGTTGCTGTGATCGGCAAACGGATAGCTGAGCGGATTTTCGAAGAAAACGTTCCGATTGGCCAGTCGATTACGATCCGCGGTGAGGACTTTATAGTTCGCGGAGTTTTTGAAGAGTTTACAACTTCAGTTATCGGTCAAGGCATTGATCTAAACAATGCCGTTTTTGTACCAAAGGAAAGCTTAAAAGAGCTGGCCGGAGAAGCTGCCCCGGTAGTACGCGTACTTGCAAAACCTAAGGATCCAGCCAAAGTTCGGGATGCTGCCAGCAGTATCGACAGTGCCCTTAAAAAAGCCCATAACGGCCAAAACGACTTCAGTGTAATTCGCCAAGACGAAAACCTGGAAGTTACCAGCGGAGTCCTGAATATCTTGACCGGTTTTGTAGCTGCCATTGCCGCTATTTCCCTGTTGGTCGGAGGCATTGGTATTATGAATATAATGCTGGTTTCAGTCAGCGAGCGGACACATGAAATCGGAATAAGAAAAGCCGTCGGAGCGACAAATTCCCAGATTAGAAAGCAGTTTTTAAGCGAAGCAGTCCTACTCAGTGTCTTAGGTGGAATCTTGGGTGTTGGCTTATCTTTCCTAGTAAACTTCATTATCCGAGTGACAACCAATTTACATCCGTTTATCACCTGGCCGGTAGTAGCAATTGCTGCTGGCGTGGCGATTGCCGTCGGCATTGTCTTTGGCACTATTCCGGCAATTAAAGCCGCCCGCAAAGATCCGATCGACGCGCTTAGAATCACTAATTAAACTGCATCTAATATTTAGTTCTATGAATTTGCTTTTGGTTTGGCTGCTCTAATAAATTTCGACAAACTACCACGGCCAAGCGATAATGCTAATCTATCTACCGGAAAGTACATTAGTAAAGAGTGCTGACGATTCGGTAAACCTAGCGGATACATTATCTTATCTCTGTTGTGGTTAAAAAAGTTCACAAGGCTTGGTCCAATTAAGGTAGGCACATATATTCCTGGGTCAATATGAACTAAATTTCGTTGAACGCCATAAGAAAACGCAATTAATAGTGCACCTTGCGTAAACTCCTTTAGATCAATATCCTCAAATACAGATTGAATACTCGCTTCAGCCAACCCTTTCTTAAGTGCCATATTCATATACTTTGCTCTTGCATTTACATCGTATAAACCTAGATCCCACTTGTCTCCGTCATGTCTAATTCTTTCTTCAACTTCTGAGTTATTAATCTCAATGCCGACTCTCTTCCAGTTATAGCCAGAGGGATATTTACTGGACGAAGAATTAGTGTATTTATGCAGGCTGGCTTTTGAAACTGTACTGACTGCATGTGCAGTTGCTGTCCCGCTATTGTCTGCCCCACTGACAGAAAATGAATGTTCTGATTTATCTCCTCGTCCGCCAGACAAAATAAGTTCACCTATATTTCCTAGCCTCGCGGTTTTAACTGCAGATTTTACATTTAACTCAAGTCGGTCTATATCTAGTCCGACTGGCAAACCTAACTCGCCGATTTTAATTGCATCGGTGTACTCATGAACTTCAGTAAGTGGAACAAATCTAGGAAGTTTAGACATTTAAGATATTAAACTATTAATTATCCAATTATACAAATTAGATAATTATCGAAGTATAATACTTGCCAGACCTAAGAAGGCCATAAAGCCTAATATGTCAGTCGCAGTGGTAATAAAAATAGTTGCGCTGGTAGCCGGATCTTTACCTAATTTGCTCATAATCAGCGGAACCATGGTGCCGAAAAGCCCGGCAACAAACAAGTTGATTACCATTGCCATTGCAAGGACGATGGCAATCTTGAAGTCGCGGTTGATTGCAATCACAACTCCCGCCACTATTAAGCCGTTTATTAGACCGTTAATCAGGCTGGCTCCTAGTTCATTACGAAGCGTTTTCCAGGCAGTTTTTAGCTCTATTTGCTTGAGGGAAATTCCCCTAACTTGAACTGCCAAAGTCTGTGTAGCCGCATTACCGCCCATACCGGCTACAATCGGCATATAGATCGCCAGTAAAACAAACTTATCCAAAGTGTCTCGGAAAAGACCAACTGTAAAAGCTGCCAGAAAAGAAGTTCCTAAGTTTATGATCAGCCAGCGGTAGCGGTTATGGACCTTGGCTTTAGCTGAGTCAGTCACGCTCTCTTCCTGGTGAATACCGGCAAAGTTATATAGTGATGACGACTGTTCCTGCTGGATGTGACTTAAAAGATCATCCGAATAAATAATACCGACAACTTCATCCTTGTCGTTTAATACTGCCACTTTACTGTGCGGATTAGCTTGGAACAGGTTGATCACAGCTTTGTGCTTAGCAGCGTAAGAAACAGATGGAATCCGGCGGGAAAACTTGCCAATTAATTCGCTTTTGGCTGCCAAGCCGAGCTGATGTCCGGGCAGATAGCCGACAAGCTTGGCGTCGTCCATTATTAGGATTACCGGTGGTCGGCCGGATTGCTGTTCGTGGCGCATGAACTTATTTGCAACCGACTCGATATTGTCTTTTGCGTCAGCTTGAATATAGTCCAAGGTCATAAGTCCAGCCGCAGTTTCCGGGTCAAAAGCTAGTAAAGTTGACAACGAGTCTTTCAACTCACTGCTGACTAGCTCAAGAATCTTCTCCCGCCTAGCTTTACCTAGCAGCTGCAAAAAGTCAGTTGCTTCGCTTGGATAAGTGCCTTGAACTAGTTTGACAACTTCTTCTTCGGGAATTCTGCGTAAGATATCCTGCCGGACGGATTTTGTTACCGACCGCAGCAGATCAAGCCGTTTTTCAGTATCGTGTTCTAAAAAAAGTTCTGTCCGCTTGTCACGCCTAAATAAAATATCGGTATATGAAATCGGATTTAGATTGAGTGGCTGGAGAGTTTTTTTGAATAGTTTTTTGAAAGCCATAACTTATTTACAGTATACAGCCTATTTGCTTTTGCTTGTCAAAATACATTTGCTTCACTACTAGAATATTCTAGTAATAATCTGTGTTACGTAGTGAATAATTCGCTCGATTAAAAACAATATTATGCCGACTCCGGTCGTGCCGACTATTAATCCGGCAATATAAAAAGCAATATCTTCCAATAGGATTGCCAATGCGATCAGAACGACACCCATAGACGGCAAAGTATCTAACCATGAAAACGGCGGAGCGACCCAGGCACCGGCTGCCATGATTAATACGGTTAGACCTAACAGAGTTCTCATGGCTGCCTTATCGAATAAGTACGACAGCCTTGGCCGAGATAGTTTTTCCAGTGTCTTAATCCGTCTAATCATAAACGGCAGACCTTTTTTAATTGTTTTTTCGCCCAGTTTAACCCGAGCGAACTTCTTTGGCAACCAGAGCGAGCGTCGTGCAAAAACCATCTGTATTGCCGCTAGCATAACGCATGGAATCAGGAAGAGATTCGTTATACCACCTGTCGGCACTGGAAGTGCTGGAATAAACATAAAGATTAGAAACAAAATGGCAAAGCTTTTTTCGCCGAATACTCTTTGCAAATCACCGACAGTTTTGTCCGGATCCGCCTTCATCCAATCTTCAATTTCGCTACTAAAAAGTTTCTTTGCAGGCATGGAGTTAGTTTACACCAATAATTACCGGCTATATGGATTAAAGCTATTATTAAGCTATACTTTAAGTAATAAGTATTTAGTTAAAAAACAAATATGAAGAAGATATATCATAATACTACTAAGAATCCGCAGATTGTTCTGCTTGACGAACCGGTCGACGGGTCATGGATTCATTTGGAATCGCCAACCGATTCAGAATTAGAACTCTTATCTGCTAGGTACAAACTCGATATCGGCCTATTAAAAGATGGCATCGACCCAAACGAAACACCACGTATCGAACAGGATGGTGACGTAGTTTATTTGTACACTAGATTCTGCTTGCCTGAAGTCGAAAAACAAACGACTTCCCCGCTACTGATTATGCACGGTAAAGGAATAGTGTTGACAATTAGCCGGCTACCGTTTGCGCAAATGGACGAACTGTTATCAGGACGAACAGGTATTATTACTAGCAAGCGCACCCAGTTAGTACTGGAAATATTCAAAGCCGTCGACGGCGGATTTAAGCGGCGGATTAACAACGCTAGCCGAAGAATATGGGAAACCCGGTCTAGACTTGATAAAGACCAGATAAATAATAAGGATTTTGTCAGGTTTATTGATATAGAAGAAGATTTAAACGACTTTTTGTTAGCACTAGAACCAATGGGAAGCTTACTGAGTAGCCTTCTTAAGGGCAAGTTTTTAAAACTATACGAGGAAGACAAGGATCTAATCGAGGACTTGTCACTAGGCAACTTTGAGCTGATTCAATTAGCCCAGTCAAGGTTGAACACACTGCGAAATATTCGCGAAGCCTACGCCACTATCATGGCCAATAACCTAAACCGAGTCTTTAAGCTTATGACCAGCATAACGATTTTAATGGGCATTTTCACGCTTATTACCGGCGTATATAGCATGAATATAGCATTGCCCGCCGCTCACAACCCCAATGCCTTTTGGATAATACTTGCTATTACGTCTATATTAATCGGTTCAGTCAGCTACTACTTCAAGAAGAACCGCTGGTTCTAAGATTCGATAAGCTTCGTTTACGTTTCAGCAACTTTTCAGCCAACAGAGGTACAATAGGGGTATGAAAATATTGTTGGTAGAAGACGAATTCAAACTGGGCAAAGCCATTAAGACTGGTTTCGAGCAGGACGGTTATGCCGTCGATCTTCTGCATACGGCTGAAGAAGGTCTTGCCTATGCCGAGACTGAAGACTACGACTTGATAGTAATGGACAGAATGTTGCCAGGTGGAAAAGACGGCCTTGATATTATTAAAACTATTCGCTCAAACGGCAATTCAACTCCAGCCCTGCTCTTAACAGCTAAAGGCGAATTAGAAGACAAAGTGACGGGACTCGACAACGGGGCTGACGATTATCTCGTAAAGCCTTTTGCATTCGACGAACTGCTGGCCCGGATTAGAGCCTTAATCCGCCGGCCAAAAAGTTCTATCGGCAAAACATTGTCAGTTGGAAATTTGACGATTGATACGGCTGCCAAGCAGGTAAAGTTAAAAAACCAGCCGGTAAAGCTTAGTAAAAAGGAATATTCTCTGCTTGAATATTTAGCCCATCATAGCAACCAGGTCTTAAGCAAGGATCAGCTAATCGAGCATGTTTGGGACTTTGATTCGGATGTTTTGCCGAACACGGTTGAAGTATTTATCCGCGGGATACGTAAGAAGTTAGACCGCCCGGGCTGGCCATCAGTTATAGAAACTGTCCGCGGCTTCGGCTACAGATTGAAGGTTGAGAAGTAATGTTTAAGTCGGCAGTTTTCAAGCTGACAGCCTGGTACGTTGGCGCCTTGATGCTCGTCTGCCTGCTTTTCAGTTTGCCTTTCTACAATGTCGCCTCCGACCGACTCAGACGAGGTGCCGAACACCAGACGGAAGTTGTCCGCGGTTTACCGGGCCAGATGATATCCAGAGACTTTCTGCGGCAGCTGGAATCCCAGCGCGAAAAAGTACTAGATGAAGACCGACGGGATTTAGTCACCAGTATTATTACAATTAATCTGCTGATTATCGGCACAGGTGCAATTGCATCCTATTTGTTTGCCAGACGTACCTTGAAGCCTATAGAGAACGCCCACAATGCCCAGGTTAGGTTTACGTCTGACGCCAGCCATGAGCTGAGAACACCGCTGGCAGTTATGCAAACTGAAATAGATGTGGCACTGAGAAATAAAAATTTAACTTCTGGTGAAGCTAAAGAAATACTGGCCAGCAATTTGGAAGAAGTTGCCAGGTTGCGTAACTTAAGCGACCAGTTGCTTGACCTTACTAAGCCGCAGTCAGAATTAGTTTTGAAAACTATTAAGCTGGATGATCTATTAAATAAAGAAATTAAGCAGCTAGAAAAAAGACACAAGATTAAAATAAGTTCCGATATTACCAAGAAAATTACAATCAAAGGTGACCCAACCCTATTAACCCAAGCGATTAATATATTAGTAGATAACGCCGTTGCCTACAGTGACAAGAAACCTGAAATTAGCTTGAGACTGTATAGAAAAAACAAAAAAGTAAATATTTCGGTATCCGACAAAGGCCAAGGCATTAAACCAGGTGAGTTAGACAGCATATTCGAACGTTTTTACCGCGGCAGTGATTCTACCAAGTTGAATCCCAGCGGCCACGGTCTCGGACTGCCACTAGCTAAGAATATTATTAGCAGGCACGGTGGCGAAATAACCGTTAAAAGCTCGCCCGGCAAAGGCAGCGAGTTTACCCTAATGCTTGTGTAATTAACAGATATCAGATACTATTTGTCAGCAGACATTAATTGAATTAGAAATAAATAATTACTTATTGGAAATGGGAGTTTTGAAGAACTATGCGAGCACCTGGAATCGAGTTGGCAACGGCCCAATATGGTGAAAGAATTTTAGATCCATATACTCAAATGAGGTATCAGCGTCCAGTTACTGTGGTCGTTGGTTCACAAAGAGGTGACGAAGGTAAAGGCCGAGCTATCGATATGCTCGCACCTGAGTTTGACTTTGTAGCCAGATTTAACGGTGGACAAAATGCCGGACACACTGTTGTCGCGGAAGACGGTACTGTTCTTAAACTGCATATTATTCCCTCAGGAATTGCCCACCAACGACCAGTCAATATTATTGGCAACGGTACTTTAATTGACCCTGTAAAATTTATTAGCGAGCGGGACGGTATTGTTGACCAAGGATTTAATGTAGACCCAGGCAAGCTACTTATAAGTTCCGCTGCCCACTTGTTACTGCCCTGTCATGTTTCTGAAGATGAAATTCGAGAACAAGGCAAAGGCGCACAAGGCTCAACTAAATCAGGTATTGCCCAAGTTGCTGCGTCTAAGTCCCTGAGAGAGAATCTTAGGATGGAAGTAATCAACAACGACATTGACGCTCTAGCCCGGCTAGTCAGAGAAGGTCTAATCGAGCAGAGAGAACTGCGCCGTGAGCTGAAACTTAAACGAATAAATATCAAGAACAAAACTGAAGAATATGTAGAGAGCGCCAGGCTAATGGGCGAATATATTACCGACACAGTATTGTTCTTGAATAGTGAACTAAAAAAACCTGAACCACCAAGAGTTCTTGCTGAGGGAGCTCAAGCATTCCTTCTAGATATTGATCACGGTATGTATCCAATGACGACCTCAACCAATACTACATCAGGAGCTGTTGCTACCGGTTTAGGTATCCCGCCTAAATATATAGGTAAAGTTTATGGTGTCGCTAAAGTTACTCAATCCCATGTCGGTGGCGGACCCTTTGTGACAGAAATCAAAGATGAACGTACGCTCAAAAAAATACATGGCGACAAAACTACAGTTGATGCAGAACGTGGAACCACTACTGGACGCGAAAGAAGGATGGGACATTTAGATCTGCCAGCTCTAAGACGAGCTCAGATGGTAAACGGAGACGACGAGCTAGTACTAACCAAACTTGACTGGCTGAATAGGTATGATGGTGAAATACCAGTATGCGTCGCGTATGAGCGTAAAGGAAAACAATTAAATATCTCTCCTGATGCTGCTTACAAGCTTGAACAATCCAAACCAATCTATGAGATGCTGGAAGGCTGGTCTGAAGATATTCAAAACGTCAGGTATTTTGAAGAATTGCCCAAAGCTGCTCGGGAGTATGTAGAGTTTGTTGAAGAAAAAACGGAAGTACCGGTTTCAATCATAGGAGTCGGTCCGGGACGCGATCAAGTGATTATTAGAAGCGAAAAAAAACCAACTCCGGCTCCTAAACGTGCGGCACCTAGGGAAAAATCAAAGCTGCATCATCTTCGACTCCAAGACCAGCGATGCGTACGACTAAAAAAACCCCGGCCAGAGTACATACTAGACGATCCGCTCGAGTTTAGTTTAACTAATATAAATATGGGGTTGGGATTCTTTTATACCGGCATTAGTTACGCGAATAAATCTGGTTTTAGTCTTATGGTACTCGATATTTGGAGAACCAATATATGACATGCTTTTTCTTAAGGATTTAACATAGCGTCCAATTATCTTCACAACAGAACCTCTGTATTCAACCACTGCTTCAACCCCTTCACTTAAAGGCTCGGGGTCGCCCTTTGTTTTGTAACGGGCGGGGTTAGCTTTTAACGCGCTAGGCGAACCCATACCTCTATATGTTTTTACTCTGCGTCCTGTGTCGGACGTAAATACTTCACCTGGAGACTCTTCAGTTCCAGCAAGTTTACTGCCCATCATGACGCAGTCGGCACCACCAGCAAGAGCTATTGAAATATCGGCTGGATTTACTATACCTCCGTCGGCTATTACCGGTACACCAGATCCTTTGATTGCTTCTGCAATTTCATAGATTGCCGTTAGCTGAGCCGTACCAATACCAGTTTCAATTCGAGTAGTACAAATTGAACCGGGACCCTGACCTACTTTAATACCGTCGGCACCAGCTTCGACAAGCGCTCGAGCCGACATTAGGTCAGTAATATTACCAACCACTACTTGAAGGTCCGGGTACATCTCACGGATAAGTTTTAAGATTCTAAAAGAATGTTTTGAATCTCCATGAGCGCTGTCGAGTACTGCAACGTCTAGATACTTGCCAATTTCATCAATTCTAGTTAAAGCTTCTTCGCTTGTTGGAATGGCTGCGGCCACTATTAACTGACCATTTTCGTCCAAATTATAATGCTCTGGATTTCCCTGCTTTAGTCTTTTTACGTCCGACCATTTATAAAGTGCAATTACTCTGCCGTCGCTATCAAGAATCGGCAGGGTCTTCTTCTTGTACTTTTTCATGCGCTGGTATGCTTTATTTGGATCAATACCTTCTTTTCCAGTAATAACTTTCTTTACGTTAGTCATGGCGTCAGAAACTAACACTGATTTGTCGTCATGGCAAAATTCAAAATCATCCCCAGTCATAATACCGGCAAACCGTCCATTTTCGTCTAATACCGGAAAGGTATTAAATTTATAACCTTTCTTATCTATCCGCTTTAATAAGTCGCCGACGGTTTCAGATGCAAGTGCCGTTCTTGGATTCTCAATCTTGCCGTTTAAGGCCAGCTTTACTCTTCTGACTTCGCGTTTCTGTTCTTTTGGAGTCATGTTGTAATGGATGACCCCAATTCCTCCCATTCTGGCCATTGTCTCGGCCATTTTGCTTTCAGTGACCGTGTCCATGGCGGCACTGGCAAACGGAGTATTCAAATTAATACCGGTAGAAAACCTGGATGATATATCCACTTCGCTGGGATTGACTTCACCGGCACCAGTCCTCATCCTGACATCGTCAAAAGTTATTGCAAGGCCTTGCTGGTCAAGCGATTCGAAAAAATCATCCCGGCTTTGCAGCCCGCAACGTAAGTCCTTCAGCTGCACCATATTGGCTATGCCAAGTTCCCGGTCAATTTTTTCTGCCCTATAGGCCATCGCTTACCCTCCGACTGAATATTAAATGATTTTAACATAGCCGTTTTATTTATTTTGAAGTAATATAAACAGCCCCTTATATTACAGGGGCTGGAACGTTGTAGCTAATAGCATAGAATTTTCGTTTATTATTTTACCTAGCAAGGCTTGAGATATTCAATAGCGTCCAAGTAAAGCTCTGCGAATCGAACTGTAGGCGGTACTTGTTCTGGCCGTCGCTCATGTCAAATAGTTGGACAATTTTCTGACCCTTTTGAAGCAGGTATCTCATACCGCTGTCTACGAATGTCACCTGCTTGTTGTCGTAAGTAATTTCCTTAGGGATGCTTTTGAAATTGGTCCGGCTGCCGAAACTAAGTGAATTAACTGATACTTCTTTGTTGATAAATTGCTTTTCCATAATACTACTCCGATTAGTAATAAGTTTAAGTTTATTAAGAGATGCTTGAAAAGATTAACTTCACAAGTCGAACGGCTTTCATTGTTTGAAGCTACTGAGAATTGTATGTCAAGAAACCGTTCGAGTCCTTGATTATTCCGTGAGCTTAAGTGTAGGCGGCCAGTGACGCTTTGGAATGCATTTTATGCACTGCTAGTGTGTTTGGAGCCTAAAGATGGTTTATAAGCCTATGAGTAGGAAGGCAGTCGCCAGCACCCATATCGCTAATGCTAGTATAGGCCTCAAAGTACGGCCATTACAAGTTTGTTTTTTACAACTAAAGCTAACCTGAAACAACAATTACATACTCTGTTAGATAACTAAAGTTTGGTACAAAATATGCTCTATTTTTCAATTTTTATCTTGTGCTTAGGGGACCTGTGCGGGAACTTGACTGATATGAAGATACTACCGAATAAGAATATGGCTAGGACTGCTAGGCTAATAGCTATCGAAATATGGAACCCAAGTGGTGCCAGGATCATCTTAATAGCAATCCAAGCCAATATTCCAGCCAGCGCCCAAGACAATGCCCAGAACTTGTCGGCTACGGCTTCATATACAAAGTACAGTGCTCGCAAGCCTAACAGAGCAAATACATTACTAGAATAGGCCACGAATCTGTCCGGACTGACAGCCAGAACTGCCGGTACGGAATCAACAGCAAAAATAACATCCGTAAATTCAATTAATAATATAACAGCGAACATAAGGGTTAGCTTACGCTGACCGTCGATTTTAACCGTCATCTTGTGACCTACGAATTCATGGTGAATTGGCAGGACTTTAGTAATGCCCTTCCACAACCGCTTGTCGGTAATCTCTATCTCCTCTTCCAGATCGTCCCCTCCCTTAGCCTCTTTGAAGGCTTTGTAGGCGCCACGCAGCAGGATCAGTCCGAATATGATACTTATCCATTCGAATCGCTTCAGCAGCTCGAGTCCGGCTACAATAAAGAACAGCCGGAGGATAATAGCGCCGGCAATGCCGTAGTTCAGCATACGCCTTTCTAATTTGCGGTTGACATTAAAGGTTGTCAGAATCAAGCCGATCACGAACAAGTTGTCCAGGCTCAGGGCCTTTTCAATCGCCCAAGCAGCCAGATATTCACCTGCAGCCTGGCGGCCGACGAAAAAGTACATTGGAATAGTGAACGCTAAAGCAATGGAAATGTAAAAGACCGACCATTTAACGGCTTCATTGAATTTGACCTCATGATCCCGTTTGGTATGACGGTATTCAATCAGGCTGTAGCCAAGCAGTGCTATGGCAACAAGCCCATACATAAACATAGGCACGTGATAATGGTGAACTTCGGTAGCGGCGCTGGCTAAAAACATTAGTTCTTATTTTAACTTGCTACTGCTGTTTGCCCAAATGCTGGACAACAATGATCTGCTCGCCAGATTTAATAAAGTCTTTGGATTTACAGATACCAAAGCCGACGTCTTGGTAATTCTTGTCCAAAATAGCTGCCCGGTGATCCTGGCTGTTCATCCAGCCCTTAACGATAGCGTAGGAACTTTTAAAGCCGTAAGCTAGATTTTCCCCGGAATACTGACGGCTGTAACCATTGGCTATCATGTAGTGCCAAGGTTCCCGGCCTAATTTGTCAAGGTGCGCCCAGTAGTTGTTAGCTACCATGTCATAGCATTTGGCCAGTGCCGAAGCTGACAGTTTGTCATTTGGTTTCAGTGGTGCTAAACCCGCACCTGCCCTTTCGGAATTTGTTAAATCCATAAGTCTGCTGGATGTAATGTCGTCACTCAAAACTACGGCTGAAGATACCGATTTAACACTTTTCAAGGAAAAATGAGGAAATCTGATTAATGGACGATTTGAATCTGACAGGACATGTCCTACTGAATAAGATGTTACTGCTAGGAATAGCAAAACCAAAGTCGGAATTATTTGCCGCCAGTTGCGGTAGTTTATCTGGTGATTGTAATAATATCTTTGCATCAAATAATATTATAGACGGATATGCAAATTCAAACTATTAATGCTTTTTAATAAGTTATTAATAGATACCAAATATTAAAACGCTAGTGTTTTACAGATCGAGCAATATTGCGACATAAATTGGCTAAGAAATAACATAAATATTACCGTTGCAGATGGAACAACGTATTTGCACTTCTGTCTAAGGTGTATCGTTTGACATACATTTTTATGTGTGTAGTATAAGAGCTTGTGCCTTGTCCATGTGAGGTGGAGAAGTCGCAAAATGAGGGTTTGTAACAGATAGTTACAGGCTCTATTAAGCATGACTAATAGAAATCAGGAGGGATAAAACATGCGTAAACCCGTAATATCGGGTATGTTATTGGCCGCAACTTTGATTGCCGTCAATACGTCGAAGGCTCAGGCTCTAGACCCGTCAAAGCTTCTCGTGATTGAGAAGCCAAACACCAACAGTGCTCAAACAATAGATGAGCCGATAAATAAAACTATTACAGAAACAATTTTTAAAACAGCGTCGGTGCAAAATACCGTAGCCGCGCCGGAAGTTTCAAACGAAACAAAATATAAAATAGCTGAAGGCGATACGTTGTCTTCGATAGCAACTAAATATAGTACTACTTGGGATAAGCTGTATTTTAAAAATACACAAATAGAAATTCCGGATTTTATTAAGCCTAATGACGAGATTGTCATCCCAAAACCGGACGAGCAGCTTACTCCAAGAGTAATCCCAGCACCAAAACCAGTACCGGCAGCAGCGGTAATAGAAAAACCTACAACTACGCAGACTTACCGCAGTGCGCCTAAGCCAAAAGCAACCGCACCGAGTACATACAGTGCTCCTGCGCAAGCCCGCGGATCGGCTTCTGGCAATACCTATACCTATGGCTACTGCACCTGGTATGTAAAAAACTTACGTCCGGATCTGCCAAACAATCTTGGCAATGCCGACACTTGGGCTAGCCGGGCAGCCGCCCAGGGAATTCCAACTGGATCAGCTCCTAGAGCCGGAGCTGTCGGCCAAGCTGGCATGCACGTAGTTTACGTTTTGTCGGTTAATGGCGACGGAACAGTAAATATTACTGAAATGAACCATGCCGGATGGAACGTTGTCAGCAACCGAACTGTACCGGCTAGTATGTTTAGATACATATACTAAATAAAAAATATAACTTATATGCCAGGCTAGATATACTGCCTGGCATTTTTTATTGCATTGATTTAATTAAGGCTGGACAATTCCCTTTTTGTGCCTTAAGTCAGCTAATCTATCGTTAAAGGCAGTTATTGGATCAAATACGAATTCTTCTGCTGACTGTAAGGCAAAGTACATAAGTGCTCTGGATACTTCACTTAGCTTGTCGTGCCGTGATTCACGTGCTGCTAATTCTATTTCAGGCTCTGCAAGATCATGTACGTATTGGGCTAAATTTGTTTCGGCAAGTGAATATGCTCCGATCCTAAGTGGTGTCATCCATAATCTTTTATGTGCCATGACTGATTTTCTCGTTTGCTCATTGGGTATGACTTCTTCTTCTGGAAAACGAGTCCAACGAGCTATCCTTAAAGCGAAGTGCATGCTGTCAGGCGCCAATACTTTTTGAGTTGTCCTGCTGTCGAAGAAATTTTTACTTTGGGCACGGACTAGCTCACTAAGACAATGCATCAAGCTGAAATCAGCCCCTTTGCTTTCATGCTGCCAACCTCCCTGGACAACATCATAATATCTCAGGTTTTTATTCATAGTCTCAAGATCTTCAAAACTAACAAGAATGTTCATGTTCACTCCGGATTACAAGTAAATTATAGATGCTGGAAAAGATCTATAGCAAGCATAAGGCCCTTAGGAAAAATCAATTGTTTTCCTCCTTATAAATCTGCTATTTAGTTGTGGTACTTATTCCCCCACTCGGCCATACTTTTTAAAATCTTAATCAAGTCTCTTCCTTTATCAGTTAAGTCATATTCAACTCGTGGTGGTACTTCGTTGTAACTTCGCTTAGTTATTACTTTCTTGTCTTCTAGATCGTCTAAGCGCTGAGACAGGGTTCTCGGGCTTATGCCGTTTAGCGCGGATTCAAGTATCGAGAATCTAGTAGCACCTTTAGCAAGTTCCATGATAATTAACGGAGTCCATTTGTTGCCCATTATTTCAACGCAGCCGGATACGCAACCAGGTTGCTTCTCTATTTTAGGTGCTTTTAAGACTTTATCTTGCATAGTAACTTTACTTAGTATAGTATAAATACTGCAATACTATACAAATTATAGCACTTAACTAATATTGAGGGGACAAAAACGAAAATACAGATTATTTTGGGTAGTACCAGACCTGGTCGAATTGGCGAGCAAGTTGCTAAATGGGCTTACGAAATTGCTTCTATGCGAAAAGATATCGAGGTCGAACTAGTCGATCTGCTTGACTACAACCTGCCCTTATTCGATGAGCCCAATACTCCCAAGCAAAACAAGTACACCAAGGACTACACTAAAAAATGGTCGGAAAAGATTTCCGAGGCTGACGGCTATATTTTTGTAACTGCTGAATACAACCACAGCGTCCCTGCAGCATTCAAGAACGCAATTGATTATTTGTTCTACGAATGGAATAACAAAAGCGTCGGTTTTATCGGATACGGCGTAAATGGCGGTTCGCGGGCAATTGAGCACTGGCGAACGATAGCTGGCGAAATGCATCTAGCCGACGTCCGTGAGCATCTGCTGTTGTATTTGGACCGGGACTTTGAAAACTACAGCGTATTCAAGCCGCGCGACAATCAGGCAGAATTTCTAAACAAAGTAATTGATGAAGTAAAAGTTTGGGGTGAGGCTTTGGAGACAACTCGACTAACAAAGAAAGATTAAGATCTTTCACTATTAACATTTCGGTTAATTATTGATTGAAAAGTAATTCTTCTTTGGTCGTCAAAACCTTCTGTTTTTAACCTACCCATGTCTCTGAGGAAAAGCTCATTATCTGCCGTTAGCAATTCATGAAGTAGTTGCTGTTTATATTTAGCTGGCATATTCTTTAGCCAGTCTAAGCGTGTTCTAACAACTTCCATCTCCTGATCAAGCAGCCATTCTTTATATTCCATATCAGAATTAAATTCCGGGACAGTACCTAAGTCAAGAAATGGTTTTACAGTGCCATGGTGATTATCATCATCAAAATGATATTCTACAAACAGAAAATAGTCGTTTAGTTTTTCTCTTAAACCCTTAAATCCAAGCCCAATTTCATTTACTTCGCCACAAACAGCTACACTGCCAATACTACGGGCGCTAACCCAATAAGCATGGCCTTCAACACAATCTGCTGAAGTTATATACTCGCTAGGGTTTATCAAGTCTAGAAGTTCAGTTTCACAGTTTGCCATTACTAGAATATATTAACAAAATTAAGTCAAACTTGGAATTAGAACTTATCTATTTCGATTTTGTGCATCTCCATTAAAGTTGCAAAGGCATTTGGCTTGTTCATGAGTTCACCCATGTTTTCTGGAACAACTTGCCAGCTAAGTCCGTATTTATCTTTGCACCAGCCGCACTGTTCTGATTCCGGGACTGCAGATAGTTTGCTCCAGTAATAGTCTATTTCTTTTTGGTCTTTGCAGGTAATTACGAAAGATACTGATTCGTTGAACTTAAACTCAGGGCCAGCATTAATAGCCGTAAAATTTAAGCCCTGCAGTTCAAAATCTATTGTCAGTACCTTGCCGGCTAAGTTCTTCTGGAAATCAGCCAAACCTTCATGCGGATAGTAAATAGTAGCATGTTGTTTGCTGTCGGGAAAAACAGATGTGTAGTAATCTACTGCTTCCTTAGCATTACCGTCAAACCATAAATTAGGGGTAATTTTTTGAATCATAAAAGCTCCTTAGATTAATAATATCTATTTATTATTTCATAAATAAATTGATCGTATGATAAGAAACATCACACAAAAAGTAATAATTTAGATTTCTAGCCGTTAGTTTGCAGATAATATTTGCTATTAGTACTGTCTGCGTCTATACCGTTAATCAGATTCTTAAATCCTTGCCGGTTGAGGATTTCTAGCGCCTGAGAAGACCGATTACCTGTACGGCAATATAAAACTATCTGGCTGTCTTTATCTATAGTTTCAATTAACTTTGAATTAGCATGTTGGATTTGTCCCAGCGGAACATTCACCGCTCCATTTACATGACCAGATTGAAATTCATAAGGTTCCCTGACGTCTATTATATGTTTAACTGGGAGCTTATCTGTCATAGCAATGCTTCCTGATAACGTTCATACAATTAAGTATGTCAGAATAGACCGATCCAATAATCAGACCATTTGAAGAAGATTAATAAAAATAGTAGTGCGTATGTTGTAACCAAAAGCTCATACTTATAGCTTAGTAATTTGTTAAGTCGGTCCCCTAAATTTATATATTTGTTCTTAATGCAGTAATCAGCTATTAGCCAAGTCAAAGCAAAAGTTACCATCCAGACCATCATGCAGTACAGGCAAAGTTTGCCGATATTAAAAACACCCTCATGGATTAACCAGATGCAGAAAATATCGCCTAGCAAAATTCCGGTCAATAAAGTTCTCCACCAAGCTTTCCTGAGTTTGTTGGCGCCGGCTAAAATTGTCATACCAGCCGTGAATACGGCTGCGAAGCCGAATATTCCTATAAATGTATTTGCAAAACCAAACACACTTGACTGTGGACTCGAAATAACCGGTGAACAGGCTACGACCGGACTAAGGCTGCAACTACTTAGCTTGTCCGGGTGCATCAGCAGTTCGACTTTTTCAATTGATAGAATAACCGATGCACTTAATCCAATAACCCCCAAAATAGCTATCCATCTTGCTAAGAAAATATCAGGCTTTGTCTTTTCATGATAATGAAGAAATATAGAAACAAGTATCAAACTGATCGCTGCCATGTAGACATACTTAACATTGCTTCGGGCTAAAAAGACGGCTGAGAACAAATATATAACCGGAAAAACAGCAAAGTTTTTCCTCAAAGTATTAACCATATTTAGATTATAGTTCATCTAAGAACAAAATATGGAATAATTAATGTAAATGGCCTTTAATCACTACGCGAAAATAAAAAGAATTCTCGACACAATCGATTCGGACTGGTACGTACGCCGAATTAATTCGGCAACCAAGGCTAAAAATTTCAAAGGTGAAGTACGAGAATTCGACCACTACTACCGTGTTTACGATGATAAAGACAAACCAATTGCTTACTGCAAATTCCAGCAGCTTGATTTGTTTGCTAAGACCATGAAACTGACAGTAGATGATATTCCATTATTAGATAAAATGTAATGTAAAATATAAATATGAATAAAACAGCCAAGACTAAAGTTTTTACTCATGAAATGCCGTCTGACCTATGGAAAGCGATTAATTCTAAGCCTGCATCGATAAAGGCTTGGAATAGCCTGACTCCGCTGGCACAAAACGAGTGGATTTGCTGGAACATAACAGTCAAGCAGCCAGAGACTAGAAAGAACCATATCAGCCGAACCGTCAAGGAACTTCAAGAGGGAAAGCGCCGGCCCTGCTGCTGGTTGGGCTGCATACACAGGACAGACAAGGAAATCAGCCCTTCTGTTAAGGGGATTCTAGCTAGACGACTTAAATCAAATTAGATTTAAACAAAGTACTAAATACTTCTACCCTAGGTGCTTGTATAATATAAACATGAAGAATTTTCTAATTGGGGTTTTAGTTCTAGCAATCGGCGTAATGGGCTATCTTATATTTGCTAAGGATAACTCAAAAGACAATGGTAATAATAAATCAAGTACAACAATAAGTGAGCAGGCATCAAGTTCTGCTAAAAGCAGCGGTAAAACAATCGACCTTTCTAATAAAGGACTAACTAAAATTTCGCAAAATATTTTAGACGATAAAGCTGCTACTAGGCTAAATGTCAGTAATAATAATTTAACAGGTTCATTGCCAGGCGAGATAAGAAAACTAGTAAACCTGGAAGTTTTAATTGCATCGGATAATAAGATGACTGGTATACCAGCTGAAATCGGCCAGCTGAGCAAGCTGAAACTAGCTAATTTTGCTAATAACGATCTGTCCGGTTTACCGAATGAAATTGGAAATCTAAAGAATTTAGAAACACTAGATTTACGAGGAAATCCAAATGTATCAAACAACGACCTGAGTGCTATTAAGAATAAGTTACCGAATTTGACTGTATTAATAGATTAATTATTCCAAATGTATTTGATGCATAACGTTATAGGAAGTTGAAACTGTATTAAATCTAGCTTCCCTTATGCTCTAAGTGAATGTTTAATAAATGGTATTATTGAACTATGGTTAAAGTAAATAAAAAAGTCATATTTATACTGACTTTACTCACCGTCGTTTGTGTCATAATCACTATATTTCTAATTGACCGAAAAGCTGTACCAAGTCAAGACACTTTTACGGGCATTGTGACAAGTAAATTTACAGATTGCGTTGGAGGAGAAGAGATGGACAAAAATGGCAATATAACTCCCATCAAAATAGTGAGTTGCGACAGCGGCTCTACCATTACCATAGACTTCAAAGACACATTTGCAACCAGTACTGGATTAGTTGCGTATGGTAGCTTCTCAGTTAATGTATCATCTATCAAAGTAGGAGATAGAGTAAGGGTGCGCTATATAAACGATTCGAATGGTTACAGAAGCTTAAATTGTAATGACTGTGGTGTGCAAAGGATTTAGTAGTTTCAGTTCCAGTCTGTGTAAGTAAATAGTTAGAACTGAATCAATTCTTCTGACTTCGACTATTCCAGCTTGGCTCTGCGGACAGGTCACGAACTCTTTAACAGGTATAAACAAGATAAATGAGACACAAAGTGGCATGTTATGAGAATGTCTCGCTTTTTAGGAGATAACAGGGTTTTGCGTGGACTTTTCTCCAGGCTTAGTACGCGGCAGGTAAATAAGCAACGCCGGCAGTGCCACAAGAACGAAGAGTGCAAGAAAGGCTCGCTGTACAAAAATCACACCTTGTTTTTGTAACATAAAGCCAACCCCAACACTTGCAATAGCTTGGACTAGGTTTGAAACGAAACTGTAAGCACTAATTGAAGTAGCTCGCCACTTGCTCTCGATGTGATCGTGCAGAATTGGTTTTATAAAGTTGGAGTTAATGGACGATACGAGGTTAAATCCGAGGAAGGCTAGTAAGAAGATACTCTTAACGCCAAGTGAGTAGAGGCTAAATACCCCGAGTGTCATAAAGAGCAGATATAGTAGTTTCTGTTCATCGGTCTTAACTCTTTTGATAACGATGGTGTTGAGAATTAGTAACGCAATCACTTTTGTACCCGCAATTAACAATCCCCTCAATTCTGGCTGAATATCGTAATGAATCATTGCTGCTTCATTTATATATTCAATACAAAGCCACATCAGAATACTCAATGTGCATCCAAATACAATCAGCGGTCTGATAATCTTAGCTTTAAATAGATGTAAGAAGCCCTCTTTTGTGCTACCGATATATTCCTTTAGTCGTGTTCTTCTGGTTGTATCTGCTGATGATTCGCGCACTGCAATAACTTCACCTTCGGATGATATCTGCGCAATCACGATTGCCGCGAGAATAAATGATGCCGCCTGTGCTACAAATGGCAAAGGATGACTAAGACTGTACATAAAACCACCCACGGCAGACGAAACAATTAAGCCACTTTGGTAAAAGAACGTGTCTTGTACCATAATCTTGCGATACAGCTCTTTGCTCATATTCGGCAAATCTCGTATTAACGATTCGAGACTTCCGCTTACAAAAGCACTACTTATACCGGAGATAACCCCAGCAATGATATAGGCAGTGAAGTTACCACCAACAAAAACAATGAGCGGTATTAGCGCACCACCTATGGCACCGATAACTGCACTGAGTTTTCTACCATATCTATCCGCAAATGCACCTGTAGGAACTTCAGATATAAGCCCAACGATATATACAATAGCTAGGTAAATACCGAACTGCGAAGCTGTTATCCTACCACTGGCAAATCCATACCAGAATGGCCAAGTATAGTAGCCACTCAATAAAAATTGGCTTACCAGATAGAGTTTTGCACTTCTTGGAAATGTGAGGAACTCTTTCTTCATAGTTCAATTTCAACTAAAACAGGTAGATGATCAGAGTAACTGGTACTTAGAATTTGTGCTTTAGAAGCTTTAATGTCATTCGTAGCAAATATATAGTCTAGTCGCCAATCTAATGTATTTGCTTCAAAGCCACCGTAAGAAAATGGCTTTGTCGTCCAAGTATTTACACTATATTCTGGACCACAGTTCGTTAAAGCCTGTTCAATAGCAGTAAGTACTTGAGATCCTGGTACGGCATTAAAGTCCCCTGTTAGCACGAATCGTTTCTTGTTTTGCTCAATTGCTTCAACTAGATTCGTAGTTTCAGCTAGTTTGCGCTCCGATGGTTCAAATTTATGCGTGTATGACATGTGAACCGTACCGATCGTCAGTTCTTCCCCACCTACATCAAGCGTGGCTTCAACATAGGCACGGTTTTCATCGTCAAAATTGCCAGAGCCTTGATCCTTATTTACCCAGACTGTTCTAGTATTCGTGATTGGATATTTACTAAACACGGCATTGGCGAGCTTCATCTCTTTACCTGCAAAAGCTATTTCTTGAAAATAGACATGGCAGCCAAGTTGCTCGGCAATATAGTTTGGTGTATGAATATTGTTTTGCTTATCGAAGTTGATCGTAAGCTCTTGCAAGCAAATTACATCCGCTTTGTTTTCACTCAAGAATTGAGCAATATTCTTAATGTCTTCGAGATACCAAATATTCCATTGGAGAATTGATACCCTAGACATCTTCTACCTCCTGTTTTAGCATCTCCAAAAGTGGTTTTCTGTATTCACCATTAAAATCGTGGTTCCCAGGCACTTGAATTAACTCTATTGCTTGATCAGTCTGGTCAAAGTTGGACATGCCAAGTACTTCATCGTCATTGGCAATATAGAATTTGACCTCAGAGTGAGCAGGTAGTCGGTTATAGAGTCGTATGGGTTGTGGTGCTTCAATACTCCTCCAGTAGGATGCAGGAATAATAGTAGTTGTCCCATCACGTCGTGGAATGCGAGACTCCCCCTCTACATTAATTTGGCTCCCCGGCCGATCACCGAAGAATTTAATAAGTTTGTCTTTATCTAGGTTATCTGGCGGGGCAAGAAATAACATCTTTCGTACATTCGTTGGCTTTGCAATTGCAGCAACGATGCAACCCTGAGAGTGAGCGACTAGATCAATAGTTGTATTAGGATCGTTCCCAAGGCTTTCAAGCTTCTCTTTCAGTTTCGCAACTTGAGCATTAAGTGGACTGACCGTCATAGTGTTGGTGACTTCGTCAAAAGTATTGTAGTCAAAAAGAATATGTTCGCACTCAGGTAAAGCTGCAGCAATATCTGTCATGAGACCACGATCATCTTTACGAACTCCGAAGCCGTGTGAGTAGATTATGTAGTGTCTTTTCATAGCACCTCTCGATCTGCGCCAAAGTCAAGTGAACCACCTTTAAGCAAATCAAAGCCTCGGTAGATTGCTTTTACTTCATCGTCCTCGATATCTTTCTCGCTCACAAAGGTTTGAGGCAGTTCTGCTTCGCTAAACCAGCCACAAGTGCTGTGGTCTTCTGGGTTTGGTTTTACATCTGTGTCTGGATCAATAAGCTGAGCAAAGTAAATGACCTCAATGGAATGCGAACCTTTAACTTCATTTTGGTAAGTAAAGACTGCAAAAGGGTCGCCGAGGCGTACAGTTACACCAAACTCTTCTTGGATCTCACGCACCAAACCATCTTCAGTGGTTTCTCCGAAATCAATATGCCCACCAGGTAATTCATACACACCTGGCAAAAACTTTTTAGTGTCAGCTCGCTTAGCCATAAAGACTTTCTGCACGCCATTAAACTCTTGGTGAATAAACGCGCAAGCCGTAATAACTTGCTGGCCAGGAGTTGGAGTAGTGCTGTCGTGGACAGTTTTTAGCCTAGAATCTGTGAATTTTCCCGACGAATCCTTGGTAGGCATGTAGGTATCAATAACTGCATCTACATTTAGTGGCCCGTATATATGCGGGTAGATGCCAGCGCTACTACTTAACGGTGCTTCGAATCTTACTTCGGGCTTAACTTTATCGAGACCAACGACAAGTAGTAGTATGTCATTCCTTTCGGTGAAGTGCCGATTAAGCATTGCGATTGTCTGATCTGGGTTAGTAGCATGGATAAACCCAACTTCTTCGAGTGTTGAGTCAATAGTTGAGCGTGTGTACTCACCAGTCTTTTGCGCTTCTTTCCAAAGCTCTGGAGTTGAGGTGATCACTATGGTATTCATACTTGAACCCGCTTATCAATATAGAAGCCATCTTGTTCAGTACCATCATTAACCCACTTCTGCAGAATGTTCGCTTTATACATTCTCGTGGGCGCATCATCAGTGCAGTTTTTTCGACTTAGCTTAAATATTTTCGTCGATTGGTTATACAAGCTAATAGCCGAATCGAGTTCATCACCGGCGACTACTCCAGCTTCTGCTCGCATATATAACCCAAACCCATCGCTCTCTGGCGCGGTTGAATCAAATACAGTTATATAAACATCAGGGTTGTCTGCAATATTTTTGGAGTGCTGAGCTTCTGTCGGTGACCACCAGTAGATGTTGTGATCTTCGTCAAATACATACCAAACTGGTGCAGCCCACGGTTTACCATCACTATCGATAGTGGAGATAGTTGCATACCGAATTGTCTGGAGCAATGTTTTTACTTTTTCGTCCATAATTAAAGTATAACTTAGGCCGTCACTTTCTTGCGACTGCCTACAAACTTAGCTCAGGTAAGCCTAAGTCAGGTACTGGTGATACTAAGTACCCCCTTCTACTACGGTAAGTTTCAATATCCCGAAGCTCCTGATGCACCATGGTACCAAGGTGCGCACAAACCGCTGATATCTAAGGAGCTCTATGACCAAGTACAGCTGAGCAAAGGTGCCTATAAGGGGGTCTGGGGTTCAAAGACGTTTGCCTTCAGAGGTCTACTAAAGTGTGGTCGGTGCGGAGCTGATATAACTGCTCAGGATAAGTATAAGACATTAAAAAGTGGTGAAGTTAAGCGGTTCATCTACTACAATTGCACCAGACGCAAAGATCCAAACTGTCCTGAGAAATACATCAATGAACCAACACTCTGCGAAAAGCTACTAGAATTCATTGAAGCTAATCACGAAAAAATGCGGTTCAGCGACAAACTGATGGCCAAAGCCGAGAAACACCACAACGTTACTAGCACCCTTTTCAACCACTACAAAGTTGAACGTGAACTAGACATACCGCTCATCGAATACTCTAGATATGTGCTTACAAAAGGAACTGAAAGCGAGATGACAGCATTCGCGGAAGGGATAGTTACAAAACTACAAATTGAGAACTCAAATATCAAGCTTGTCGATCAACTATCTCAAGCACCTCTTTAAAATCACTGACAATGTGAGTTGGGTTTAAAGTTTTGAGCTTTTCTAGATCATAAAACCTTCTATGTTCATCGGGGTAAAAGAGCACTGAGTCAATCTCGGCATTTTGTGCGGCACCCAAATCCTTATCGGAATCACCAATCATCACTGCTTCACTCTTACTCCCACCAAGTCTGCTTAAGGCGACTTCTAGCGGTTCAGGGTGTGGCTTATGATTTGCTGTGTCGTCGGCAGCCACAATGGTATCGAATGTTTCTTTGAGCCCATGTTTTTCAAGAAGATGTGCAATGTTCTCGTGAGGTGAAGTTGTTATGAGGGCCAGCTTCTTGCCACTCTTTTTAAGTGTTTCGAGAACAATCAAAGCATCTGGGTAAAGATCTACATCGGGTAGCTTTTTCTTGGCAATTACATCTGCCTCGGCTATGGCTCGATCAATGTCAGGAACGCCCCAATCCTTCATGTAATGAGTAAATTGTCCAAAGCTTGAACCAATTTCTTCATCGGTTTTATGAACGCCTTGATTCTCAAGTGCAACTCTACAGGCATCCAGCCAAATATCTAAGGTCTTCGCTAAATTACCATCCCAATCTAGTAGAATATACTGTTTCATTGCGTTTAATTATAACTTAGTAATTAGTCGGTAGGAACAGATCATGGAACCAGGTCAGGTTTTCGGTTGTCCAGCCCCCGTATAGGGGACAGGTCGGCTCTAGAACTTTATTTCAGAGATGAATATGTAAAAACCACCCTTTCAGGTGGTTCCAACATTTTTTGCTAGTTGTTAAGGCTAGCATCTTTCTTGTCTGAGTCAGGAGTGAATCAAGGACAGATCACGGGAACTGGTCACTATATTTCACTGCTGGCTCTGGCTCCGCATACAGGTCACGGACCTTTCTAAGGAGTTATGGTACCTAAAATGAGACGAATGAGACACAGCAGGCCTATAGTCAGAAGTGTCTCATTTTTAGTAGACGAAGGAGGTGCTTTATGGCGAAGTTATCGAAGAAACCCAAACAAAAGCCGCACAAGTTAACCCGAGAAGAATTGATGAAGCGAGACGCCATGGCGTTTGCGGAACTACTACTCGATATTTACACGGATAAGAAGCGAAAGGAGCAGTCCAATGAAGTATTACAAGATTACCGAAAAACACCTAAAAGAATTTAAGGAAATCTGCGAAGAAAAAGACATAAAGTACGAAACTGACGCCGAATACGAAGAGGCTGCTCGAAACCTGATCGGTTTTGTCGACACATTGGTTGAGATGGACATGAAGCAACGTGCCCTGAAGAAGCGGCTTGAGACCGAACCAAAGGGCTTTTCGATGGCTGGCGAAGGCCGAAACTGCTCCCTTTGTGGCCGTAGTGTCTATGAAGAAGACGGTTGGTATGACAAATGGGGCTTTAAATGTATAAATTGCCAAGATGCTGTTAACAAAAAGAAGATTCCAGGATCGCTTTGTGGCGACTGGGATCACAAAAAGTCCATCCCTGACGCCACTCTATCATGGAAATCTGGGCTGCACACCCAAACAATTCGTAAGCTTATCCGCCAAGGTAAGATTAAGGCTAGACCAATTCCACACGGCCCTTTCATTATTCTGCGCAAAGACAATCCAAATATTGCTGATGTTATAGATGAAGAACGGCGGCTTCAAGAGGAGAGAAATAAGCTCAAGCAACAACATGTTACTATAAAAGCGAAATAGTCCCTGACATTCTTGCGAGAGAGGGACTATTTTGCTGTCAGCTTCCAAGGAATTCATCAAACAATGTGATTGCGTAGTGTTTGGCTGTGAATCTTGTAGCCCAAAGACTAACGATAGTCATCACCGTATAAATGCCTAGTAGTATTGCGAGCGTTTGTGAGGCGACAGTGGCACTGAAGATTGAACAAACAATCAACCCAAGCCCTGATACTATCGCAGCCACAGCTGAGCCACCCGTAAGGTTCTTTGCAAAGCCGAATTGAATATTGCGTTGTAATAGCAAAGTATCTTTTTTGAAGAACTTTTTACGAATCTGCCCAATAGCCTCATGAATCACAATTCTGTTCTGCAACGAATCCTCGGTCTTACCTTTAAGATCGATCCCAAAATCCGACTTTAACTTCTTGATAATTGCGACCTTGCGATCAGCACTGCATGTGTTGTCGTTGTCTAATAAGAAGCTGGTCGTTGGAAAGCTACGACCTTCGTCAAAAAGTTTCTCCTCCAAATATTTACCGGCCCAGCGGCAGCTGTGAAATGCGAGTTGATACAAGGCGTATGTCATGGTCACTCCGCCGACGCCGAGAGTAAATATTAATTTCCAAAACTCCAGATCAACCTGACTGAGCATGTAGAAACCAACTGCAACAAATGGCGCCGAACATAAGATAGCTGGTGCAAATCGTGCCTCCCTATCGTATTTATCAGCCACTGCTAACCTCGAACTCGGACACAAAAGGCACCAATGCTGCTGTTGACCAATTGGCACGAACTGGTGCATTGTGATGATTACGTAAGCCTTTGCCATTAGTAGCAAAGATCTTCAGGTTTCGTCTAAGAAAGGCGTTGGTCACACGTGGATGTGGATGCTTCTTTGCTTTGGCTGCGGCTGAGACAAAGGAATGTCTCGGGTTAAAGAAGTCAATGAGCGCTGAAGTAAGATTGTGTGAGCTACCGTGGTGCGGAACATGCAAGAAATGCAGATTACTGATGTCCATGCCAAGCTCGCGTGCGGTTACAATAGCGTTACTGAGCGCCTCAACACCTGCGTCTCCCGTAAATAGTGCGTCCTTCCCGGCATAGCTAAAATACGCTATGACACTACTATTATTTGTCGGTGAAGTATACTTGTGAGCCAGATCAAGCGTCTCGGTTGCTACATCCATACTTTCACGAACGGTGTTTGTAATGGATAACTCACCGGCTTTCAGGGCTAGTTTTGGTTTATCAAAGAGGTTAAATAGCGATGCATAGTATTCAATTGACGGTCCAAGTACTGTGAGCGCCCCATCGAAGTAGCGTTTCGTAATCAGTGGATCATAGAGCGTAACACCCTGTTTAGCGGCTATGTCATAAATTTCTTGAGCACGATCCAAAGACTTTACTAGCTTTGCTTGCTCGGCCAACAGCCATGGCATATGCATGGACAGTGCTTGCACATTGCAGCCAAGTAATACGGCTTCAATGCCTGATACGTGATCGTTATCAGGATGGGTTGCTAGGACAAGGTCGATATCGAGGCTGCCGGTGTATTCCCACAGGTGGTTGACGATTGCTTGGCCGGCCTCAAGAGTGCCACCATCTATTACAAATACTTGAAAATCTTCCCGGCGTCCGGTGTGTAGATTGCCGAACTTAACAATTATGGCGTCCCCACTCTTGTCGCCATTACCTACTGGGAGATAGTCGATTTCAAAACCTTGCTCTGACATAAGTATCCTGGTTGTAGTGAACGTGTTTTAGGTGTTTTTGTTACCTTATAGCGTTCTGGCAGTATTATACTCCGCTATATCTGGTGTTTTCTAGCTAAAAGGTGTAGTATTATTTACCAGATACCATAAGAAGTAAAAAAGTTATCTTTGGTAAAATATATAGCAGAGGTATTGAAGTGGCAGACAAGGTGTTCAAATCAGTTACAGCAGATGGTCGTGTCGTCTATGATCTAGACGCCATTACCAGTATTGCCACCAAAACCCTGTCTAGCACGAACCAGTTGGCCTTACAGTCAGCATCTTCAGCCTTGATCAATGCACTGCCAAATATGTCAGCCGTACTCAAAACGTTGGAGCCGGTGCGTCAGATGGTTGAAATTATCCAAGAGAGTTACCGGAAAATATGGGAGCAAATCCGTGAAGGAATTGAACGATTAATCAGACCCTTCAATCTCCTAATTTCCACTCGTCCAATTTACTTCGTGCCAACCGAGCCGGTCGTATTGCAAGAGCGTCACGACCGACACCTTGCAATCACTAATGACACCTATGGCTTCTTCTTGATTGACGGAAAACAACTAACAGTTCTGCACCCTGCATCGTCTCGCTGTGGTAAATTGCTCGCCGCCCTGCTTAAGCGCCGGGCAACTGTTGTAGATTACCAAACCTTAAAGCAAGAAATTGGCTCTGGTGATTTAGATAAGACCTTCAAAGACCTGAATTATCAGCTACGACAGCGCGGCTATGAACTTGACTACCACCGACCACGGACTCAAGGTATAGCATTGGTTGGGATCAAAGAATTACACTAGTTTAGACCCTTTTTCGTCCATTTTTCGCCTCACGCCTAACGGCTGAGGCCTTTTATATTGCGAGACATAACCATTAAAGGAGAACGTTATGTCTGACCAACTCAATATCCAACATATCACCATAAAGGAGCTGAACCCAGCTCCATATAATCCACGTAAGTGGAGCGAAGATGCGATCAGTGGTCTCACCGAGAGCATCAAAAGATTCGGTCTGGTCGATCCGATCATTGTGAATGGCGCACCAGAGCGCAAAAACATCGTTATCGGTGGCCACTTCCGGCTCAAGGTTGCCAAAGACCTTGGCTACAAGGAGGTACCAGTCGTATATGTAAGCATCAATGATGAGGCCAAAGAGCGTGAGCTGAATTTGCGACTGAACCGCAACCTTGGTGACTGGGACTATGATCTGCTAGCCGAGTTCGATCAGTCACTGTTAGAGGATGTCGGTTTCACCAGCGAAGAGCTGGACGACATCTTCGATCTCGATGTCGATACGCCAGAGCAGTTCGACCTCAATAAAGAACTGGAAAAACTAGATATCAAGAAGATTAGCGTTGAAAAAGGCGATGTCTACCAGCTTGGCGAGTCACGGTTGATGTGCGGCGACTCAACCATCCCTGAAGACTTTGACAAACTCATGAATGGCCAACTAGCGGATATGTGTATGACTGACCCTCCTTATATTCTGGACTACCTGCATGCCAAACGTGCCGGTAAACCAGTCACTGGCTTTGGGGCAAAGCGCAATCGTCGCTACCTCGAAACGGACGTCTTGCCCGACAACTTCACCGAGCTATGGATGGCAAACGTTTCCAAGTATGCCAAGTCTGACTACTCAATCATCGTATATGAGAACTGGAAGAATCTGCGGATCATCTGGCAAGAGATGGAAAAATACTGGAAGGTCAAAAACATGATCGTCTGGCACTTGCCCAACCGGCACCAGGGCTTTGCCGCCAAGTACAAGTTTTTCAGTAAGCACGATATCGCCATGGTTGGTGCCAGCGGCATGGTTGAATATAACCATGATGAGGAGCTGGATGGTTTGCAGGAAGAATACGAAACCGCACTTTACGCTATTGGTGGCAAGCCCCAGTGGGAGGGCTACCAAGGCGGCAAAAAGTACCAGCCAACAGATTTCATTGATTTTATGGCTAGTGATGAAAAACATTCCGGCCAAGGTGTAATTTTTGGTACCAAACCAATCGAAATCCTTGTCCCCTACATCAAAGTGCTAACTAAACGTGACGACCTAGTAGTAGAGCCCTTTTGCGGTAGTGGTAGCACGCTTATCGCCAGCACGAAGCTCAAACGCCGGTGCTACATTATGGAAAAGTCGCCAGTCTATGCTGAAGTCGCGCTCAAACGTTGGGAAAAGCTCACCGGCGAGAAGCGGGTCAAGTTATGAGTCGTAATCAAGAAGCCGATAAGAAGAAATTGTTGGCCAAATTGGCTAAAACGCCAATCGTTGAAGCGGCTTGCAAGCAATTAGGCTTGTCTCGTGCTACTTACTACCGTTGGCGTAAGGACGATGAAGCTTTCGCCGAAGCCTGTGACGAAGCAATCGAGCAAAGCGCACATGTCGTCAATGATTTGGCAGAAGCGCAGTTGATCAGTGCAATTAAAGGCCAAAACATGACCGCCATCATGTTTTGGCTCAAGCATCATCATGGAGCATATCGAACGCGTGTAGAAGTCGATGCCCGTATTGAGGCAATCCAGCAAGAGTTAACCCCCGAGCAAGCTGATGCTGTTTCCAGAGCCCTTCAACTGGCTGGTCTAGCAGAAACGGATGCCAGCGATGCAACAAACAAAATATGACCTACAGAACCGATTATTTACTGACCACAAAGTACGAGCTGAAGTAACTGCCCAAAGCCACCAGTGGTTTTTCTCAACCTACTTTGCGAACTATATAACTCACGAAACAGCTGATGTGCACCGGCAACTCTTTGCTATTACTGAAGATGAGGAGCTGCCATTGGCCGTAGTAGTGGCATTTCGTGGATCAGCGAAGTCGACTATTATGACAATGAGCTACCCTATTTGGGCAATTGTTGGTAAACAGCAGAAGAAGTTCGTGCTGATTGCCAGCCAAACGCAGTATCAAGCTCGAGTGCACTTGATGAACATCAAGCGTGAGCTGGAAAGCAATGAACTGCTGGCCAATGATATGGGACCCTTCATGGAACAGCGCGAGGAATGGGGCTCAACCTCGCTCTACATTCCTAAGTACAATGCTCGCATCACGGCAATCAGTACCGAGCAGAGTGTTCGAGGCATCCGCCACGGTGCTTATCGTCCTGACCTGATTATTGCCGATGACGTAGAAGACATGGCTTCCGTAAAAACTCGTGAAGGTCGCAACAAAACCTTTGATTGGTATACCAGTGAAATCATTCCTGCTGGCGATACGAACACTAAGCGCATAGCTATCGGTAACTTGTTACATGAGGACTCACTACTCATGCGCCTTAAGGAACGCATCGAAAATGATGAAATTGATGGATTGTATTATGAATTTCCAATACTGGTAAGGGACAAGAGTACCTGGCCAGGCAAATACCCTGATAAGCTAGCACTCCGTACACTTATGCGGGCTGTCGGCAACAAAATTGCCTGGGAACGTGAGTATATGCTTCGGATTATTCCAGACGATGATCAGGTCATTGATGGCGGATGGATACGGTATTATGATGAATTACCGGCCAAGATTCCTAAGAATCAGTACATTAATTCCTTTATATCAGTCGATCTAGCAATTTCACAAAAAGCCACTGCTGACTGCACGGCAATTGTGATAGTTCATGTCTTTGGCTATAAGCCCGAGGATCGTTGCTATTACATCGATTCGCGCTTTATTAACAAGCGCATGACACATCTCGAAACACTAGAATCAATTGTCGCGATGAACGAGACGTTAAAACGAGAATGCAACCCTGTCGTGCTGGTGGAACAAGTACAGTATCAGGCTGCTGTTGTAGAGCAACTGCAAGACCGAGGTCTTAAGGCTAAAGGCGTGAAAATTCATACCGACAAGCGGGCTCGTTTACAGCTCGCAAGCCCACTATTCCAACAAGGAGCAGTCTACTTCCCTAAAGACAGAAATATACAGGAAGTTATTCAACAGCTGGTAGGTTTTGGGGTTGAGAAGCACGACGATTTGGCTGATGCTGTTTCGATGGCGCTGAACTACATTCAGACTAATGTCTTGTGGACCGTTGTTATGGGTTGGGGCTTCTGGGGTAGCTCTGAGATGAAGAGAATCTATGGTCTTAGGTATAGAGACGAACTGTAGGGCTAGGTTTCTTTATCTGTTGGCAGTACAATGGAACATGTCTAGGATTCAAGCAAGCGTTAACAGCGAGCATTATATGCGTAGCTTCATGCCATGAAAGCGGCAGCTACGTAAAAAAGAATAGGCGTGAAAGCGCTTGTTTGGGTCCTAGACAGTCCAGCGTGGCTGTCGCTTTTAATATATAGGCCAGCCTCCTGAGACATTAATTAAATGCCAGAAGGAGGAAATATGGCAGACCAAAAAGCAAACTGGTTCAAAAGACATAAAATATTAACCGTAATCTTGGCTTTTGTAGCTATAGGTATAGTAGCGAGTGCGGCGGGTGGTGGTAGCAAGTCATCGACAGGCTCAAGCAACAACAAGCAAGAAGCCAAAACCGAAGCAAAAGCTGAAGCGGCTAAGATCGGTGCAGCCGTTCGAGACGGTAAGTTCGAATTCATAGTCAAAAGCATCAAGTGTGGCGAAGCTTCAGTCGGCACCAACCAATACTTGACCAAAACAGCACAGGGTCAATACTGTCTGCTGAATGTGAGTGTTAAGAACATCGGTAACGAAAAGCAGAGCCTATTCTCAGCTAATCAGAAGCTGCTAGATGCAGCTAATAAGGAATACTCAGCTGACGATACTGCAACCCTCTACGCTGCCCCACAAGGTAGTAGTTGGTACAGCGATATCAATCCTGGCAATAGCGTGGAAGGTACTATCGTCTTTGATGTACCAAAAGATGTAACGCCAACTGTCGCTGAATTGCATGATAGCGCCTACTCGGGTGGTATTAAAGTAAGCCTTCAATAGTAAAAATAAGAAGTAAAAGGAGCCGTGGTGCATGCGGCTCTTTTTATTGCAAAAAGTACTAGCTTTCTCTATCGATCTGCGGCATTACTTTGGTAGGTAAAAAGCCATGCTGGACAATAATCAACCAACACTCAAATACTGCCTGTATGCTCGGAAGTCGAGCGAATCCGATGAGCGCCAGGCTATGTCTATCGACTCACAGCTCGCCGAGATGCGAGCCTTAGCCGAAAATGAAGGTCTGAATGTTGTTTGTGAATTGCAAGAGAGTCATTCAGCCAAAGATTCAGGTAAACGACCCGTATATAACAAAATGCTGGCTGGTTTAGCAAACGATGAATACAACGCAATCCTGACGTGGGCACCAGATCGTCTAAGTCGAAATGCTGGAGACTTGGGTGCGGTCGTCGATCTAATGGACCAACACAAGCTACTACATATTCGAACTTATTCACAGACATTTACCAATAGTCCGAATGAGAAATTTTTGCTCATGATCCTCTGCTCGCAAGCCAAACTCGAGAACGACAATAAAAGCATCAACGTCAAGCGTGGTATTCGTACCAAATGTGAGATGGGTTGGCGGCCCGGTGTAGCCCCGCTCGGCTATATGAACAGGGCTTTCGGAGGTGTCAACGACATAATCTTTGATCCTGACCGAGCTGATCTGATTCGTGAGGCGTTTCAAAAGGCGGGATATGAGCGCTGGAGTGGTCGTAGGCTAAAGGCCTGGCTTGATGAGCAAGGATTTACTAACCGTTCCGGTAGACCTATTAGTGTAAGCCAAATTCTTGTGATTCTAAGCACACCGTTCTACTACGGCAGATTCCAATATCCTGAGGCGCCGGATGCGCCTTGGTATGACGGGGCGCACAAGCCACTTATCTCAAAGGAACTGTTTGACCTTGTACAAGAAACTAGGGGTGTTAACAAAGGGGTTTGGGGCTCAAAGACTTTCGCATTTCGGGGGTTGTTCAAGTGTGGACAGTGCGATGCAGATATTACGGCCCAAGATAAATTTAAGACGCTCAAAAGTGGCGATATAAAACGATTTGTTTACTACAACTGCACTCGACGCAAAGATCCGAACTGTAACGAAAAATATGTCAACGAAGACAATTTATGTGTGTTACTTCAGGACTTTATCGAGCAACATCATGAACAGATCAAAATATCGGATAAATTACGAGCCAAAGTTGACAAGCACATGTATGTTACAAAAACATTATTCACGCACTACAAGGTCGACCAGCGGCTTGACGATCCGTTTGTAGAATATGCCCGATATGTGCTGACAAATGGCACAGAGAGCGAGAAAACGGCATTAACTGCAGGAATAGAAACAAAACTGCAAATTAGAGAATCAAAGCTGGAATTTTATGCATAACTGCTTGCTAGGCCTGCAGTTATTGAGAGGCACTTATTAGGTGTCTTTTTACTTTGAGTGTAGATGTTCTCACAAAATCGGTGTTTCGGATTTTGATGGTGTGTATCTGTTCGTATTTCGCAAGATTATTATTGATGGCCTTGATATGGGATCTTGCCGTCTTTTCAAGTTGCCGTTTCTGTGTAGGGCTTTCATTTTCGGCAAGGACTACCGACGCACAGATCTGCATACCATGGTTGTGTTCTACTCCATGAACCACGACGTCTTTTATAGCCGGGCTTTGCAATAACAAAGACTCCAATTCCTCAGGATATATTTTCTTTCCGCCACTTGTAACAATTACATTTTTGAGGCGTCCAATAATTTTTAGACTGCCATTTTGCTTAATCTGGCCTATATCACCTGTTCGGAAATAGCCATTGTGCATGACTTGCTTGGTGGCTGCTTTGTTCTGATAATAGCCGAGCATGACCTGCGGGCCTTTTATGAGTATTTCTCCATTACCATCAGCATTAGGCCTATCTATGTATATATCCGTTTCTGCTAACGGCGGGCCAACTGAGTCAGGGTCATTATTCCCATAATAGGAAATAGCAACTGCGGGTGAACATTCAGTCAGTCCGTAGCCTTGAAAAATGGTAAAACCAAGCTGAGTCATATCTTCGGCTGTTTTTAAATTGAGACTAGCTGCCCCACTCAGGAAGAAGCGAATATTTCCACCGAGCTCATGGTGAACTTTTGCAAAAACTTTCCGTTTTATATGCAGCCCAAACCTATCTAAAGTATTAGTAGTAGACATTAGTCTTCGAACAATCTGTTCCTTACCTTGTTCACGAATGCCTTTCCAGATCTTACCAGAAAGGGCTTCGATGACACGAGGAACACAAATGACCACCGTTGGTTTCTGCTCCTTAAATTCTCGTCCAATGTGGCGAATACCTTGGCTGAAATAGATTGAGCTACCTGAGTACAAAGGTGCCAAAAAACCTGCTACGCATTCAAACATGTGATGCATTGGCAGAATTGATAAGAAACGGTCACTTGGACTCAGATTGAAATGTGCCGTGCCGTGTATAAGGTCAGCTGTAATATTCCTGTGTGAAAGCATGACAATTTTTGATTGAGATGTAGTCCCTGATGTAAAAAGTAATGCCGCTAGCGCATCGGGATCAATTTTAATCTGCTGGTAAGCACGCCTGTTTCTCTTTGGTGCTTGTTTTCCGAGCTCAATGAGTGCTTGTATGGTTTGTTCTTTAGAGTCGGGTGACATGGATATATAGGTTTTAATAATGCCTTGTTTCTTTGTAGCTAGGACTTTGTGAGCGATATCATCAGAGTAAAAAATTGTATCAAGCTTGATTCGTTCAACAGAATCGAGCAGCTCTCGTTTAGTTAATTCTTTATCCAGTGATACAGCAATACCAGCACCATTCATAGTTGCAAGGTACGCAAGCCCCCATTCGTAGGAGTTCGCGCCAATAATACCGATGCGTTTTGGTTTTCTTTTGGCGTTAATGAGTGCAGTACCAAGTGCGTCTATATCCTCGGCAAATTCCTTGTAGGTAATATGAGAACCGTCTGCGAGATGAAATGCTGTCTGATTAGCATAGCGCTCAGTACTTTGGCGCAGCATCGCCTTAAGTGTAGATATGTTACAGGGGGTGTCTATACTTGCCATTTTTTGAAAATTAAACTGGCATTATGCCCACCAAAGCCGAACGAGTTAGATAAAACGAGGTTTAGCTCTTTATCAACCCCCTTGTTTACTACAAGGTTTAAATCACACTTCGGGTCAGCTGACTGGTAATTAATCGTAGGGGGCGCAAAGTTCTCCTGCAATGCTTTCAAGCACACAATGGCTTCAATTGCTCCGCTCGCACCAAGTGTATGGCCGGTCATGGACTTTGTGGAAGAGACTAAGACATTTTTAGTATGTGCTCCAAAGACTTTTTGGATAGCCAAGCTCTCGGTACTGTCGTTTAATACCGTTGCGGTACCGTGGGCATTTATATAGTCAATTTCCTCAATCCTGACAGAGGCGCTATCAATTGCGTTATGCATTGCTTTGCTAATGGTCGTACCCTCAAGCTCGGGTGAGGTGATGCTAAACGCGTCGCAGTTTGTGCCGTACCCTACAATCTCACCCAAGATAGTTGCCTTACGTTTTAGAGCGTGTTCAAGATCTTCAAGTACCAATATGCCTGCTCCTTCACCCATAACGGTGCCACTGCGTTCCTTATCGAATGGTATGCAGGCTCGGTTCGGATCGTCACCAGTATGCATAGCGCGCATAGCTGCGAAACCTGCTAGTGATAGCGGTGTAATGGCTGCGTCACTCGCACCAGCTAGAATAACGTCGTGTGAACCTTGCTGAATCTTCAGAAAAGCTTCACCGATGGAATTGGCACCGCTAGCGCAGGCTGTTACTACTGCCATATTGCTGCCATGTGCCTGAACGTCGATGGCAATTGCACCTGATGCTAAGTTAACAAGTGTGCTTGGGATTAGATATGGAGAAACACGCGGAGAATCTGTCTGCATAAATGCCAGCTGGTTGGCTTCCAACACTTCAATCCCGCCAATGCTTGAAGAAACAAACACGCCAAAACGATCACGGTCAATACTGACGTTCCCTAAGCCGCTCATGTGGTAGGCTTCTTGCGCCGCTATACGCGCCAGTAACATAAAGCGTGCGTTATGTTTGATGTCTCGTGCTTCAAAATACTGTTCGCTGTCGAGTGACTTAATCTCAGCAGCCAGCTTAACTGGTGACTTAGTAGCATCAAACGAGGTAATAGAATCAATGCCACACGTACCCATTTTGATACTATCCCAAAAAGATTTTGTGTCATTACCGATGGCTGACACTACTCCAATGCCCGTAATCACAACGCGTCGCTTAAGCATACGCATCTTCTTTCAACCTCAAGACTAATTGGTTAATATCTTCGAATGACTCAACACTGTAGATCTGTATATCAATATTCTGATTGTGCGCAATTGTTCGTACAGCATCCCCAAAGAATCCACCAGGTCCGATTTTAATAAATTGTCTGTAGCCATCGTCAAGCAAGTTTTGGATTACTTTTACTAAGTAGACTGGGCTCATGAGCTGGTCGGCCAACATGCCAGCAATATCTTCACATTCATTCGACCCATCACGATTGTAGTAGACAGGACGATTTGGTTGTGCAATTGGAAAGTCTTTTAAGACTTCGGCAAACGCTTCTTTAGCTGGTTGCCCTAGTGATGAATGAAAAGCACGTGCAACTCGTACAGGCATTGTTTTGCCACCAGCTTCAGCACATAGTTCGGCACATTTTGTAACAGCAGTTTTATTGCCGGTGATGACATTCCTGTCAGCTGTACTGTAAATAGCTACCTGGCAAGGTCTTTCGGCTGTGGATACTTTCTGACAGAGGGTTTCGACTGTAGTAGCGCCTAGGCCTAGTATGGCATGCATGCCACTATCAGCTGGAATCAGCTCGGTCATAAGCCTTGCTCGCTCTTTTAGCATCGGTAGAGCGTCCTTAATACTAAAGGAGCCAGCACTGCAGAGTGCGCCATACTCACCGAGGCTTTGTCCCGCTAATGCTCCGGGCTGTATATTTACTTCTCCCAGTGCTGCGCTTATGGCCATCCAGGCTAAAAAGTTAGCAGCTTGATTATTATATGGATCGTTGAGTGTTTCGTGAGGACCACTAAAACATAATTCTTTTAGCTCCGGGTTAACATCAAATACTTCGCGGGCAGCTTGACTATGATCATAAATGTCACGACCAATACCAACCTGCAATTCACCTTGCCCGGGGTATAAGAAGACTGGTCGGTTAGTTTTTTCCTGATACACCTTTAGATTCGATAAGCTTTAAAATGTCGTTAATAGTAGTAAGACCAGCAAGTTCTTCGTCGGTAACTTTAATCTTGAAACGATCTTCAATCTCAAAAGACAAATTCACTGCCGCCATACTGTCAATGTGTAGATCATTCCTGAGATTTGCCTCAGGAGTGAGCTTATCTATTTCAATATCAAACTCTTTGTAAATAATTTCTTGAACATCTTCTAACATATTAAACCTCCATCACAACAATATTCGCAGTGAGACCTGCGGCTGTCCCACATAATAACACTTTATCGCCTCTCTGTAGCTTACCGTCTGCAAGAAGCTTACAAAGAATAAATGGCACTGACGCTGAAACCATATTGCCGTATTCCGGTACCCAGTTAATGTAGCTCCCGGTCGGTGCTCCCATACGCCGCATGATCATATCCAGTGCGCGGCTCGCCTGGTGTGGGATGATAACGTCAACATCTTTAAAGCCAATACCGTAATTAGTCATAAATTCGTTAAACATTTCTGGCAAATGCGTTGCGGCAATACGCAAAACCGTTCGACCATCCATATCAAACATGTAATCTTCTTTGGTTTCTTCACTGTAATTTTTTGGATGAAAGCCAGTTAATCCACCTCTGATTTCAGTTGAATGTGCGCCCTCAGACCACGTTGACTGCATACTGGCAATAATTCCCTGGGATGGTTCAGTGTGGGTTGATAACACAATTGCTGCAGCACCATCAGAGAATAGCTCATAGCTTTCCCGTTGCTTAGGGTTTAAGCCTAGCGAGCCAACCTCACTGGAAACTATAAGAACATTTTTATAGCGACCAGCTGCAACAAGGTATGACATTGTGTCTAACGACGTTAGAAAGCTGGTGCACGTTGTGTTGATGTCGAGTGCGGGAATACTAGTACCGAGGGCAAGCTGTTCATGGATCAGTGCTGCCGTAGATGGGATAGGTTGGATGCCGACAGCGCTGGCAGAGACGATGCAGTCGATATTATTAATATCTAGTTTTGCAGTTTCGAGAGCCTGTTTGCACGCAGCTACAGCCATGGATAGTTGATCTTCGTCTCCAGATATTCGATAGCGTGTCTGCCCCTCAAACTCTACGGTTTGCTTAGGTAAATACGTACCATAGCCTGCAATACGGCAATTTCTTATACTATTCATTTACTAAATTGTCTCTCAATTCGCTTTAATTTTCTACTCAAATCGAGCTCATAGGCCACAAATTCCAATTCTGGCGTCTTAAAGGATAGTTTTTGGGCAAGTTTAGTGATCTCGTGTCTTATCGCCTGCTTAGTGTTTGCATTTATATCATCCAGATGGATAACTAATTTTGTGTAATCGGTCTGTACTACTCGGTAATCTTTTATATTTTTAACATAGAGCATACAGCGTCCAATCATGTCCGAGAATACTTGGACGGTTTCACCGGCTTGGTTTTTGAATAGGAAAATATCATCTTCACGACCTTCGATGCGCTCAATAGCTGTCATAGCGCTGCCACAAGAGCAATGCTTTTTTGATAAAACCAGTATGTCGTTTAGTCGATAACGTATGATTGGCTGCGAACGTCGCCGAAAATCGGTAATTATGGGCACAAACCGCTTTGCGTCTAGAAATTCCTTCTCAACGTAGACAGTGTCTTCATTAAGGTGCAGCGAGCCTTGCTGGCAGGTATGGGCTAGAAAGCCCTCAGTACATTGATAGGCCTGAAAAATAATACCCTGGCTAAATACTTTTTTAAAACGCAATTCATCTCGAGGGTTTAATACTTCGGCTACAGAGATAATCTTATGGGGATGTATTGATAATTCTCCTGTTTCAAGTTGATTGGCTATAACACTAAGTACTGACGGTGGGGCGACAATTATAGATGGTTGATAACTTGCAAGCTCGTTAAGGTTTTTAGACATATCCTTATAGATGTCAAAATAACGAAACGTAATAAAACGAGAGTTAATAGTTTCATACAGGTTGTTGTTGGCGCGCAGAAAGAACGCAATACGGTGACCAAATGGCTTCCCTGGTGGTAGGTATTTACCGAGTACCGCGCCAGCCCAAGCACTACGCTCCTTGTCGCTTACTAAGAATAAGCCCCTGTGTCCACTTGTTCCTGACGAAAGACCAACCGATATGCTGTTATAAGTAGGCGTGAAGTTTCGTGACTTCTCACTTTTGATAGCGATTTTTAACGCCCTGTCTTTATCTAACCCAAGTGTATTCATGGCATTAAAATCCTTCATCATCACAGATTTGTCCATGAGCGGCAGCTGTTTGAACTCATCCATATTCGTAATCAGGGGAAGCTTAGCGAAAAAAGGTGAATTATCTTTAAGAAATGCCATATGTTTTATGACCATTTTTTCCTGAAATGTCTGGAGTTCTTTCCGCGAATTAAATTTCTTGAACCAGCGTGTTTCTGCAAAATAACGGAGTGTTGTGAGTTTATTTTGCACGCAGAAGTTCCTTCTGTTCATATTGGTCATGGCTGAAGCATAACCTTACTCCTTGCTGCTTAAGGCGGCTCAGTGTATGTAGTGTCTTCAAAAACGCTCCGTGGTCATGATGAATTAGGTTAATAATACGACGCATGTTTCTTGACGGCTTCATGAGATCTTCGCCCCAACAAGCATCGCCGGCTAGCAATAATTCACCAGGGATAAATGCCCCTAAATGGCCATTTGTGTGACCTTCGAGCGGTGTGAGAATTAGCGTGCCATCGCCAAATAAATCGTAGCCAGCCAACCCAGTGTGCGTAGCTAGCTTTAGCTGCATATCTTCTAACTTCAGGATGTGTGACTCAAACCAATTTGGCAGCAGTGCCGGAAAAAGAAGATCTGTAGTGTGTGGATGTTGATATGCGCGGTAGCTATCTTTAGTGATAATAAACTGGCTCTGGTTAAAGAATTTTAAACCGCCAATGTGGTCTGGATGGAGATGTGATAAAACTACATATTGAATGTCTTTTGGTGTAATACCATCTTTTTTAAGCTGGACGTCAATCTCTTCCTCCCGGCTGACATGAGTCGGGTTTAATAGTCGATAGAGCCAACCACGCCAACCTGTTTTGTAGATATTGAGCGAATAGCCTGTGTCAAACAATACGTAACCATACTTTGAATGCTTAATCAAAAATACCCCTGACGGGAACACGCGTTTTTGAAAACTCTGATTTCGATATACAAAGCCAAGCCTGTTCACACAATTCCCACAGTTGTAATACTGCACACTAGTTATTTTTTGTGTAGTTGTCGGCATATTTCTTAAGTCCTGCGTTAAGACTAATTATCGGTGCATAGCCTAAGTCTTTCCTTGCACTAGATATATCAAGTGTCTGCGAATAACCCAGCGTACACACAGTATATCTTGTTATGGCTGGTTCGTTAGGTATACGTAACAAACGATAGGCATGCTCCAAAACTGTAGCCATGGCATAGAGACTGTTTGGAGATAAGCGTTTGTAGCGAGGTTTTTGGTTGATATCTTTAAGGAGTTTCTCGGTAATGTCCTTAAAGGAGCGCGGCTCACCGTTGGTAATATTGTATGTGTGTCCGTTCGCTTTTTGAGACTCCACGGCTAAGCGTATGGCGTGGGCCACATTTTCAACACAGGTCATATCAACCTGGTTTTGGCCATTATTAATAAGCGGTAGGCCAATGGTGTTATTCGCCTTGATTAAACGTGGCACGATGCTGGTATCGCCGATTCCGAAAATGCCACGTGGTCTTAAAATGACAGTATGCAGGTTGTTATTATTGGCCGCTTGCACCAATTTCTCGGCAGCAATTTTTGAGCGAATGTAGTTATTAAGCTTATTTTTCGGGTTATACGCTGATTCGTGAATATTTAGGCGATGCTGTCTGCTTGAATAAATACTTGGTGATGATATAAACACTAATTTTTTGATAGCGTTTTTCTGGCAAAACCAGATAACCTGTTGTGTACCAAGGACGTTCGCATTATAAAAGTCGGCCCAACTGCCCCAGATAGTAGATAGTGCTGCAATATGCACGACCACATCCGCCTTCACGCGTTTTTTAGCTAGGTTGCTCAAGTCACATGTGATTGTCTCGTTTGCGGCAGGTTTGAGCTTAGCAAGCTTTTCCTGATCGCGCCCAGTCGCTATAACGTAATACCCGTGCTTACTAAACTCTGCAACTGTGTAACTGCCCAAAAAGCCCGTTGCGCCTGTTATCAGTACTCGCTTCATAATGTATCCTCAAGTGTATATTGGATCTTTACCATTGTGTTTGGATTCTCGTAAAAAACTGCACAGGTATACAGTTTGTTCGGGACAATAAAATGTGGCTGTCTGCCTAGTATTGTGTCAACTGATATTGATGCGAAACCAAGTGCCAGTCCAGCGCCGAGTAGTTTGCTGTATGCTTCCTTTATGACCCACGCCCGAAGCGGATCCACGCCATCATCAATTTCTTCGGGGGTCAGTAGTTTGAGTATTAATTTAGGGTGTAGTTCTCTTGGCTGCTCAATGTCAATACCGATCTCTTGCTGGCCGACTGCACAAGCTACATAATCCTGACTGTATGCAATGTTAAAACAAATCGAACTATCTTTAATGTAAGGCTTGCCATTTGGCTTCGCGAGTATATTTTTAACATGATGGGTGACACCGAATTTGTTTTTTAATATATTTGCAAGAATTGCATAGCCCATTCTTGATTCATCTCGAATCGTACCCTCGTAATGAGCTGGCATAGGAGTGGATACATAGTTATGTACCTCAGTCTTTGGAATAACACAGATGTAAGCAATTGGCGCACTAGCGGACATCAATAACGTCCGGTTTATGTTTACGACTCCAGTACCACAGTATGATATTCAGATAACCCATTGATTTCGCTTTCCGAATAGAGCCGTAGACGAGTGCTTGCTTATTAAGGCGAGCTTGTGACTTATCAATAATCTGACAAACCTTTAGGTGTAGCTCAAGATCCTCGTCTGTATCGTCAATGCTTGAGCGTGGAAAGCCGTCCACCTCCAAGTATAATTTTGCGTCTATAGCCATGTTTAAACCCGGTACCATAAAGAGTGGATAGCGTTGACCTGGGCGTTTGTAGAAAATACGCGGCGCAGGCTCAAAAATACGCACGAATATAGCGGTGATGAAGCCGTCATACCAACGGTAGTTTGGTTCATCGGTTCGTGCTGCCAACCTCCCACCAACAAAACGTGCCCCGGTTGCAAACTCATGTTTGAGTAAACGCACCCAATCTTTGCACGGCAATGCGTCTGCATCAGTTCTTGCAACAATGGTTGCGCCGTGTTGAATCGCATAACGAAAGCCAGTGTCAGATGCTGCACCAGTGCCTTTCTGCTTCTCGTTAATTAAATGGATATTTAGTCTTGGGTGTTGCTTAATAAATGTCCGAACAATTTGAGGGGACTTGTCGGTGCTCATATTATTTACTAACACCATCGCAAAATCTGTATCACTCTGCTGCTCTAAAGCCTCAAGAGTTTTTAGTATGAGCTTTTGCTCGTTGAAGAACGGTATAACAACCCAAAATAATGGCTTAGTTTGCTGCATAATTACTGACGTAGTTTCCTTTTGAGAGCCTTATCTTGTCTAATCTTGACATAGAAATAGCGGAATATAAAGATTGTTAAAATTAGAATAAATAGACCGCTAAGCATATTTTGTATAAGCACTAAACCATTACGGCCTAGACTGTTCCCGAGTAAGTATCCGGCTGAGAATAATAGAACGGCTTTAAGAATGGACGTCACAACACTGACTGCAATATAGTCGCGGAGCTTCATCTTTATAGCACCAGCAATGATCACTGCTGGCATTGCTAGAAGGTCAGACATTTTAGCAAAGAAAAGCGTAATTTTACCATGCTTCGAATAATAGCTTTCGACCAAATCTAGATGATGCTCTGTGACGCCAATTATTCTTGCATACTTTGTGTGAAGGATACCCCCACCAAATCTACCCAAACCATAGTAGAAAAGATCACTGACGATGTCGGCGGTGATGAGAGTCAGTAGGGCTAAGCAGTAGTCAAGATGGGTAGCCTGCGCAGATAGGCCAGCACCAAGAGTAATAACAGACCCTTCAAGGAAGTTTAAGAAAAATAAGATCAGATATGGTTGCATACTTAGCCCCCATCCTTTTTAAGCGCATATCTCATGAACGACCTGTTCTGCATTAACATAGGGTATCTTGTGGCCACCAGAGATTTTAACTGCTTGCATATTCGGATATTTACTGAAGAAAGCAAGTGATGCCGGGTCGTAGAATGGGTCATTGGGGCAGTAGATGTATTTTGTATTTGTCTTGAGTTCTCGGAGATCATCGTACATTGAGTATGCAAATATGGTGTTTCGCAAGGTATAGATGAATGATCGTCTCGTGTGACTTAAGTAATCAGTGACAATATCTCTCAAGTCGGGATTTTTTGCCAATAAAGTTGTATGCAGAAAGTCCATGAACCAGCTATCTCTCATGGAGTGGATAACTATGCCTAGTCTCCCAATATAAGCCTTGTAAAGTAGCGGCAGCTTACTCATTATCACGCGTCTTGCATGCTCTGGACTTGTGAAAAGAGGAGGATTTATCAAAATAAGCTTTTGAACTAAATGTGGGTGATGTTTGGCGATTCTAAGCGCTATCATTGCGCCCATGGAGTGTCCAACTAGAATTACTGGCTGACTAACGTGTTTCAAGAGTGCCCTTACGAGTTCTTCAGAATGGTCATCGATGTCATAGTTTAGTTCTGTGGGTTTGTCCGACATCCCAAATCCGATGCTATCAGGTGTAATGATATGAAATTTGTCATGTGGCATATGTCTAACCACTTTGTTCCAATACTTGTGCGAGTGTGCAAACCCATGGAGCAATACAACCGGCTGGCCGGATCCGTGCATTTTCTTGGCAATTGTACTAGTTTGATTGGACATATTTAGATTAGGGCAGTTTAGTCTACCGAGGGTAACAGAACTTTATTAATTGTAAGTATAAACGATTATCTGGAAAATGGGTCTACTCAGAGAAAACTTTTTACGTAATCATGAATTCCCGAATGTATACTGTCTTTATTATGAAAAGCCTATCCCTGGGTTCAGGAACTGTTAAATACATAGAGGTCGGATCTGGTGAGCCAATGCTGTTTCTGCACAATGGTGGCAGTGGGCACTGGATCTGGCACTATCAAATACAGTATTTCGCTAAAAAATATCGTGTGTTTGCTTTTGATATGCTAGGGTGCGGTGCTTCGGATCGTCCAAATGTAACTTACGGTCTCGATTTTTATACTCAAATGACTGATGAAATTTTATCGAAACTCAGTCTAAAGAATGTTACATTAGTTGGCAACTGTGTGGGTGCAGCGGCCGCCCTTGAGTATGGCATTCGAAATTCTTCACGGCTGAAGGCTTTGATTTTGTTTAATCTCTGTGGTGGTCATGACATGATGACACCTTTGGTGCGCTTAGCGAGCTTACCGTTACCTGGTTTTTTAAAACCGATTCACGTGGCTACACAGAAAACGATTGAGTACATTCCTGGTGTGATTACGACCGCCGTGCGCACCAACTATGCGGCCCTGCCTAATCCTACAGATCCAGTTTTTCTAGCGGAGAGTAAAGAGGCCCATAGCCCAACACAAACAATGTCACGACTAAACCTGAAGAGAGGCCTATCTTCGTTTAATAAATTCAGTCATGATTTTGCTCGACCAACACACTTACCTCCTACCATGGTCTTTTGGGGTCAACAAAATCGTGTTCTGCCTTTAGCAAATGGGCTGCAATTTTGCGAACGCCTTCAACCAACACGGACTCATATTGTGGAAGGCACTGGTCATTTATTGATGGCTGAGAAGCCCGATTATGTGAATTTGCAAATTAAAAGTTTCATGCACAGTCTCAGCTGACATAGCTAGCTCGCATTTTTTCTTTGAATCAGTAAAAGGACGGGTCTAGGAACCAGGTCTGTTTTTTCATTGCTTGCTTCCTTCGGGCTGGACAAGTCGCGGTTATAACTGAATAACAGAGGTAAAAATGAAAGAACCACCATTCCTGGTGGTTCCAACATCGTAACCTTGTTATCGGCAATCTTACTTCCTTGGTGAGCAAGGAGTGAAAGTGCTTTTCGGTCTTGGAAACCGGTCTGCGATTTTCACTGCTTGCTCTGGCTCCCGGGGTCGGACTCGAACCGACAACCTCGAAGTTAACAGCTTCTTGCTCCACCATTGAGCTACCCGGGAATAAAATTAAAAGTACTTTACTAATCTAAACTGATTGTAACCGATGAATTATACCGTAGATATGGCTTTTTAAACAAGATTAAACATATCTAGCCAGACTTTGCCGGCTTTTGGAAAATCCGGATCATTATTCTGTAGTTTTTGTATAACTTCATTTCGTTTTACCCACTTAAGCTGTTCAACTTCACTTTCTTGCGGTGAAAACTTCTCTATTGGCCAATTGCATTTAACCTTGTACCCTTGTGCTAATCTTGATCCAAGTTCAGCTTTATATAAGACTTTATTAGCTTTTACGAGCTTAAATTCAGTTAATCCTATTTCTTCCACTATTTCCCTATTGGCCGTAGTCTCAAAAGTGTCATTGCCTTCCACGGTTCCTTCAACGGCACAGGTCCAGAGTCCAGGTCCTAATCTTTTCTTGTATGATCTTTGCTGAAGTAGCACTTGTCCGTTATCGTTCTCTATCCATACGCATATGATCCGCCAGGTATAGTTATCTGCTATTTCACCTCGGGTAACTAACTTTAGAATATTGCCTTTGTCATCTACAACGGCAATTTTCTCATCGGCTTTATCCGGACTCACGCGCGAACCCGATTCTTTATAGCTGCATTTGCTTGACGAGTCTCATCCCGTTTCTTTAACGTTTCTCTTTTGTCGTAGTGCTTCTTGCCTTTGCCGGCAGCAATCCTGAGCTTAATAAATCTGCCTCTTGTCAGTATTTCCAGTGGCACTATTGTCTGGCCCTGCTTTTTACTGGCAATTAATTTGTCGATTTCTTTTCTTTTGGCCAGCAGTTTACGACTTCTTGTTTGGTCGGATTCAGGAATGTTTATTCCCGGCATTGAGGAAATGGTGGCATTAATTAGCCAAAGCTCGTCGTCTTTGACAGTAACGTAGGCTCCCCTAAGCTGGCCATGGCCGTGCCGCAGGGATTTAGTCTCGGCACCAGTCAGAATCATGCCCACGAGCAAGCTGTCGTCGATAGCATAATCATGCCGGGCTCGACGATTGGAAATGGTTTTAGACTGTGTGGGTTTCTTCTTAGGCATAACTAGTACATTGTAACCGATATTTTAAACTCGACAAAGTATATAATATATTATTTAGTAAGTTCTTTTACTTTATTCCAAATATCATTGTCGTTGTTTTGTTTCAGCCAGTACCACCATTCCAGACCCCAAAAATCTATCGGAAACAACTTTGTTTTAATGGCTGCTTTAATATTACTCGCAAGTATATCTTCGTTCATGGATTTAGCCTGTTCCTGCGCGTCCATTTCCCATATGTTCATAGGTCCCCATGGTTCTGCTTGCAGCTCATGGATAAAACTTGGCCTGCGCCAGATAAAATTAATTAGAAATGCCCTCAAGCTAAACACCCAAGGCATGTAAATAGAATGCCGGTATTCGTTGTTATCATGCGTAATCCTGTAATACGAGAAGCCGACTGTATCCGGAATCGGGTTTCTGAGTGGGATACCCCACGAGGTACTGGTCGACATTATTAATGGACGTGTCGGATCCAGCTTTTTGACGAGTTCGTATTCCTGAATTAACCGTTTTCGATTGAAGTCTCCCTTTTCCCCGAAGGATTTCAGCAAAGCTTCGTTCTCCAGCTGCCAGCTGGAGATAGTTGAGCTATCCTTGTATCGGTTAACAGTTAATTTAATAAACTTTATTAAATCCCTGTTTCTTTTGGCTTGACTTACTTTCTCAGTCCAATTTGGCCAATGGCTCTCAGGCCATCTTGGCTGGCGTACTCCTAAACAGAGTGTAACTTCGCCGCCGTAGCTTTCGACCGTTCTGATCTGACGATCTAAATATTTAAAGTCATATTTGCCGGGTGACTTTTCAATCTCATTCCAGTAGCTCATTAGCCTGAAGCGTATGATATGCAGTTCAGTAATTGCTGCTTTTAATACCTCCAGATCATTTATACCGAAGTTTCGGCACTGTTTTACAGATAGGCTGGCACCAAACAGGTTTTCTTCCATTACTTATTTATATCACTTGTTATAGCATTGGTAGCATTGTTGGTCATGCAATGCCTTTTTACCCGATTCCCAAAGACTCGGGTCATTTAGTTTGGTTTTGCGCCAATACCACATTTCAACACCCCAAAGATCTACTTCACGCATACCAGTTGCTTTGCCGTAAGCAATCCGATCAGCCAGTCGCTCGGCGTTAAGTGACTTATTTTGTTCTTCTATCGAAATCTCGGTGATACCCTTGTTTGGCCCCCACGGTTCTGTTTGTAGCTCATGGATGATCAAATCCTTGCCGGTAACTATTTTTCCGGAACCGGCTAAAAAGGCGTAGAACCAGGCTGGGAAAGGATATTCAAAGTAGCGTTTAGTGACTGCCTTATCCCAAACCCGCTTGTATACGGAAACGCCAAATTTGTCAGCCTGTGGCTGGCCGATCGGAATACCCCAGGCATTGTTGCTTCTGGCAATAATAACCGTATGGTTTGGATCCAGTGCTTTTACGTAGTTAAATTCGTCTATTAATCGGTCGCGGTCGAAGTCCGTGCATTCGCCGAATACTTTTAGGAAGAATTCGTTTTCCAACTGGTAACTCTCCAATGCCGGACTAGTTTTGTAGCGGTCGATGGTTTTACGCATAACTTCTTTTAACTGCGGGTACCAGACGTCCTTAGTCTGTGTCTTGGTCCACTCCGGCTGATGGCATTCCGGCCAGCGTGGCTGACGCAGCCCAATGCTTAAGCTGACGGTAGAATTAGAAGCCTCGGCTTTTCTGAACTGCCAGTCGAGTTCCTTGAAGTCATATTGCCCAGGCGTTTTCTCAATATCTTCCCAATAGCTGACCAGCCGGAAATGCCTTATTCCAAGGTCGCTGATCATAGCCTGCATGGTTTCTTCCGGCTGGAGACCGAAGTAACGGGCATAGCTCGGTATAAAAGATGTACCAAACTTGAATTCCTTGTGGCTCTGAGTGTGGATATACCAGCGGGCGATACCATATGCTGAACTTACCATTAGGATTAATATTGCCAGCAGCGTGCAGAATATTTTTGTTATTATACCCTGCTCCCGCCACCAGTATTTAGGTTTCTCCAGCCTAAACTTCTTAGCTAAACGCAAATACATGCGCTCTTCTTTTTCCCCGTAGCGGGACTTGAACAGCACCTTTTCTTTTAGCAGTTCAGCCCTGACGGCTAACTTATTATTTTTTTGTTTCATGAATAGTCTTTATAATAATAAACCAATGGTTATGACTTAATTAACTTATGAAAAAAGCATTAACATTATCTTTGATTATACCAGTATATAACGAAGAATACGCCTTAAAACACTGCTTGGATTCGGTTGCTAAGCAAACTCATATGCCGGATGAGGTTATTGTTGTCGATAACAATTCAACCGACTCAACGCTCAAAGTTGCCAAGTCATTTGCTTTCGTAAGAGTAATCACCGAAAGCAAACAAGGTACGCTATATGCCAGGACTACTGGCTTCAATGCTGCTAAGTCTGACATTATCGGCCGAATTGACGCCGATACCAAGCTTGAGCCAAATTGGACCGAGACGGCTATCAAGATAATGTCCGACGATTCTATTGCTGCTGTCACCGGATCCAGCCACTGGTACGATATGCCGCTGTCGCCGCAGAATCATTGGGTTGAGGATTTCTTTAAGAATATTTTATACAAGCATGAGAAAAACTGGCCGTTTTTGTTTGGAACTAATATGGCAATTAGAAAGACAGATTGGGACTTTATTCGCAGTGAACTATGCCATATCGACTATATATATGAAGATGCCGACATCGCAATTCATTTGTTTAAACATAAAAGAAAAATCCGATACGACATTAACCTCCGAGCTGGAATGTCAGCCCGGCGTTACTCTGATACGCCGAAAAATTTCTACCGCTATATTCGGCTTAGCAATCTTACCTACACTCGCCATGGGATCAAGACTATAGGTGGCTATATCGCCATTGTCGCCTACTTTGTCGGCTATATTTTCCTGAGGCCGTTGGTTCTAGCTTATGACGCAGACAAGCACAGATTTTCGCTCAAGAAATTGTTTACTAATCCCAATAAGCCCCGTCCCCAGCCATTTCAATAAATTCAATCGGTGTGAACCTGGCCATTGTCTTCAGAAGTAATAGTACAGCTGCCCCACAGACCTAATTTATTCATCTCAGCTTCTTTTTGGTAGCTGACAAACTCATCCAGCTTAGTAAATGGAAAGTAAGTGTAGGCGAAGCCGTAGCCCTGCTTAATTATTTCGGCATTGACTAATCTGCCATCTGGCAAGTAAACATATCTAAGCAGCCGGTTGTAGCGATCCCGGTTGGTGTTGGTTGGATCTGACTCTAACCTAACCCGATTTAGCCCGATTAGGTTTTTAGTGTAATTAGCGGCCGCCATACCGAAACACTGAACACTTTTTCTTGGATCGTGAGTTTCAGGCGTATCGACCCCGATAAACCTGACTTTTTCTTCCGTACCGTTCATATCAATCGTTATCGTGTCACCGTCGGTGAAGGTCGTAACTTTATATAATCCTGGCTGGTTTTGAGATGCTTTCTGCTCGATCGGCTGGAGATAGCCTTTCTGCTGGGCGAAAGCCAGGCACAGCGCAATAATAGTAATTATCAAAGTCCGCTTTGCCTTTTTCCTTCTAGCCATTAAGATACCCTCGCTTGATTCAGCTAATTATACTTTAATTACAAAATAATATTGACGGACTAGATAAATGATAAAAAAGACTAAACGACAATATCTAATTTGTCAGCGACATAGCTTTTAGTAATTTTAGTGCCGTCTAGTTCAATATATTTTTCGCCACCGCGGGGTTTTTCCATGTTGCCGGACATTCGGTCAAATTCTTCCGGCGGCATGTTACCGAGCACCCTAGTCTCCTGAAGGTGGGCATCTTCGGTTGCTCTTTGCTTGGCTATTTTCTTATCGGTTTTAACCCAAATAAGTTTTGTTTCTGCACCGCAGTCTTTGGCAATTTTCCGCAGATGCTGGCGGTCTTTGTAGAAGTTGAAGTTGGTATCAAAGACAACGCTTTTACCTTCTGTGAGCAGGACTTTGGTCTTGTGGTTCAAGTCATCATATAGTCTAAGATTTTCCTGATGCCCGTAAGTTGGAGCTTTAAACTTCAACCGCCTTTCATGGTCGGCCCACAGATGCACCGCATGAGCGACTTTGGCAATCGCCTTGCTGGCTGTTGTTTTGCCCGAACCCGGGTATCCAAGCATGAGGTATAAAGTCGGTTGGCTCATAATAATATGCTAAACCGATCTGAATTATATGCAAATAAAGATCTATACATTAATAGTCTATTCCCGGATTAGCTAGGAACTTGTCGTCGAAATGGTGCTTGATCTTCTTCATCTCTGTGGCGATATCTACATATTCAAGCAAGTCTTTGGGGAAATTCCTGCCAGTCAGGCACAGGCTGGTTTTGGCAGACTTGTCTTTAATTAGTTTTTTGAGCATGGCCTTGGTAATCAAGCCGTCGTTTACGGCATTGTTGATTTCATCGCAGATAACCAGGTCGTATTTGCCGTTGGTGGCTGCTAAATAAGCTTGATCGTACGTTTCTTTTGCAGCCTGCTTGTGCATTTCTTCGCTAATATTCTGAGGGCTTAGGTCGCCAGCTTTGTAAAAACCTTTGCCACCCTTATAAAAGTAGACATGGTTTTTATAAAGGCTACTAATATCCCGAATAAAAACATGCTCACCAACGCCCCAGTATTTGATGAACTGAATAAAAGCTACGTTCCAGCGGTTGCCTAAAGCTCGGACCATGAGTCCTAAAGAAGCACTGGTTTTGCCTTTGTTGTCTCCGGTGTAAACAATTACTACTGAATCTTTAGTTTTATAACCATCAAAACTCATGCACTAATTGTATCAGCGTTTGTGATCTAGTTTGTGGGTTCAACTTGCTTTTCTATTACTACTTTTCCTATGCGAAGCTTATTTAGTTGCAAATCGATCAGGTTCTTAACTTCATCCCTATGAAAGGCGACAATAGAATCACGATAGATACTAGCAAATACCCGCTCGTTAATCTGAGGATCCTGATAGATTCTAGCCAGCGTTACGGCTAGCGGATCTTTTGCCTCAACTAGACGAAGGAAGACTTCATCAATTGAAGATTGACCTCTGTCGCTTAAGTGTTCTGCCACTGATTTTGACACTTTATTAATTGTTCTTTTTGAATGCTCCAGATATTTTGCATGACTCAAGAGTGTATTAGGACTGACGCGCCCAAAATCTTGATACTCCGGAAAGATGCCGATAACATTTCGAACAACTCGTAGCCTTGATTCGCGGTCAGGAACTACTTCAGCACCGGCAATTTCGTATCCGTGCATCCATTTTCGGTTATCAAAAAGAGTCATGTCGATCATTGAGACCATTGGGTCATTAGGACTAGTTAAACTCTCTACGCTATATTCAGTAACTTCATAATCTGGAATTACAATTTCAGCTACTTCGGGCATTGTTGGCACAATATTGAGATGCCTTTCATGATCTGGCACAGTAACTCCTACTGGATTGGGCTGACTCATTGAGGACCTCCAAAGTTATTCTCCAAGTGGATTATATAACAGTAGTGGTGTTGTGTAAAGCACATACACTAAATATAGCGTGTGATAAAAATCACTAAGTAATAGTTATTTGCGCAGTGCTAAGTCAATCTGCGGCCGGTTGAAGCCTAGAATTATAGTCCCGTCGATATCAAGTACTGGGGTTGCTGCCTGCCCGACTTTGTTTAGTACGAAGTCGAGTGCCTTAGGATTGTCGCTGATGTCATATTCCTTAAATTTGAGCTTCTTGGATTTAAGGTATTCACGAGCCATGTGGCAGTAAGCGCAGGCTGGTGACGTGTAAAGAGTTATCATGCTTAGATTATACCATTTATAACTTAATTGATTAAGTTTAAGGTGAACAAAAACAGGTTTTATTAATCCAATCAAAAAGCTGTTGCAGTAGCGTCCTGACTCCTGTTATAATGCACGGAGATGAGTATACGAACCGCCGCCTTAGGTAAGACGACGAACTCTTGGGAGTGTCAACCCACTGGAGGTCTATGCTAAATTCCCTTATTTCTTTAGCTAATCCGTTTAGCCGTTTTGCAGCCGAAGACCTACATATTTCTATTAGTCCTGAGAATATTTTTACTTGGCATGGTTTGCCGATCAGTAATTCTTTTATTTACGGAGCGATCTGTGCAGCACTGCTGGTAATGTGGCTGATATTTGCTAAAACTAAAATCCATATCAAAGCCGCAAGAGGAATCAACCAAGTGATTGAGATTATTGCCGAGTTTATTATCGGGCTGGTCGAAGGCCCATTAGGCTCACGCGCTAAAGCGGTCCAATATGCACCAATCTTTGGGACGTTCTTCTTATTTATTATTTTCTCCAATCTAATGGGGTTATTGCCAATTGTAGGTCCTGGAGTTTTCGCAACTACACATGAAGGAAATGTTCCTCTGCTACGTCCGTTTACAGCTGATCTTAACGGCACGATCGCAATGGCGCTAATAGCTATTATTACAGTCCAGTACTTGTCGATTAAGGAATCCGGTTTTATCGGTCACCTTAAACACTACTTTACCGACAAGCCGCTCAACCCGATCAACCTTTTTATCGGCATATTGGAAGTTTTCGGAGAGTTCACCCGCGTCTTAAGCCTCAGCCTTAGGCTGTTTCTTAATACCGCCCTGGGTGAGATTTTAATCGGAATATTCGCCTACATCGGCAAAGACTTCAGATCGTTTACAATTCTACCAATCGCCATATTTGAAATGCTTGTAGCGGGCATTCAGGCGTATGTCTTTACCGTACTTGCCGCTACATACCTAGGTCTGGCAATTAGCCACGGCCATGACGACGAACATCCTGCCCACGAAACCGACCCTGTGGTCGCGAAGCTCGAGGGAGATGTTAGCCATTAATATTAATATCCGTGAGAATTTTCTCTGGCTTGCCAGGGTGCTTGCGGTACAAAATAAGGAGTTTAAATAAATGGCACCATTACTAACAAAAGTAGCTGCTGAAGCAACCGGATCAGGTCCCTTCAACAGCAAGTCATTCATGGTCGGTATCGGCATGGTCGGTGCTGCTATCGGACTGGGTATGGTCGGACAAGCTTATATGAAAGCTTTAGGACGTAACCCGGAAGCTGGTAAGGCTGCGAGCCAGGTTATTATTATCGCGGCAATGATCGAAGTTACCGCCCTGCTGACATTAGCAGCCGGTATCATTGTTAAATAGACGAGCAACAGATTAAACTTGGGCGGTTCGCCGCCCTGCTCCGTTCTAAAACAAAATAAAGGAAATAAATGATTAGTTCATTAATACAATTTGCAGCCGAAGAGAAAGAAGGCATCGCGGTACTGGGACTAGACATCAAGGTAATCTTGATGCAGGCCGGCGTATTTTTGCTTTTGTTTTTCTTGATCAAGAAATTCGCGCTGACTAATATCGTCAATACGCTTGAAGAACGACGCAAGACGATCGACTCGGGCGTTGACCTTGGTATTTCTATGCAGAAGAAGCAGGCTGAATTTGAAGTTGAGCTACAGAAGCTCCACCAAAAAGCTAGGACCGAAGCTGATGCAATTATTGCCAACGCCAACAAGGAATCGAGCACAATGATTAAGGCGGCAGAGGTTAGTGCTTCTAAGAAAGTAGATACAATGCTGAAAGACGCTGAAGGCCGGATCAAACGCGAGATGGACAAGGCACGAAACCAGCTGCGCGGTGAAATGCTGGCACTAGTCAGTGAAGCCACTGAAGTCATTATTCATGAAAAAGTTGACGCTAAGAAAGACGCTAGCCTAATTCAAAGAGCACTAGACAAGATAGAAAGAGTACGGGCGTAATTAATTATGGCTAAGGAAACTAATGCTGTTATCGCCCGTGCAATTCTGTCAGATCTAAAGTCCGGCAAAGAAATTAAGGACGTGACCAACTCATTAGCTGCCTATTTGGTAGAAGAACGCCGTATTGGCGACCTAAAAGCAATCATCCGTGACGTTGAGAAGAAGCTTTATGAGAGCGAAGGAATTTTGTATGTTCATGTTACGGCTGCCCGAGCAATCGAACCCGTATTAGAACAACAGATTACAGATATATTTAAGGCACAAAGTAGTGCCAAGAAAATAGTATTAGAATTAACAATTAATCCGAATGTAATTGGCGGCGTGCGCTGTGAAACAGCTGACTCGAGCCTAGATTTAACCGTACGCCGGCAATTACAGCGACTAAAGACATTGGTATAAGGAGAAAGATTAAACATGGCAACTGACATTAATATTAAGGAACTAAGCGCCGACATTCGTCGAGCAATCGAGGAGCTGAAGCATAGCCCAGAGATTGAAAGCGTTGGTATTGTTACCCGAGTTGGTGATGGTATTGCTTGGATCTACGGTTTGCAGAACTGTGGCTACAACGAAATGATTGAAATTGAAGGCACTGGCAAGCCAGTGCCAGCATTCGCTTTGAACTTGCAAGAAGGTGAAATTGGTGCCGTACTGATGGGCGAAGACGTTGAAGTTAAGGCTGGCATGCGGGCCAAACTAACCGGACGAGTCATGGAAATCCCAGTTGGCCCAGAACTTGTTGGCCGTGTTGTCGACCCTTTAGGTCGCCCGCTAGATAACAAAGGCCCAATTAAATCTAAGAAGTTTGGCTTGGTCGAACAGATTGCACCTGGAGTCTTAGATCGAAAAAGCGTTGGCGAACCATTAATGACCGGAATCATGGCTATAGACGCTATGGTACCGATCGGCCGAGGCCAGCGTGAGCTGATTATTGGCGACCGTCAGACTGGTAAGACTGCAATTGCAGTCGACACCATGATCAACCAGGCCAAGCAGAAAACCGGAGTTATCAATATCTATGTTGCAGTTGGACAAAAGTTGAGTAAAGTCGCTAGAATAATCGAGCGATTGAAGCGCGAAGGCGTCATGGACCAGACTATAGTCGTAGCAACCAGTGCAGCCGACCCAGCTTCAATGCAGTACTTAGCACCGTACGCCGGTGCCGCTATCGGCGAATATTTTAGAGACAATGGCCAGCACGCGCTGATAACTTACGACGACCTAAGTAAGCACGCTGTGGCCTACCGGCAAATGTCGTTACTGCTTCGCCGTCCACCAGGACGTGAAGCCTACCCGGGTGATGTTTTCTACCTGCACTCTCGCCTGCTAGAGCGAGCGGCAAAAATGAGCGATGCCAAAGGCGGTGGGTCATTAACTGCCCTGCCAATCATTGAAACTCAAGCTGGAGATATATCAGCCTATATCCCAACCAACGTTATCTCTATTACCGACGGTCAGATCTTCATGGAAACAAACCTGTTTAACCAAGGTATCCGACCGGCTGTTTCAGTTGGTTTGTCGGTTTCCCGTGTTGGTGGTTCGGCCCAAACTAAAGCTGTAAAAAGTGTTGCTGGTTCGCTCCGACTTGATCTTGCTCAGTTCCGGGAACTTGCCGCTTTTGCGCAGTTTGGAAGCGATCTAGATGCAGAAACCAAGGCCAAGATCGAACGCGGACAAAGACTAACCGAACTGCTTAAGCAGCCTCAATACAGTCCGCTGTCTATCGCTGAACAAACAGCATCACTAATGGCAGCAACTGAAGGAGCTTTTGACAACATCCCAGTTGCTAAGATCAAGCCGGCTCAAGCAGCAATGCTTCATGAGCTAAGTGCCCGACACAAGAAAGTCGTGGAAGAGCTAAACAAAGGTGACAAGCCAAGCGACGAAACTAAGAAAGCAATTTTAGGCGTGGCCAAAGATATTGTTGAAGGATTTAAGGAAGACTAATGTCCGAGTATTTAAGTTTATTCCAACCAGAAGAACAAAAAACTATTGTTAGTGCGTATTACGCGGTCAATAAAATGAAAGAAAATCCTTACGCTAGAAAACGTCATGATGATTTTGTAAAAAGGCGTGATGCCTTGTTAGGTTCCGGTGTTGAAATTCAAGATGCAACAGTCACTGCACTCATGGATGATCCAGAAGCTGGTGCTGCTTCAATTAAATTTTTGGATGCACATCGCCAAATGGTAACTGATTATGGTCTATTAGCAAGACAAGTTTCAGATATCGATTTTGAACTAACACTTGCTAGCCTAAGGGATGATGCTATTGAAGGTGAATATTTTGAAAATAGTGCTGATGTTTTTAAAGAGAATTTCTTTTCATTTCTAGGTCGAGCATACAGCCGCGGTATGGAAGAAGGATATTCGGAAGAAGTCACATTAAGTTCAACAAGAATGGCCGCGGAAGTAGTAATGCTTGAAAAAGGGATAGATCATATTCCTGCAGACGGAGAAGCAAATGGCTAGCCGTCAGCAACTTAAGCAACGCATCGGAAGCGTTAAGAGCACTCGCCAGATTACCAAAGCGATGGAGCTAGTTAGCGCTTCCAAGATGCGACGGGCTCAAGAGCTGGCTTTGCGCAGCCGCGACTATCGTAACCTTGCCAGGCAAATTCTTGCCCGTCTACGAGAACTTACAGATGTAAAAAGCCATCCGTTATATGATAAGCGGACTATTAAAACTCGTCTGCATTTAATTGTAACCAGCAACCGCGGACTTGCGGGTGCATATAACAGCAATGTTTTGAAACAAGTTACAAAAGAACTAATGGCCGACAAAGAAACTGGAATTTCCAGTCAGGTAATAGTAATCGGTAAGCAAGGTGCTAGGTTTATAGTCCGGTTTGAGGGTGTCAATGTAATTGCAGCTTACGAGAACTTCCCTGACAATCCCTCGGCCAATGATATCCGGCCGATTCTTGATACAGTCACTAAGCTGTTTACGGATAAGGATATAGATGCTCTAGATTTAATATATACCGATTACAAGTCTAGCATTAACCAGGAAGTAACAGTCGAGCGAATCCTGCCGGCAGCTTATGTAACCGATCCAGTAATTCCGGATCTAGAGGAAGCCGTCTTTGAACCGTCACCAAAAGCCGTACTTGAGCAGATTACAGAACGCCTAATAGAATCTCAGCTTAGCCAAGCTTTGATGGAGTCTATTGCCTCAGAACAATCCATGCGCATGTTGGCTATGAAGAATGCGACTGACAATGCCAGTGATTTGATAGATGACCTTACCCTTGCCTTCAACACTGCCCGGCAAGCGGCAATCACTCAGGAACTAGCAGAAATAACCGGTGGAGCTGAGGCGATAAAGTGAGATTTATGATATATGTAAGATCAGAATTAGAAATAAGGGAGATTAACTAATGGCAGGATTAAGAGAACCAAACCCGAATTTAATAGAACTTGCATCTAGCCAGGTAGCAGCAGACGTCCAGCGACAACTAGGTGGATTTGCATTGGAACTTACAGGTAAAGGTTTGGGAGAAGAAGATATGGCGACCGCTGTCGATACACTGGTCTGGTATGTTTCTTTTGTCGCATGCAGTGTTGGCTTGACTGGAGATGCTCTGGATGAAGATAGAGATTATGCCCAAGAAGCTAGTAGCATCGTCGATACAGTATTAAAAGGTAGTCATATGACAATACCAGAAGACAGTGAAGATGTAAGATCAATGATAAAAAGTGCAATGGCTTACCGAGAAACTTCTGGTACAAAGCCAGAAACTACTCAAGGAATTTTAAACTTAGTATTTGATAGAACCGCCCCAGCAGGTGCAGAAAGTAAGGAGAAATAATGGCAACAGCAGAAAAAACTAAAAAAGGCAGTATCAGCCAGGTAGTCGGCGTGGTCGCTGACGTTGAATTTGAAGAAGGACATCTTCCGGCAATCTATAACGCGATTGAGGTAGACGTAAACGGCAAGAAGCTAGTTCTGGAAGTAGCCCAGCATTTAAGCGAAAACAGTGTCCGAGCAATCGCCCTAGGAACTACTGACGGCTTAAAACGCGGCAGCAGCGTTATCGATACCGGTGCACCGATCAGCGTGCCGATAGGTAAAGAAACCATGGGTCGGATGTTCAATGTTCTTGGTGAACCAATTGACGGTAAAAAAGGAGATTTCAAAAAGCGATCCCCTATTCATCGAACTCCACCAACTCTAGACGAACAATCTGGTACAACTGAGGTACTGGAAACCGGAATTAAAGTAATCGATCTTATTTGCCCAGTAACAAAAGGCGGTAAAGTCGGACTATTCGGTGGTGCTGGTGTTGGTAAAACCGTATTAATTACTGAGCTAATTAACAACATTGCCAAAGAACATGGTGGAACAAGTGTATTCGCCGGTGTTGGTGAACGTACCCGTGAAGGAAACGACCTTTATTACGAAATGGAAGAATCCGGAGTATTAGACAAAACTTCCCTAGTTTTCGGACAAATGAATGAACCACCAGGTGCCCGACTTCGAGTTGGACTGTCAGGACTTACCATTGCCGAAGGATTCCGTGACGAAGGTAAAGACGTGCTTCTTTTCGTTGACAACATCTTCCGTTTCACACAAGCTGGAGCCGAAGTATCCGCGCTACTCGGACGTTTGCCTTCTGCTGTCGGTTACCAGCCAAATCTGGCTCAGGAAATGGGCGGCTTGCAGGAAAGAATTACTTCAACTAAAACCGGATCTATTACATCAGTCCAAGCAGTCTACGTTCCGGCCGATGACCTTACCGACCCTGCCCCAGCCACAACTTTCGCTCACTTAGACTCGACAATTACGCTAAACCGAGCACTAACAGAACAAGGTCTTTACCCGGCTGTCGACCCATTAGACTCAAGTTCAACTATTCTGGACCCGGAAATTGTCGGCGAAGAGCATTACCAAGTAGCCCGTGAAGTCCAAAGGATTCTTCAGCGGTATAAAGATCTACAGGATATTATTGCAATTCTTGGTATGGAAGAACTAAGCGACGAAGACAAGCTGACTGTAGCTAGAGCCCGACGAATTCAAAGATTCCTAACCCAGCCTTTTAGCGTTGCCGAGGTATTTAGTAATATCCCCGGTACATACGTATCACTAAAAGACACTGTCCAAGGCGTCAAAGAAATTATTGATGGCAAGCACGACGACAAGCCGGAAAGCGCCTTCTATATGAAGGGTAAGATTAGCGAGGTTAAATAATGGAAGCTGGAACTTGCACTGGAACCACCGGCGGTTACATTGACCGCGGTTACGAGCCCAAGCCGGTAGTAGAACGGCATGATGTCACGCCGGCTGAATTAGAAGCCTTCATGCATAATGTGCGGACTGGAACAGGCGATTTCGACCAATCAGCAATAGAAAGACTATACGGTCAAGTTAGAAGTGTGGCAGATGCGGCAATTCAATTCTCTGATTCGCCAGCAGAATATGGGGAAATTACAAATGGCTAACGGTAACAACCAGCCTTACAGCTTGAAACCGGGATGGAGCCGGCAGCACCAGATTTTGCGCGATGGTTTTTATGCTTGGACTAGCAAGCGGTACCCTCAGGCAAAAAATGTCGGTGATGCAGCTAAATTGGAAGTTAGAAACGGCTACTACTACGATTACCAATTCGACCGACTACGAATGGATAATTTCGAGGCTCGTTGGAGAGATAATTCGCCCGCTAATAGTATTCGTGAAGACATAATTGTCCAAGAACTAGTCGACAGCTTTATTCCCTACGACACAAGCAATCTTATGAAACTCGTCTGCCTAATGGCTGAATCGACAATTGTTTGCAGTATGCTGGATCATAACGAGCAACTAGCTGCTCAAAAAAATGAGGCTTATTTATGATTCAATTTGAATTAGTTACTCTAGATGGCACAAAATACAGTCAAGAAGTTTTTGAAGTCGTACTTCCGACCAAAGATGGATATATCGCTGTATTTCCGAATCATATGCCGTTAGTTAGTCTAGCTGTGCCTGGAGTAATAACTGTTAGAAAAAAAGCTGGTGATCCGGACAGCCGACTTGAGCATTTTGCATCCAACGGTGGTGTAATAGAAATAGCCGACAACAAAGTACGAGTGCTTGTAGACGAAGCTGATAACGAAGACGAAATTAACGAAGCCGAAGCCCAAAAAGCGTTAGAACAAGCTAAGAACTTAGTTAAAGAAGCCAAGGATACTGTTTCCCTGCAGCATGCCCAGCAGCTAATCGACCGCCAAGCTGTCAGACTGCAAGTAGCCAGCTTGCGCAGACGAAAAAGAAAAGTATAGAAAATAAAACAGCTGAATAAACTACTTGAAAAATCCAGCTAAGTTTTTTAGAATGAATCCTTGTGTTAATTTAATAACAAATATCGGAGAAGTATGTCGGGTTCACCAGAAAATAGAATTAATTTTGTAAAAAACCAAGGGGATGAAGAAGTTATGACGATAGACGTTCAGCCGGATCATGAATTAATTTACGGATCTATAGCTACATACTTAGGTAGGATAAATTTCGGTAAAGGAAATATTGAAGCAACACACGTTAAACAAGAAGATTTCACTAAAAACTTACAGCTTATTGCCGGCAACTACTTAATTTACGCCCCTGATTACCGCCAAATAAACGGTGTCTGCATGGACGGTAGGAACTTTTTGATGACGGAGGCGAAAACTAAACCTGACCCTCGACCAAAAGTTATCGGTGGTCCGAGTTTGTTTACACCGATTGTCGCTCAATTGCTAGTTTTTCAATACTAAAAGGTATTGACGATCCGATCGAGCAGTTCTATACAATTAATCAAGAATTAATAAAAGCAAATTTCGGAATTGGTATGCACCGTGAATGCGGTATGGCTCGAGGAGCAAAGTCGGTCGTAGAAACGCTTGTCGAGTCTTTTGATGATGTCAATCGTTTTCTTGGAAGTCGTGCAAAATTTGTAGCTACTAAACAGCCACATCTATTAGACATGATTAAAGCTGGTGCTGAATCAACTTTTATGATGTTGAATAAAACATCTAGCTTTACTGAGGACAAAATGATCGATGTCGTAAAAGAACTTGCCGGCGATGAGGCAGTAATGCATTTGGACGTTGATCATGACCACGACAACCACGGGCATGACGAGCAAGGATTAATTTTAGTTGATTCTGAAAATACTCTAGTCTTAAAAGATAAATTCAATCAAGATACGGACATCATGAATTTCTGGCAAAATGTCAGATACGGACGAAGCCTTTTGCAAGTTGTATCTAGAAACCAAGAGGAGTATTTGCGGGGTGTGATCGTTGCCGATCAGCTAGCCTTGGCTGGTACTGGTACGCTTGGCAGAAATCAGCATGTAGGTGAAATTAGTTCAGAGTTCCTCTCCTAGTAGTAAATACTACGACACCAAATATTTGCATTAAATGCTCAAAACTATTATTGTTTAAGCATTAGTTATTCTTTAAGGAGGGTTCAATGTTTAGTAGACTAAAATTCGCTATGGTCTTGGCGGAGCTAATGGGTGTAATGGTGTTGGTTACAGCCGTGTATTCAATGGTGGCACGGACATCTTTTCCATTGTTCGGTGGTTTAGCAGCCGGTATCACGCTCGGTTTATTAACCTTAACAATTGGGGCAACGTCAGGTGCGCACGTAAACCCAGCAATTACGCTCGGTTTATGGACAATTCGCAAAGTAAAAACGCTTACAGCAATTAGTTACATCACATTCCAAATGCTCGGTGGTTACTTGGCGTTTCTGTTAATCAATTATTTGATGGGACGGAATATTGAAAGTATCGCTAATGCTCCAGATTTAAAAATCTTTATTGCTGAAGCAATTGGTGCTTTGATCTTCGGATTCGGCGTAGCATCAGCTATATACCAAAAATACGAAGGTGGTCGCTTAGCATTTGCTATCGGCGGTTCGCTAACTATTGGTATTTTGGTTGCGTCGCTTGCCAGCAACGGAATTCTTAACCCAGCAGTTGCAATCGGTTTGCAGTCTTGGAACAAAGCGTATGCTCTTGGTCCAATTGTCGGATCAATTGTCGGCATGAACTTATACGCACTACTATTCGCAGAAGAAACTTTGTATAAACGAGCTTCATTTAGCTCATTCAACCGAGTCACCAGTTCAAAGTCGGTTATCAAGCGAAGTAGCAGCTCAAAGGCTGCTTCTTCCAGAAGTGCTACAAAAAAGAAGCCGGCAGCTCGACGCCGACGCTAGTTAGATACTGGGTTACACAAAACTAGTTAATATTTGAGCCTCAAAATTAAAAATGAGGCTCATATTTTTTTGTCCAGCAGATCCTGCTCGAAAGCCTGTATGCCAGAGTAGTCATTGCTGTAGTTCAATGTATTAGGCAGATTCAGACTAGTAATCTTTTCCCATATGACCTGGGATAATTTTTCCAGTCTTAATATTTCATCTTTACTTGGAATGTACTCGCGGATTAGCTCTTTTGGGCTACTTGCTTCCAAATACCACATCTGCCCTTTAATATTTTTAATATTAAACCGGTTGCTGTTTCTAGCCAGCATAGCGTAAAAGATAAGCTGCATTCTATGTCGCCAGGCTTTAATCGCTTTGTTCTGATCACGGGTAATAAAACTGCTAAGCGGCTTACCAGTCTTGTAATCGATAATCGTCAATTCGTCGTCTTTGACTGCAATCCGATCGATCGTGCCGTTAAGTTTTGCTTTGCCTATTAAGACATCACCAATAACCTGCTCCGGTAGATTACCTTTGCCCAACCAGAAGGTATCGCTGCTTAGCAACTTTTCAATTAGCTCGACTCCGTATTCTTGGTAGCGTTGCTCTTCGGTTACTGGCAAGTTTTGCCTGCGGATAGAATTTTCGTAGACATCAATAACTTTTTTTAAATTTAAGTTATTAGAATTGACTGAAATCTGAGCGAATTCCATTGCTTCATGGACGGCCGTACCAAAAGCCATGCTAGAAGACTTGGCTTGAGGCAGCGAAAGTAAATGCCGTTCCAGAAAGATTTGCGGTCCGCCTTTACTGACGTCCAGAAAGTCTAATAGTCCAGTTGCACTGAGTGAATATTTTTCAATCCTGGACTTTAGATTTAATTTTTCGTCTTCAATATTAAGCGATGGCCAAGTCAGGCTGTTTTCAAGCACCTCAATGTTTGTTTCGTCATCTGAATTTGGTATCTCAGCTACTTCCAAAGCGTCGATTAGCAGCGGCGACGCCATGACGTCTTTGCCGTTAATGTCTTGACGGTAGCTAGCCACAATTAGCGAATGCCGAGCACGGGTAACTGCAACATACATCAATCTGGCATAGTCATCCAGGTCGTCACCGGCCGGTTGTAGCGGCAGGTTCGACGGACTCTTTCGGCCACCGGCATTCGGCTTCCAATTTGAATCGATGGCATTAATTATATATACGATGTCAAACTCAAGGCCTTTTGCTTTGTGTACGGTAAGTAGTTCTACTGCATGGCTGCCGGTAATGAAGACTGATTCGTCAGCAATTAGCTCGTTTGTGTCGATACTCAGCTGAATAAAATTCACGAAGTCTTCTAGACTTGCTGATTGCGAACGACTGAAGTCATTAGCCAGGCTTATTAATATTCGGACGGAAGATAAGGACGACAGATATGAGGTATCTATTTTTTTGTTAGCTAAGTAGTATGCCTGTATCGGGCTGGTTAAATGTTCTCCAGCCCTCAACCCAATGACGTATTCCAATATGACTGCTAATTGTTCCTGGCTGGCTTTCTGCGCCAACCAAACTAGCCACTTGGCGATTGCCGATAAATTGTTGTCAGTAGATTTCAACAAATAATCCAGCCAGTCATTTTTTCGGTAGTTATCGACTGCTATTTGCCACAGTTTTTCGGGTTTAATCTGCCACATTGGGTGGCGTAGGATTTGGCTAAGGTACTGGCTAGATAGTGACCTATCGCCAGCATTTATCGCTTGAAGCATAGAGCAAATCAAGTGAATCTGAATTACTGAGCTGTGTTCTAATATGTTATTTTGCTGTTCATAACTGATTGGTATTTTGCTTCTATTTAAACTTGCCGCCATCCTGCGCAGACTGGCATGGTCGCGGGCCAAAACAGCAATTGAGGTATTACCAGACTTATACTTTTTTACTATTTGCTTGGTAATCTCATAAAGTTCTTGATCTTCAGTTGTAAAACTTAAGTGCGTAATTACCCCTTTTGTTTTCGGCTCGTTTTTGGCTCTCAGGTCTTTAATCAAGCTTGCATCTCGAGTTACTAAACGGTCTTCTATTTGGGAAATAATTTTAGACGACGTATTGAGAAGCTTCTGGCTGGACCGGTAGTTGTCGGTCAGGACTATAGTCTTTGACTTTGGATAGCTGCGTCGGAACGACAGCATGTTATTTAGCTCGGCCCCATTGAACTTGTAAATAGACTGGTCGTCGTCGCCAACTGCCATAATATTCGGATTATCGGTATCGGCATGATCGGCGATTAAATGCGACAGCTGCAGCTGGGCCGCATTTGTATCCTGAAACTCGTCGATTAACACGTACTGGAATTGTTCCTGCACATCTGAACGCATATGCGGCTTATTTTGAAGCTGGGTTATTACTTCGACTATCATATCCGAGTAATCATAATAACCGCGCTCATGCAGCATTTGCCGGTAGCTGGCATATACGTCTGCTAAGCTTAGCCACCACTTGTTTCTTTCCCTTTCCTTATGCATTCCTTTAACACCGTCAACTGATTGGATCCATTTCTGCTTCCATTTGCCGGTATGCTTAGTCTTGTTTGTTTCATCATCTTGTTCGACGGCAAAGTCTAGACTTTCTTTAATCAGCTTGCCTAGATCGAGAAGTGGTTCTAAGTTTTCACTTAATCCCTGGTTCGGTAGCTTGTCGATTTGCGTGACTAAATTATTCAGGTTTTTGTAGCTTAATGTTGCACTTAATATTTCCGACAAATCTTTTTCGATTAGGTCAATGTAAGCCAAATTAGCTTTAATTAAAGACTTTAACTTAGCCGGTGTAAGTCCAGCTTCCTTGACGTACTTTAAAGCATTCTGGACATCTTTGCCGGCAGTAAATCCACCAGCAAACCGGAGAGCCAAAGGATCTTTTAGAGGCAGTTGCCCGAGAATGGTTTGGATTATTTCTATCTGGGTTGTATCTGGAGCAGTCGACAGCCTGGCACCGTTCCAAAAAGAATCTGGGTACATATTCATAAGCTCGGCTGCAAAACTATGGAAAGTTTTGACGTTGACATTCTTAGCTTCACCGCCCGTCAGACTCAACAGACGTTCACGCATATTAATGGCCGCCTTGTTAGTAAAGGTTAGACACAAGATATTACTGGCATTAGTATCGGTTTTTTTAAGAATGTTTGCTACTCGCATGCTCAACAGCTGTGTCTTGCCGGTACCAGGCCCAGCCACAACCAAAACCGCTCCATCGATTAAATCGACAGCTTTTCTTTGCTCGCTGTTGAGCTGTTTATACGCCTCTTCAAATTCTGACATTGTATGTATTGTACTTGCTTTAACAGCTAACTAAAAACACCTATGACCGGCACAATCGACATTCTTCATGCTTTTGATTGCGTTTCAGCCAGATATTAAAAGCTTTTTTACTACCAACTATTTCACTGTAGCCGATAAAGTCGTAAATTGATCGCAAGAAGCTGGCAAATCTGCCGGCAAAGACTATCTTTCTCCACTGCAGCAGCGACCAGCCCTCCCCGATTGGAATAATTGTAATCGGTTTGAGTGGCTTGTATGGTCTGACTGATTTCTTATCAAGTTCTTTAAGTATGCAATTGCTGACGTAGTTGGCATTATGCAATGCGGTCAATGCCAGGCCACTATAAGCTGTTGCGGCACTGTCGCCGATTACAAATACGGATTTGTCTACTTTCAAATAGTCATCAACTACTACTCGTTTTTTTTCATTTAGTGTGAATTGGCTATTATTGTCGTTAAAAAATGGGTTGTTTGTAACCCCGGCAGTCCAAATGACAGTCTTGGTAGGAATCTTCATATCGCCGACTTTTAGCGTTGTCGTAGTTTCGCCCTCAACTACCTTGCCAGTCATTACTCTGACTCCTAATTTAACTAATCTTTTATGAACGAGTTTGGAAGCTTTAGGGCTTAGCATTGGTAAAACTTTCGGTGCCGCTTCGATCAGATCCATGTTAACATGCGTGCGCTTTAGTTTGTGCTGCTTAGCGACAGTTTTTAAGTAACTTTTAAGCGCGGCTGCCAACTCGACACCTGTAGGTCCAGCACCGACCACAACGTAGTTTGTGTCTAGTGTTTTGTCTTCCAACAGTAGGTCGTGTAGATGTTGTCGGAATTTATCAAACCCAGCACTGGATTTCACGCTATATGAGAATTCTTCTAAACCATCTATGCCAAAATAACTAGTTACTACCCCTAACCCAATTATGCAGTAGTCGTAATTAAATTTTTCGTGGCTTTTAGTCGTGACTAATTTTGATTCTCGGTCTATTCTTACAGCTTGGTCAAGTACCAATCTGACATTTTCTGATACTGGCATTAAAGACTTGATCGGGATGTAAGACGTATCTTTTAAATATCCGGTTGCTGCTCGCCAGATAGTGGCACCGTAACGGAATGTTTCCTGGTCAGTAATTAACGTAATTTCCAGATTTTTATTCTTATGAAGTTCATGCAAGGCTTTTATGCCTGCGAAACCGCCGCCGAGTATCACAATTTTTGTTTTATGATTCATTACAGATTAGTATAAACGCTTTTATTGCTCCGGTAAAATAAGCCGGTCCAGTATTATTCGCGTCTAAGCGCATCGATCGGGTTAATCTTCTGAGCCCGTCGTGCCGGAAAGTAGGAAACTATAAGTCCGACCACAACCATAAACAAAGTTAGGCAAATCATTAACCATAGTGGCATTGAAAATATTTCGAACCTTTGATTTACCCTGCTTTGAGCATTTTTATTAACTAGAAAATTCACAATCCGGCTACCGGTATAGGAGAAGATGAGCCCAACAATTGCCCCGATGAAAGACAGCAAGATCGATTCGATCATAAACAATCGGCGCATGTCGCGCTTGCGACCTCCTAGTGTGATCATTAAGCCGATTTCTTTTGTCCGCTCTAGGAGAGAAATAGTCAGTGTATTGAACATACCAAGTATTGCTACAATAATTCCAATACCACCAAAACCGGCTAGGACAATATTAAAGAACTTGAACAGCTGGTTTATCTGGTCCAGTGTGTCGATTGGCGAACTGGTTTGAAAGCCGCTGCTCTCGATCTGTTTTCTAAGTGCAGAAATATTCTTAGTATCATCAGCAATTACTTTTACCTGTTTGTAAGTCGGTATTCCTAATACGTCAAATACTGTACTAGGGATAAAAACTTCATTATTAGTACCAGAATCTATTACCCCTACAATCGTAAAATCTTCTTTTAGATCGGGTACTTTTACGTCCGCGAAACTGAGTGGTACAATAATGTTTAATTTTTGATTCAAGGCTTTTTTCGCTTCTGTAATTCCAAGAGATTTTAGTGCAGTTTTACTAATTACGACAGAACGGTTGTCTTTGTTGTTAAGCAGTCGTCCATCTGTTAAATCTAGTGAAGTGGTTTCCTGAAATGCCTGGTCAATACCATAAATTACTGAATCAATTCCCCCACCCTTCAGCCCTATACTGGATGGGAATGAGTACTCGACTCCGGTTTTACTGACATGGGGGAAGCTTCTGATTTTGTTAACAGCTTTTGTATCTAGTTTAATTATTCTAGAATTCGGGCTGGTAATTTCAATCGATTTTATCGACTTGTCACCAATAACATTTTTAGTTACCAATTGCTGCAAACCCAAGCCAAAAGAAATCAAGAAAGAAATTGACCCAATACCTATAACTATGCCGGCAATGGTAAGGAATGACCTGAGCTTTTTACTAGTAACGTTCCGCCAAGCCATATAAAAAAGCGTGCGCTCGTGGATATGGTGCATTTTAGTTTGATTAGAATTAAATACCATGAGCTTTGGCCTCCGCATATCGAGTAATTCGCGACTTCATTTCCTTGAATAATGACTCAGTGGTCTTGTGAATATCATCATTAGCCATTTCTTGGCATTGACCATCCTTGATATGAATTAAATTGTCGGCTAACGGCAGATATTCCATATTATGCGTAACCAGAATAATAGTTCTGTGCAGGTCGACACTGTAGCTCCTTAACAGCGACATAATCATGTCTCCGTTCAGAGTATCAAGGCTTCCGGTCGGCTCGTCGGCAATAATGTAATCAGGGTCGCTAACAATTGCTCTTGCCATTGCAACTCTTTGCTGTTCTCCCCCAGACAGAAACTGTGGATTTTTCTTGGCATAGGTTGCCATATCTACCCTTTGCAGAGCGTCCATGGCTGGCTTCATAGCTGCCCGCCTGGTATAGCCTAAAAATAATAGTGGGATAGCTACGTTTTCAATTACGTTTAAGCTACTAATCCAATAGTTCTGCTGGTAAACGACACCAAGCCTCTTAGCTCTAAAGAAAGCCAAATCTTTTCCCGGCAGTTCGTAAATATCTTGGTTGCCATACAGAATATTGCCCTTAGTTGGTTGTTGAATTCCGCTCAGTACATTTAGAAGCGTCGACTTACCTGAACCGGATGGTCCGTAGATAATATTAAATGTATTGGTATGAATGGTAAAACTACTTTTATGCAGAACGGGAATTGATTCTTCACCAACAATGAAAGTTTGCTCAATATTATTGGCGCTGATTAATGGCTGATTCATAATTAGAACCCGAAAACCTTTTTCAAAGTATTTAAAACTATATTAAGTACATTGTCAGATGCCCGGCCAATAATGGCTGCGTGCGGTTCGGCGGAAGATGTATTACTCGCCTTATCACGGGAAACAGGCACGATGCTGTAGACTTTACTCGGTGGCAAATCTGAGACTATGACTAGATGCTCGGTTGTTAGTTGACCGTCTTCGGCAGTCCGATTGTTGAATGTTCTTACATTTGATCCTTCTGCGAATGCAACCTGGCTGGTAGATGGTTCATCGGTCTTCCAAGAAACAACAATCTGGCCTCTGGCTTCTACGCCGGAGCCACGGATAGCAGGTTCAATTGTAATATCTGTTATTTCTGGCGCCCTAGTATCTAGAGCTGTTTTGAAGACCTGGCGTTCAGATGTGGCTAGATTACCATTAGCATCCCTGCCTTCAGCAAATAAGAAGTATTCGCTGTCATCTTCCAGCCCTCGGATTATCATTTCGTGCGTTGTTTTCATTTCCTGACTCTGCTGAATAATTCCGGTTGTTCCAATCTTACCGAAATTAATTGAAGAGTTGGTAGCTACGTTTGTTGTCCATGTAACCTGCTGGGTGCTAGTCGGTTCGTTTGGTACCGGTTGGAATTTTAGGTTGCTGATTTTAGGCCGTTGAGGAGTTGTTAGCGAGAAGATGCTGCTTTGATAGGATCCGCCTTCTGAATCGTACATAGTTAGGCGGTAAAAGTATTTAGTTCCATCGTCTAAACCTGCCAGATCCATAGCATAAGTTGATTCAACACTAGATGTATTAATCGTTTTAATTCCGCCGAATGAATCTGATTTACCATAATTAATATCTGTTTTAACTGAATCTTTTGTAGTGAACTGAATCGTGGCATTAGATAAGCCAATTGACAAAGTATTGACTTCTTTTAATACCGGAGCTGGTGAGGTCGTAAAGGTATATTCTTGACTTGTACCAGTGTTACCGTCTTCGTCAGTCCACTTAGTTTTGAAATAATAGGTCGTACCGGCAGCTAGATTGTCGAGGTCAATTACGTGAGCCGTAACTTGATCTGAATTACCTACTTCACTTGGGCTGTATGTGCCACTCTGGGTGCCTAAGCTAATCTTACTGTCAGAAGCCCGATCTGTTGACCAGGAAACAGTTGCTTTTTTAGTTGTCGTGTTAGTCACGATCGGTTCACTGGTAATTACAGCAGGAGTTGTAAATTTGCCTGTCGGTAGCATTGAGACTGTCGTTCCATAAGCGCCACAATTGTTGGCACTGTCACATGCTTTGACTTTGTAATAGTAAGTTTGCTGACTTAGGTTTGCATCGACAAATGATGTGCTAGAACTAGTTCCGACTTGAGTAAAGCCAGAGTTATCTGTCGACCGGTAGAGCTTGTAGCTGGCTATACCCGCGCCGACGTCGTCAGGAGTATCCCATGTCACAGCCAGTCTCCAGTTACTAGTAGATTTTACGGAAACGTCTACGATGTCGGTGTTAAGGGGCATACCCGGAGCCGATGTATTGGCTGTAAATGTAACGGATGTGTAACTAGAATAACTAATTGCGTTGAAGTCGTCCTTGGCAACAACATAAAAGGTATTAGCGCCTGGTTGAGTAGCGTATGACCCAGCGTTTAGACTTGTTACTCCGGCAGACGTAAAGATACAGTTGTTAGCTGTCGGTAGTGTATTAACTGTATAACAATAGCTAAGTTTGTCGGCATTTCCGGTGGTTGTATTAAACGTTGCCGGTGCATCCCAAGAAAACGCAAATGAGTTAGTGGTGTTGGTCGAAGGAGTTGCCTGCAGGTTCTGAGGTTCGCTTGGTGCGCCGCTGGTATTAACTTTTAATGCAGCTGTCACTGTACTACTACTAATGTTCCCAGCCTGGTCCCAAGTCCTAAAGCTAAATGTGTTTACTCCATCGTTTATGTTGTCGAAGTCGGTCGGATCGACGGTAGTGTAATTGCCGTCATTTGCCAGTAGATCGTTAATATCTCCTGTACCAGTATGACTATCTCCATACCAAGTAGTATTTCCGATCTTGTATTGCAAACCGGCGACTCCAGAGTTGTCATCATTAGCAGCCTGTCCTCCGCCCGTCGGCCAAGTCAGGGTTGCTGATTTGGTATTAATAAAGCTAGATGGCGCAGAAACAAAACCTGGGTTGGTTGGCGGTGTATTGTCGAACCGAAATTGAAATTGTTCGCTTGTATCAAAAATATTTCCAGCATTATCAATCGCTTTAATATTTAGGTAATATGGATCATCTGACGAAGTTAAAGCCGTACCTAGCAGACCTGAAAGACTGAGGTCTAGCGTGTTGCCACTTATCGCAAACTGGCAATTCCCACCAGTGTTAACCGGACTAGTTCCGAGTAGTCCTTTAGTAGAAATTGGATCAGAAGAGCCAGTTTGACCAAGGTATAAACAGTATCCTAGTATATCTGAACCCGAGTCAGTTCCGGCAGTCCAGGTAAAGTATGGTGATGCCCCATTAGTCCATCCGTTGCTCGCAAGACTGGCACCGCCATTAGATTTTTTAGCTGTAATTGCCGATGCATTAGTTTCCGGGGCTAAGCTATCTGATGTTGCCGTCAAGGTAACGGAATTTAACTGCACCCTTTGATTTCCATCGCCAAGAAGTATAGCTTTCCACTTAATACCGTCGAATGTAGTCGGAAAAGTTGCGATATTAGTATTAATAATCGAAATATTATTTGAGTCCGTATTCGAACCAACTGCCGACCACGCACTGCCAGTCCAATATTTCCAAGTTGTACCATCATCGTCACTAAGTTGGTAGGAAATAGCCCCGCCATTAGCAGTTTCGCTCGATGCCAGTCCATCCCAATGCTCGACGCCGGTATTCCTGACTGAGTCTGCAAGAACAACTCCTTGAGCGGTTGTACTGTATGGCTTAGTAGTAAAGCTACTACGAGCCGTATCACTTATTCGTATCTCGTCTAACGAACCGTTAAAAAAACTTTCACCATATCCGGCATTCGCACTTCCTATACCTTTTCCAACTAAAAAGCTTTTAGTATTATCGGTAATTGTAAAGCTGGAGTTTTGTGACGCTTCCTGCGTGCCATCAATGTACAACTTAAAACTTGATCCGTTATAGCTTGCTGCAAAGTGGTGCCAGGAAGAATTAAAAGATGAGGTAGTAGATTCTACATAGCCATTATTCCCAATAGAATAAACGTTGGCGTCAGCATTTGCGGTAAAGCCAGTGCCGGCATATAGCTTGCCTTTGTATTGTGTTAGCGTAGAAACAACTTCAAGTGTGTTTCCCCAACCGCCATTTAAGTTGTCCCCACCAATTTGTGTCCAGCCTGTTCCGTTATATCTCCAAACATCTCCGGCGCCAGAACCGTTAGTAGTTTTATAACCAGTAGCAGCATACAAATCACCATTGTAAACTGACAACGCGTTTATCTGACTATACGATCCATCTTGCCAGCCGCTATTTAATCCGGCACCGCCGATTTGCGACCATGTTGTACCATCCCAAGACCAAACCTCACTGACTAATAATGTGTCACTTAAAGTAACGTATAACTTATCATTATATATAGCCATAGCTGACATAAATTTTGATGTAGTAGATGCCCAGCTGCTATTCAATCCTGCACCGGCAATTCTTGTCCAAGCCCCACTACCTGACCAGCACCAAACTTGAGCTTGCGAGCTGGCGCCACCATTGCCAACACATAATTGATCGTTATATACAGACATAGACATGACGTCATTTGAGCCGAATGTATTAGCTACTCCTGTACCGGCAACTTTAGTCCATGTCGATCCATCATATTCCCATACGTGACCGTTGTTCAATGTCGATCCGGTACCTGCATATAACTTGCCCTTATAAACGGTCATGCTGTCGACCGTAGCGATAGTAGCCGACATACCGTTATTAAGTCCATCTCCACCAACTTTAGTCCACGAACCAAAATCCCATCGCCAAACTTCTCCATCTCCATTACCTATTCCAGTTCCTACATAGAGCTTACCGTTGTATGCCGTCATAGATGTAATTGATTCATATGTCCAGTTTCCCCAGCTTCCGTTCACACCTGATCCGCCACCAATAATATTGGCTGTAGTGCCATCCCATTCATAAACCATTGCATTGTTAAGTCCAGCACCAAGGCCAACATACATTTTTCCGTTCATTACAGTCGAGGCACTTACATTACCTGTATTTTGGCCTCCCCAGCTACCATTTAAATAACCGCCCCCAATAGTTGTCCACGATGAGCCGTTCCAAGTATAAGCTCCTGAACCGAACGCACCGCTTGTCCATGGTGTGGCATAAAGTTGAGAATTAAAATACTCTAGTGCACCCACGCTGTTAGCACCAGTCCATGAATTATTATTACCTGCATTTCCACCAATTAAAGTCCAGGTACTACCGGCGATTGGCATGCTATATACCTGTCCCAATGCGGATGTTGATCCTAATGTTGCATATATATTAGTCCCATCATTTACCATGTCTAAGACGTTTGTTATTCCAGCGCTGCTCCAACTTGAACCTACTCCATCACCGCCAATTTTAGACCAAGTTCCCCCACTAAGTTTCCAAACTTCGGCATCTAATGTGCTGTTACCGGTTCCGGCATAAAGGTCACTCCCTACGGACATAATTGAGTTTACAGTTTCATAAACTGTATTCCAGCTAGAATTTAGTCCGTCGCCTCCTAACTTTGTCCAAATAGTACCGTTCCATTTCCAAACTTCGCCATCTCCTGCGTGTAAGCCCCCTGTACCGGCATATAAGCTTGTGCCGTCGCTAGTTAATTCCACGATAGTTTCATTTGTGTTTGCGGCCCAACCGCTGTTTAGGCCATCTCCACCGATTTGTGTCCAAGTGGTGCCACTTTCGTAACGATAGACATCTCCGTCTGTCCCGCTACCTGTCGAACCATCACCGGTACCAATATAAAGTTTTCCATCATGGCTTACCATAGACCTGATTGCTTCGTAGCCTAGTCCAATAATACCTACACCATCACCTGCAATTTTTGACCATGATGAACAGTTGCTTACCAGGGAACACGACCATACTTCGCCATCTACAGTACTTACACCAAGCCCAATGAAAAGACTTCCAGAATGTACTTCCATGGCAGTTACGCTTTCATAAGTGAAATCCGCCCAGCTGCCATTTAAAGAGTCTCCACCTAATTTAGACCAAGATGAACCGTTCCATTTCCAAACTTCGGCGTCTCCGGCAAGACCACCAGTACCAACATAGTAGTTAGTACCGTCATTTGCGCTCGAATCGATTTGGTAATGAGCCGTAGACCAGCTACCGTTTACTTCGCCACCCATTTGCCTAGTCCAGCTACCTAAATTATTGTTTTGAAGTTCTGAATAAATCTTTCCTGATGTTCTATCTAATCCGACTTTATAAGAACCCTTATCAATTAAAGTTTGACTTGAATTAGCTGTATTGTCATATGTAGCTCCGGGTTTGAACCAGCCTTCTAATGTTTGTTGGCTGGTCGGCGACAAGCTACTACTGTCACTAGCACTTCCAAACTGGGTGGTGCCATTTAAGGTCAGGCCATTATTTAAATTGCCAGTACCAAAAGTTGGGGAATTCTGGAGGCTTAGATTATTAGCATTTGCCGAGCTGTCGCTTGCAGTAGTACCAGAAGATTCATCTAAATGATAAAGTGCTGATGTGTTTGCATCTGAGCTGTAATTTTGGGCTTTTAATCTTGCTGCAGAACCAGTATTTTCGACACCGCTATCTAAGGTGTAGTCACTGGCATTAGAAAAATCCCAGTTGTTAGACAGATCGGCAGCCAAAACAAAGCTAAAACTTCTGAAAAGTGTAACTCCGATGACCAACATATATAGTCCTAGCAAAGAATAATGAGTCATTTGATGCCAGCGCCAATCGTGCCACTTGCGGTATAACGCCCATTTCCCTGTTAAATACTGGTGCGGCTTGACTGCAACTTGTCTGTGTACGACCTTAGCTTTTTTAATACTCTTTTGAGCTCCGACTTTGCTCAAATGATACGATTTCCTAGCTATCTTCTTAGAATGATGAACCGTTTTACCAACTGCCTTTTTAGCATGGGGCTTGGCAACAACATAGGCTCGACGCCCATGTGCAGCTACCTTTTTAAGTGTATGTTTATATTTGGACATCCATCCCCGCAAATTGATAAAAGCTATAGCAGTATTATAGCAGAATAATTGTTATCTGAAGCACCACTTATGCGAAAATAGTCAAAACGATAAACAAAAAAACCTCGAAAGAGGTCTTTGATATTTCTTGGCTAGGGCGGAGGGATTCGAACCCCCGAATGCCAGTACCAAAAACTGGTGCCTTACCACTTGGCCACGCCCTATTAATTATTGGTTTACTGAGTTGCGATCGGAGCTTATTTTAGCTTATTTCTACTGCTTTTACAAACTACTTACCCCTTATGGATATTGCTTTTGCTATAATGGGGTTAACAATAATCAGATAGGTAAAATGAATATTATTGACCATCGTCGGGTAATGACTAAGCGTAAGGTCAGAAAAAGACCCACCCGCTGGTTGAGATTGACCAGCATAATTGGAGTGATCTTAATTCTTCTGTATTCATCTGTTGTTCTAGTCCGGTACAACCAGCCATTGCCAGTTCTAAAAGCCGAAGCTAAATCTTTGGTATATCAACCAAGATCGCCGGATATCAGATGGCCGAGTTATGGTCAAGCTGCAGTTGGTGACTTGGACTCAGGATTCCTGGCATCCAGTCCAAGCCAAACTCCTCGGCCAATTGCCAGCATCACCAAAACGCTAACGGCTCTAGCAGTCTTAAATAAAAAACCTTTAAAACCCGGGCAGACTGGCGAAACAATTACCTTAACAAGCACCGATATTAGCTACTACAACCGCTATTTAGCCAATAACGGCAGTGTTGTAAGCGTCCAGGAAGGTGAAAAAATAACTCAGTACCAGGGACTGCAGGCTATGATGTTGCCCTCTGCTAATAACATGGCAGATACCATGGCTTCATGGGCATTTGGAAGCATGAAACAATATATCGACTTTGCTAACAGTTTTGCCAAGTCGCTTGGAATGAATCAGACAGTTATTTCTGATGCCAGCGGATTTTCACCTAACACTACCAGCACCGCGCATGATCTTATTTTGCTAGGACAAGCAGCTCTAAAAGAACCGGTTCTATCTGAAATTGTCGGCCAAACTGATGCAGTTATCCCAGTGCATGGGCAAATAAAAAATGTCAACTATCTGTTGAATTCTGACGGCATTAACGGCATTAAAACTGGTAATACAGAAGAAGCAGGTGGATGTTTTTTGGCTTCTGCCGTCAAAACACTAAGTAATGGCCAAAAGAAAACAGTAATAGCGGTAGTTTTAGGTGCATCAGCAAGGTCCAATGCCATGAACGACACTCGTCCCCTGCTAGAGGCTGTAAAGAACAACTTTACTAATATAAAACTGGCAAGCAGCGGAGATACCGTCGGCTATTACCAAAGCCAATGGGGTGAAAGATCTGCAGCTGTGCTGGCGAGCGACATATCCGTTTTCGGCTGGGTGGGAAGTAAAATAAAAGCATATCCAATATTGGAAGATATTAAAGTCGACAAAAAACCAGGCCAAAGAGTCGGTGGTTATAAACTTAACGACAAAGTGATCGGCGAAGTTGTATTAAAATCTCAAGTAAAGATGCCGGATAATGCCTGGCGGCTAAGACGAGCCTACTCTTTCTAATTGTAATCAGGTGCGTCTGGTAAGCCGAAAAAACGTTCTAGATATTTCTGGCCAGTTTTATTCATTTCGTTGGACAGTTCTGTACCGACATATCTAAAATGCCAAGGCTCGTATTTGTAACCGACAATTGGCTGAGAATCAGGCGGATATCTAAGTATAAAACCATGTTTGTAAGCATTTGCAGCCAGCCACTTACCTTCAGCGGTGTCAGCAAAGCAATCTGCAATTTCACACTTACGATTGGCCGGCTCTAGGTCTACAGTTAGGCCGGTTTGGTGTTCTGAGAATCCGGCACGAGCACTTTGGCTGTCGGCAACCGCTTGACCTTGAGTTTTTACGTAATTGTTGTAGATTACGATTTGCAAACCATACGACCGGTAACCACTAGCCAGACGCAGACCAATAGATTCAGCATTGGCCGCATCCGACATTTTCTTCAGTGCTGAGGCGGCTTCGCTTCTGACCAGCATCTCGGGTGAGGTGCTGCTGTTACGAAGCAGTATATCTGGGACGACCAAATCTGACGGTGCATAATCGTTCGGCCGAATAGGATTAATTTTATTCACAACTACCCAAATACTTGACGGGTCGGTGATTGAATTTTTATTCTTGTCGAACGGCTTATCTGTTTTATTGTTCTGTGCCGGTGTAGATTTTTGTACTGTTTTTAAATTCCTTAGATCATTAAAAGATACAGCTGCTTTCTTTCCAACAAAAATCCAAGTAAGCAAAATAATAACTAATATTAAAACAACCGGAGGAAGGATAAATAGACTTTTATTTAGTTTTGACACAACCAATAGTATAACCCCCTAAACTACATTTTTTAATAAGATGGTTGGCAAGAAGTAAAAATTAAAGTACATTTTTACTTGACGATGACAGATAATATTTTAAAAGATCCCGAAGATTATATCGAACCGCTGCTAATGAACGGTATGCAGGGTCGCATGTTAAGAATGCCTGCACCTCGTGGTAAAACCCGCGAAATTATGTTTGTTTACGGTATGCACGCTAGTTTAGAGCGACATTTCGGATTTGCTGAAGCTCTAAATAAATACGGAGCTGTTACCATGCCGGATTTACCTGGTTATGGCGGGATGGATTCTTTTTACAAAATCGGTGAGAAACCAAGCTTCGACAATTTGGCTGATTATCTGGCAGCATTTATCAAGCTCAAGTACCGGCGTAAAAAAGTAACTATAATGGCAATGAGCCAAGGTTTCGCAATCATTACTCGGATGCTTCAGAGAAGCCCTGAACTTATAGGAAAAGTTGAATTGTTGATTAGTGCAGTTGGTTTTGTTCACCATGAAGAATTTATCTTCACCAAACGTAATTTTTTCCTACTTAGATACGGATCCAGTATTTTCTCAAACCGGCTGCCGGCAACGTTTGCCCAGCATGTTGCCCTCCGGCCTAGTTTTATCCGTGCTACCTATAACCGGGTTGCCAGTACTAATCCGAAAATGAAGGATGCCGACGAAGAAGAACGAAAAAAGCGGATTGATTTCGAAATCAAACTTTGGCAGATTAATGATATTAGGACCTATATGGACACTGCCGTCAGTATGTTTAAACTAAATCTTCTAAATGAAAAAATAGACTTACCGGTCGTACATATTGCGGTTAAGGGCGACCGCTATTTCGATAACCATGTTGTTGAGCAGCATCTCGGTGTAATTTATAACAAGGTTACGGTTTTGTGGTCTAAAGGTGAACAGCATGGTCCGACTGTGATTGCCTCAGCTTCCGAGGCAGAAAGTATAATCCCATATAAGCTGAAAAGAATGCTGGCAGCCAAATCACAGAACAGTCGTAAAAAGTAAATTAACAGTTAAACCGTTTTTAGCTATAATATTGTTTAATGCGTATTGGGATCGTTTGTCCGTATAACTACTACCGCCCCGGCGGTGTTCAGGTATGCGTTAAAGAAATAGCCCATGAGTTAGAAAAACGTGGCCACTACGTTAGGATTATTGCTCCTCGCCCACGCAAACTGCCTGAAAAAGTCGACCCGGATATTATTCTGCTGGGCGGTTCGACTGAGTTCCAAACACCTTTTGCTACTAAAGCCGATATCAGTATCAACCGCTCGAATGAAAAAATAGACGCTTTGTTTGAAGAACAAAATTTCGACGTTCTGCATTTTCACGAGCCGGGACTTCCGGTTTGGGGCATGCAGTTGCTTAGCCGTTCAACTTCAGCCAATGTTGGTACCATGCATGCCACACTGCCAGAAGGAATGGTCAGTAAATCTTTCGAAAAGCTAATGAAGCCGGCTGCTAGGTTCATAGAACCTAGGTTGCATGCAATAACTGCTGTCAGTGTAGTTGCCAAAGCAACGGCACAGGCATATGCCCCTCAAGCTGACATTGAGATTATTCCAAACGGAATCAAACTAACCGATTATCTGCCAACAAGCCCTAAACAAACCAGTAAGAAAAAAACTATTCTATATATTGGCCGGTTAGAAAAAAGAAAAGGTGTTAGATATTTAGTCGAAGCCTACGCCTTGCTTAGGCAGAATTTTTCCGATGCCAAGTTAGTTATTGCCGGCGATGGAGATCTGCGGAGCAGTCTGGAAAACTATGTTGACCGGCACGATATTCCAGACGTAAGTTTCTTGGGATTCGTAAGCGAAAAAAAGAAAATAAGCCTCATGCAGAACTGCGATCTTTATTGCAGCCCAGCTTTATACGGTGAGAGCTTCGGCATTGTATTACTAGAGGCGATGGCAGCTGGGACAGTCGTGGTCTGCGGAAATAATCCTGGTTATACCAGCGTAATGACAGAGCGAGGCAAACTTAGCTTAGTTAATCCGAAATCTAAAGATGATTTCGCACAGCGCCTGGAAATTATGCTGTATGACGCCAATATAAGAAAACTTTGGCTGCAATGGGCAAAAGATTATGTCCAGCAATTTGATTATAAAAAAGTCGTCAGTATGTACGAAGCCGCTTACCAAAAAGCTCTAAAAACAAAAAAAGCCGCTAAGGTTTCTTTGTGAAAATAGGTTTTGTTCTCGATGACAGTTTGGACAACCCTGATGGTGTCCAACAGTATGTTTTGACATTAAGTAGCTGGTTAAAAACAAAAGGCCATGAGGTGCATTTTTTAGTCGGTGAAACAAAGCGGAAAGACATTCCAAACGTTCACAGCCTGGCTAAGAATATCAAAGTCAGCTTCAATAAAAACAAGCTTAGCATTCCCCGCCCGGCTGATAAGAATAAGATAAAACAGCTACTTGAGCGGGAACAATTCGATATTTTACATGTCCAAACGCCGTACAGTCCTCAGTTAGTAGGACGAATCATTAATCTTGCACCAAAAGGTACAAAAATAATTAGTACGTTTCATATATTTCCGGCTTCCAAGATAGTCCATGCCGGTGCCAAAGCTTTAAGTCGGGTCACGAGTAAATCGATGCAGAAAATCGATGCTTATATCAGTGTCAGCGTCCCGGCTAAAAACTTTATGCTCAGCACAACCGGAATTACTAGCCAAGTAATACCAAACATGGTTGAGATTATTAAATCTAGTAGCAACATCGTTAAGAACAAGCAAAAGAAGATAGTTTTCTTAGGTCGCTTAGTCGAGCGAAAAGGCGCCAAGTATTTATTAACCGCTTTTGCCAGACTTCAAGATAAAAACGTGCAGCTGATAATCGGCGGTAAAGGTCCACTTGAAATGAAACTTAAAAAAATGGCCAAAGATCTAAATATAACCGACCGGGTTAAATTCGCAGGCTTCATAGACAACAAAAATAAAACGAAGTTCTTAGCCCAAGCCGACATTGCGGTATTTCCAAGTACCGGAGGTGAAAGTTTCGGAATCGTACTGCTCGAAGCTATGTCCGCCGGATCGGGTGTCGTTATTGCCGGTAATAATCCAGGATACGCTTCAACAATGAATGATAACCCTTTGGTCCTTTTTGACCCTTATAAAACACAGCAACTGGCAGATCTGATGGATAAGCTGCTAAGTGACAAAACTTTATCTAAATCACTTCACGACTGGCAATCTGGGCTCGTCAAAACATTTGATGTTGAGGTGATCGGTCCGAAAATTCTAAACGTCTATGAACAAGCATTAAACAAGCTGGCTATAAAATAATTGTGGTGGCATAATTAGACTATGACTAAAAATAAAACAGAATTAACAGTTAGCTATAATACGTTATTTAGAATAATCGTCGTAGTCCTAGGATCTGTCTTACTACTTAGAGCGATTGTTGCTTTGGCCCACCCGATTACTTTGATTTTAGTTGCTTTCTTTTTGGCGATGGCTCTCAATCCTGCCGTTAGCTGGGTTTCTCGGCATCTGAAAGGCAAAAGTCGGACTTTGCCGACAGCTGTCGCGTTCATAACTGTTTTAGTAGCGTTAACAACTTTCTTTTCATTGGTAATACCGCCTTTAATAACTCAAGTTAGTGACTTCGTCGGTCAAATTCCGTCGACGGTCCAAAACTTAAAGACTGAAGATTCTACTGTTGGACGAGCGGTTAGAAAGTACGGTTTGGACAAGCAGATAGACACATTTAATAAAGACTTTACTTCTCGAGTTGGTGCCAAGCCGGTATTAAACACGTTTACCAGAGTTACTGGGACACTAGTCTCAATTCTTGCCGTTCTAGCCATGACATTTATGATGTTGAACGAAGGTCCGACTTGGCTTAAGCGCTTGTCAGTACTTATCCCCGAAGACGAGCGCGAACAAAAGAAAGAAATGGTTTACAAGATGTACCGGATGGTAACTGGTTATGTTAACGGACAGCTGATAATGGCATCAATTGCCGCCTCTTTCTTCCTAGTTTTCTTACTGGTGACTTCTACACTTCTACATGTTTCCGTTAATGCCGTGGCACTGGCAGGAATTCTAGCAATTTTCGGTTTGATCCCAATGATTGGTAACCCGCTAGGTGCTGTATTTGTAGTTTCTGCATGTCTACTTGCCAGCCCTCAACTGGCAATAATAGTGCTAATCTACTTTGTGATCTATGGTCAGATCGAGAATGTTACCCTGCAGCCGTATATCCAGTCTAGGCAGAACGAACTGACTCCGTTAACAGTTTTCGTGGCAGCTCTAATTGGAATCAGCTACGGCGGAATATTAGGAGCCTTATTTGCAATTCCAGTTGCCGGTTGCTTAAGAATCCTACTGATCGATTGGGCGCAGCGTAAAGGCTATTACAAATCCGACCGGCAACCTGGCTAGTTCTAATTTTCAATGTTATTTTAAATCAGATTCTCTGCCAAACTTGACCGAAACTAGTATCTCGAATTTCTATTCCCTGCTTTAGTAGCGCATCTCGCACGTCATCGGCTTTTGGCCAGTCTTTATCATCGCGTGCCTGCTGCCTGTCTTTTAGCAGTTGCTTGACATTGTCGGGAATATCTACCGAATCAGCCAAATCTAATCCATAGATAGTATCCAACCAGTAAACAAAACTCTTCAGATTAGCATTTTCGCTGACACCGCTAGAACTGGCCATATTTTCCAATCGGCTTAAGACTGCTAAGGCTTCCGAGTTGTTTAGGTCGTCATGTAGTGCAGTCTGGATTTGTTTTTTAGCCCTGTCCAGGTCGTCCTCGGTGATACCGTCTTGGTTCTGTTGGAAACGCAAGTCTGCAAATGCCTGTAAGCTCAGCCGTCTAGCTCTGGCGGCATCCATATTGTCCCAACTAAAATTACTCTCGGTATGGTAACTAGATTGTAGGACAAGCATCTTGAAATCGAGCGGATCAAAGCCTTTGTCAACAATATCTGACAAGGTAATGAAGTTGTTTTTGCTTTTGCTCATTTTCTGGCCGTCGACTTTAATAAAGTTCCGGTGCAGCCAGTAATTGACAAACTTCTTGCCGGTTAAAGCTTCGGACTGAGCAATTTCATTGGTGTGGTGAACTGGAATGTGGTCTATACCGCCGGTATGGATATCGATAGTATCACCGAGTAACTCACGTATCATAGCGCTACACTCCAGGTGCCAGCCTGGAAACCCTTTGCCCCATGGACTTTCCCATTCCATATCACGCTTTTCATCTTTCGGGCTGAATTTCCACAGGGCAAAATCTGTCGGATTTTTCTTACCGGCAATATCTACCCGTTCCCCAGCCCTTAATCCGTCTATATCTAGTCGAGCTAACTGGCCGTAGTCTTTGAATTTGCTGCTGTCGAAATAGACGCCTTCATCAGGAATAATATAGGTATAGCCTTTGGTTTCTAGACCGGCAACAAATTCTACTTGCTGTGAGATAAAATCGGTCGCTCTGGGCATATGAGTCGGCTTGCTTAAATTAAGCGCCTGCATACCATCCTGCGCCCGTTTAATGTAGTAATCAGCAATCTGCCAGGCTGTTTTTCGCTGCAGTTTAGCAGACTTTGCTAATTTGTCTTCACCGGCATCGTCGTCGCTAACTAAATGGCCAACATCAGTATAGTTCTGGACATGGTTGACTTTATAGCCGGCATCCCGTAGCACTCTTACCAAAAGGTCCCAAGCAATATAGTTCGACCAATTGCCGATATGTGGTTCGTCATAGACCGTCAGGCCGCATGAATACAACAATACTTCGTCTTTGTTTATTGGGATAAACTCTTCTTTTTTACGCGACAGCGTATTGTAAACAATCATTGTAGTTATCTTATCACGGCTTAAGTTAATGCTGGAGCTAATACAATTGGAACAATACCATGTGTCAGCTTGCCTGTACCTTGATCAAGCTTGACCATATGTTCCCTCTGCGTCTCCTCTACTAGGATTAAGGCGCTGCCTCGAGGGCTGAGTTCAAATCCTGGAAACCGTCGTGGAACGGCAATTTTATCAAGGCAGAAGCTTCCGAGCATAATTTGATTCTTAGTTAAGGCGAATTTAGTGCCATTAGCGCCAATCTTCCCTATCAATTCTTGAGCTTCTTGTTCGTTTCTAGCCATAACTTCACCATCGATTAGACCGGATACCAGATCTTCGAGCATAGCAGCCTGCGTTTCAGGTTTTATGGCAGAAGGAGTGGAACGAATAAGCTGATCTGACTTATCTACAAAACTACCTTCCAGAACCTTAAAATAGTCGCCAAAATTTGTCGTAAGTTCTTTTATTGGCTGTTCGTGTCTTATTGGATTTAGTGTTAAAGCTTCCATGATTTCTTTCTTAATTAAAAACGAGCTCTTCTTTGCTTGAGCTCGTGTAGGGTTTTCGTATGATATTAAAGTTAAACTCTACAAGAGCGTGAGCGGCAGACCTTAATAATCATATAATTTTTTACCATAACTTATAGATTAGGCTTGATTAACAGCATTGTCAAGCAAGTCCCCTGATACCTTGATGAGCTCAGTCTTTAGCTTGTCGTATTCCCATTTCTTAGTCTTAAAACCTGCGGCACTGGGGTGGCCTCCACCTTCGAAGTGTTCAGCCAGCTTTCCAGCTATTTGAGCGCCGAAGTTACACCTGAGCTTACCGGTGATCTTTCCATCTGGATATAGCTTAAGTACAACAGACAACTTGACGCCTTCTGCCTGTCTAAGTTCTTCCAGCGCCAGTACTGCAGGGTTATACAAAGGACTGTAGGTCTGGATTTCATCCCAAGGTATTGTTAGCAGTGCTAACTGGTTATCACAGTGATATTCGATCCGCTGAAGCAGTTGGCCTTTGTACTTGATAATACTTAATGGTTTGGACATGTACAACCGTCTGCGGGCATCCAGCTCTGCCAGATTAGCACCTTTTTCAACTAATTCTGCTAAGACGAAAATGCTGTCGGCAGTTGTCGACTCGACGGTTAATCCTAATGAGTCCGCCATAATTGATGAAACTAGCAGCTCAGCAGTATCTTTGCTGACTTTCCAGTCCAGCTGCTTGGACAAACGGTAGATTATTTCTCCTGTAGAGACTGAATCGGAATCAATTAGTTCGGTGCTGTTAATCGTAACATCGTTGGCGACATCATGGTGGTCAATAATAATAAACGGTCTGGTTCTAAGGGCACCAATCTGATTAGTTTTTTCAAGCTGCTCGAGTAGGCTAATGCTGGCACAGTCGACCAGGATGGCTGCATCGAAATTATTAGGTAGTTCTTTTACTACCCTGTCCCAGCCAGGAATATATTTCAGGTAGCCTGAAGTATCTATACCACAGTATAAAGTTACTTTCTTGCCTGCGTCGCCTAAGATATGTTCCAGTGCTATAGCACTGGCTAAACTGTCTGCATCTGGGTTATCAGCTTGGATAACTACTATATGATTCGACGCTTCAATTATTTGCTTTATCTGTTCGGCTTGTTTGTATACTTTTGTCATTTTAAATGGTTTGCCGGCCTTCTAGCGCCCGGCTTAGTGTAATTTGATCGGCGTATTCTAAGTCTACCCCAACCGGTAGTCCGCGCGCCAGCCGAGTTACTTTTACATCCAAGCCTTCCAATTGCTGCTGAATATATAAAGCTGTCGTTTCACCCTCCACACCGGCATTTGTAGCCAATATTATTTCTTTGACGTGATCGTCTTTTACCCGTTTGACCAGCTCTTTTATATGTAGCTGTTCTGGTCCGACACCATCGATAGGTGATATTAGGCCGCCTAAAACATGGTAAGTGCCTTTAAATTCGTTGGTCTTTTCTAACGCCACCAAATCAAATGGTTCGGCAACAATTGCTATGACGGTTTTGTCGCGGCTTGGATCGGTATAAAGAGTTGAATATTCGCTGCCTTTTTCAATCAGGGCATATGTTTTTTTGCAATAGTCTATCCGGCCGTGCAGTTGCTTTAAAGCATCGCTGAGCTTATCGGCGTTATGGGTGTCGCTTCTTAGGATAAAGTAAGCGAAGCGTTCAGCTGAACGCGGACCGACACCTGGTAGGCTGCCGAAAGCATCGATTAGGTCTTGAAGCGCCGGCGGCAGAACCTGCATTTATAAGCCTAAGTCGCCTAGTGCACCCATGAACGGCTGCATTTTTTCAGCAGCTAGCTTTTGGCTTTCGGCAATTGCGTCTTTAACGGCGTCTTCTACCCAACGCTCTAGTTCCCGAATATCGTCAAGATCTACCATTTCCGGATCAATATGAATCTTTTTAATCTTCTGCTCGCCTGTAATTTCTACCTGAACTGCACCATCACCCTGCTCGACAGTAATAATTTCTTTCTGCAATTCCTTTTGCAGCTTCTTCATTTTCATTAGCATTTTAGCTTGGTCAAAACGGCTCATAACGTACCTCTTTAATTTACAAGGCTATTATACCAGCTACCAGTGATATTTTCTTTACTTAAGGCAGATTGTTGAATGTCGACCTAGTGACCGGGCTTTTCGGCCAGGCGATAAAGTAGCTGTTTAAATTGTAGAAGCTGACAGCTGCCACGGCACAGGCGATTAGAAGTACGGCAATTGATTTAGCAAACGGATTGTTTGGAAAGACTCTGAACCAGTTGTCGAACATATACGAAATTCCAGCCGCTACTAAAAGGTATATAACCGGCAATAGTACCTGTAATCCAACAACCCGGCCGACAGAAGCAATGGCGCTGCCAAGTAGTAAGACAATGATGAGAATTTTAAACCGGTCTAGTTTGCGGTCGAATACGAACAAGTTAAACGCCCCAATTACTGCCATAACTGAAGCGAACAAATCTAGATACGGCATTCTGCCTAAGTTGCGGACCGGATCGATTGAGCCCTTAAACACCAGTCTGAATGGTACTAATGCTAGTTCGACTAAACCTTTTTTCAGCTCCTTTATAGTCGACAATTCAAATCCCAAATATGAGTGATATAGGTATGGATCCCTTATAAGGGCATATATTAACGGAAGTAGTAATGCACCCAGACTAATTAATGCTATTAATGTCAGAGTTTTATTCTGAGAAAACAAAGACTTGATTTGTTTCCTTTGCCAAATAGCGCCAATTAATACAAACCAGACCATACCTGGAATATACAGCAGCCAGATTGTGAGCATCCCACCGAGCATTAATGCAAGTCTTGGTCGCCGAGTGTTAAACTTTATCCAAGTGCCGTAGGCTAAGGCTAGAATTAGACTTAGATACATAATATCTGGTGTAGCTAACCTGACCGTGTGCAGCATCCAGCTGGAAGTAGCGAATAGAAACGTAGCTAGTAGTGCTATCCGAAAACCGAACCACTTTCGGGCTGTGTAATAGAAGCAGACAATTATTCCAAGTGCAATAACAATTGAAACTCCCCGCATAGCAAAATAACCCTGGTGCGCAAGCTTTGAAATTAAATATTGCAAAGCTTTGTGAGGTGCATTCAAAGGATTATTTATTATCTTTATTACACTCTGCGAAGTAAAGGTTGCTAGTTTTTCATCCCAAGCAAATGCCGGAACTAAGCGCTTTATGTGGTAAGTGTACATAAAAGTAATGCCGTACAATGCGACCGCATAAGCTACCATCGGCTGAAGCACCTCATGTGTGATCTGGTGAAAAGACTTTTTTAACCTCATAGATTCTTATGCTTAGTATAGCATGGTGAAATGCTTAAGCGGGCTAACTAAATGGATCGTTATGGCGGGTATCGATACTTCGGAAGCGCTGTTTTTCACGGTCGAAGTAAAGCTCGACGGCACCAGTTGGACCATTCCTATGCTTCTTGATGAAAATATCCATTATGTTCTTTCTTTCCGACTCAGGGTTGTAGTAGTCTTCCCGGTAAAGAAATGCCACGACATCGGCATCCTGCTCAATTGATCCGGATTCCCTAAGATCCTGAAGCTGCGGAATCTGCGGCGTTCGGCTCTCAACGGATCGACTTAACTGACTTAGTGCAATTAATGGCACGTTAAGTTCTCGGGCAATCCCCTTAAGACCACGGGAAATTGCCGAAATTTCCTGGACTCTATTTCCGTCTCCGCCGAATCTAGAACCACCGCTCATTAGCTGCAGGTAGTCAACAATAATAAGCCCTAGTGGGCGTATATGGGCTTCACGCCGAGCTTTTGTCCTTAGGTCGCTGACTGTAATGCCAGGGGTATCGTCAATAAATATCTGGGCTTCGCTTAATGCTCCCATTGCCTGCCCGATTTTTTCAAAGTCAGAATCGGTTAGATTTCCTGTCCGGAGCGCCCAGGCATCAACGCCAGATTCATTAGCCAGCATTCTGTCGACCAGTTGTTCCTTGCTCATTTCCAGACTAAAAATTAGCACCGGTTCATTAGCTTTCAGGGCAATGCTGTGAGCCAAAGCTAGCGAAAAAGCAGTGTTATGCGTAACAATGAAATCATCGGTAATATAGGATTGGGATGAATGCGTAACTGCAATGCACTGGGTTTCCTGGGAATCAAGTTCTTCGATAGATATAATCACCGGCTTTTTAATTTTTTTGTAGCTAATAGTTCTTTTAATTTTATCTTCCAGACTGAACAGCTCCTCAGGATATTTGTAATGTATTGTAACTTTGTAACAGTCAAGCCCAGGCTTACGGACATCTTTATAAGTAAAAAATTTCTTAACTATGCTCATTTTTGCCCAGGCACCAAGAGATCTGGCTAGATAGACAACGTCTTTAGCCAATTGCTCGCTGGCTGATGAAAACAATACTGATCCATGTTTTTCTACCCAGCCGTCGGCATCCATTAATCCTTTTAATATTTCTAACCTTTGTTCCCTATCTGCTTCAAGGTAAGTTTTCGGTATGAATTTGAACTCGCTTTTTTTACCCCATAAACCAAGCGACCTTAGGCCTTCGCGAATATCATGTATAGCCGAACCGTCTGACCGGTATTTATTAAATTCTTTTTTAGTTGTTATCCGGTAGTCATATTGACCTCCGTATTTGATTTCATATTCCTCGCCCAGTTCAACTTTCATTTTGTTGATTATGAAATCACTGGCTGAGGTAAATCGGCAGGCATTTAAATCACCGTCTCCAAGCAACAAACCTAATACCCAAGGTTTGATCGGCAGAGTGGTCTTTTGACCGTAGTCGCCAGTGAAGGAATCAATCCAGAGCCGGTTTTTATATCTTACTTTTCCGAGCATATCAATCAGTTTTTCGGTAGTTAATACTCTCGGCGTTTCCCAGCTTCGGTAATGTACAGTCCAAAGGTGATCTAAGGTTGCGCGAGTTTCACGGCCGTCGGAAAAGCTTATTTTGTATACTTTTTTCTTGCCCTGAGGAAAAATACCGTGAATTTCAGATGTTTTGCCATCAACTGAAGCTAGTTTTTCGCCCAGTTTGAGTTCGCCCATTTTTTTCCAGCCGTTCAATGTAAGAATTTTAGCGTCTAGTGGCTGGGCTTTACCCATTGACGGTCTGGCAGCTAAAATAAACAAGTCTGACCTCTGTAATCCAGCCAAAATATTGTCCAAATCTTTAAAGCCTGTGGGCACACCGCGGAGCTTACCTTTGTCCTTATGTAGTTCGTCAAGTCGGTCGAAACTTTCGGCAAGAACAGTCTCTATACTGGTAATATCCTGCTTGATATGTTTCTGGCTGACTTCGAAAAGTTTGCTCTCGGCGTCTTCGATTAAACCTTGAAGTTCTAATTCCTGGTTGTAGCCAAGTTCAATTACATCTTTAGATACTTGGATAAGCCTTCGCCTTAAGGCTTTCTCGGCTACAATTTCCGCGTATTGCTCAACGTGGGCGGCAGTGGGCACAAAGTTTGTCAGTTGAGTCAAATAGCCAGCACCACCGACGAAGTCGATTAGGCCGCTGCTTTTTAGCTGGTCCGACAAAGTCAGAACATCTATTGGATTGTGTTTTTCATACAGCTGGGTAATAGCTTCGTATATTTTACCGTGTTTCGGGTCATAGAAGTCATCGGCCGAAACAATGTCTGCGATTTTTACAATTGCATCACTATCTATTAATATAGCCCCCAGTAGACTAGCTTCGGCATCGGTATTATGCGGTGGAATGACGGCTGACTTGTTATCTCGGGGATCCATTATATTCCCGATTCTAACACTTCGCCACCGCCAAAAATATTGCTTACGGTATCTATGCCGGCATTTGGATCTATTTTCTTAATTTTCTTTTCTTTTTTAGAAACAATACACACTAGTTTGATATTGTCTCCAGTTTGAGCTTGAATAATATCCTCTATGATTTTGCGGTTTTTGGATTCATTAATTTGTTTCTGATGAAATGCAAAGTTAAAGCTGAGCGTCAGAACATCGTTTTCAAAGTTGGCTTCAGCCATTCTGAGTATTCCATAAAGCGTGTTGTTGGTTTTCTTTACCTGAGCTACTATCATTGGCCAGACTTCAATCGTAAAGCTGATTTTCTCATCAGCCGTATCGACGTTTTTCGATTCGTTCTGTTCAGTTGAATCATTCTTGTTTTCTGACTTTTTCTGCTTAATAGCTGGTTTTGGTGAGGGAGCAGGTATAACGCTGGTTTTTTCTTCTACAAAGTTATCGGTATTAACTTTTTGACCTTTGACAGTTTGGATTTGTGCATCCTTCGGCGAGTTGGAAAAGATATATTCAAGCAGAACTATTTCTAATTTACGATCCGGCTGGCTGCTGGCAGGAATCTCCAGCAGGTCATAGAGTAGTTTAGTGCTAGATAAGCTTTGGAAGTTTGGATCTGTCAGGATAGTATTTCTCAAAGATTGGCTAAGTTGTTTGGCAATGATTGCCGACTGCAGTCCTTGCTCGCGCATATCATGAAGCGAATTAAATAGTTCTTTTGGATTGCCAGAGATTAAAACTTCTAATAGATTCTCAATAGCTTTTGCTGGTGCTATGCCTAGTAGCTGCTGGACGTTTTGTAGGTTAATATCGTCATTCAGGCTTTTTGCTTGGTCCAGCAAGCTGATACTGTCTCTAAAGCTGCCATCACCATGCTCGGCAATTAGGTTTAGAGCGTCGTCGGATATCTTGATCTTCTCGCTCTTAGCAATTGACTTGAGGTGTTTGAATAAGACATCGGCTTTAATCGGTTTAAAAGAAAAATGCTGAGTTCGGCTGACAATTGTTTCCGGCAATTTATGTGCCTCAGTCGTTGCTAGTACGAAAATGGCGTGAGCTGGCGGTTCCTCCAAGGTTTTTAATAATGCATTAAAGGCTTCCCTCGTCATCATGTGCACTTCGTCGATTATGTAGACCTTGTATTTGGCATTAGTTGGCAGTATGTTGACCTTGTCCCGCAGTTCCCTGATTTCATCTATCCTGCGGTTGCTGGCTGCATCAATTTCAATTATGTCTAGATGGCTGATTAGGTCTTCGTATGTCAGACCGTTGACCTCGTGGGCAAGAATTCGAGCGATAGAGGTCTTGCCTACCCCGCGTGGACCGGTTAAAAGATAGGCATGGCTAATTTTGCCGGCAGCAATAGCATTACTGAGAGTATCAGTAATATGCTCCTGCCCAATGACTTCTTTCAAAGATTTAGGCCGATATTTTCGGTATAACGCCTGCCCCATAGCTTATTAATTATATCCGAACTAAGCGGCTTATGCTGTTGTATTAGTTAAAGAATATATAATTTTGCTTTAAATTCAAAACACCTAATTGGTCCACCCGGCATGATATCCGATTCGGTGCCACTAATTACAGGCAATTCATTGAATTTTTCTGATTCTTGTTTTAACAAGGAATAATGAGTCTTAACTTCACCTTGATATGGACATCCAAATGTATACCTAGTATTACTGATAGGAATAACTATGGCAGCTCCTATAATAAATACAAATAATAAAGTAATTTTAATAATTAAAATTCTATTTTTAAACATCTACTAGAGCGCTGCTTCGAGTGCTGCCCATTCGGCTTTTTCGTCTTCTTCAGGAACGTTTACACTAACTTGGTCGCCTGGCTTAGCTTTGAAGTACGTAACACTGGCAAGTAATACTCTATATGAATGGTCAGCTACATTTACAAGATAGTGCCCATCTTTAAGTTCTAGAGTTCCGACAAGTTGCTTGCGGGCAATTGGACCTATTTGCTTATAAAGGAATGTTCCATCATCGGCTATAGTAAGTTTAAGGATATCGCCCTGGACAAGCTTGGACTTGCTGGCATAGTTTGCAGGCACTGGATATGTTTTTCCGTCACTTCCGACCATGTTCTGGCCGTCAAATACGCCTTCTATAATCTTTCCGAGATTGTCGTCCTTTACATTAGTTGTGATGACTGCGTCATCACCAACCAAACTAATCAGCAACTCTTTAGCTGCTGCAAGACTAGTCTCAGCCTCTTGAATAAGACTGCGCATTCTTTTTATTTGTTTCTCTGGTACATCCGCCATTTTGTTTTTATTACGCCTCTCCCAAGGCTTCCAGTGTTTTGTCTCTACACTTAGTCACAACGTATCATTTTGCGAAGTAGTTGTCAAAGATTTAGCTTAAAACTGTGGATAAGT